>NZ_AP023360.1:7961942-8278884 GCF_018326265.1 Catellatospora sp. IY07-71
TACGCTGACGGACGTGAGCATCAACGAGAACGCAGAGCTCGACCCGTCACAGGTCGAGGACATGCGCGGCTCCGGCGGCGGAGGCGGCGGCGGGGGCGGCTTCCCGCCGTTCGGCGGCGGGGGCGGCGGCGGGGGTATGGGCGGCGCGGGCGCCGGCTGCCTCGCGGGCCTGCTGCCCATGCTCATGCGCAGCAAGGTCGGCATGGCCGTGCTGCTGGTCGGCGCCCTGTGCGTCGGCCTGCTCATCTGCACCGGCGGCGGCTCCAGCCTGTTCAGCGGCGTGGGCGGGCTCAACCCCGGCCAGCAGCCGGGGCAGCAGCCCGGCCCGAACGACGTCAACAGCACCGCCCTGGCCCAGCAGTGCGACCGCTCGAACCCCGACCGGTTCGACAACCCGGCCTGCCGCAACCTGCTCTACATCAACTCGGTCCAGGCGTACTGGCGCGCGGCCATGCCGCAGTATCTCGGCCAGCAGTACACGCCCGCGACGACCCGCTTCTTCACCGGCTCGGTGTCCACCGCGTGCGGCCCGGCCACGGCCGGCGTCGGCCCGTTCTACTGCCCCGGCGACAACCACGTCTACATCGACCTGAGCTTCTACGACGAGCTGGCCAACCGCTTCGGCGCGAAGGGCCAGTTCGCGCAGGCGTACGTGCTCGCCCACGAGTACGGCCACCACATCCAGACCCTGCTCGGCACCGAGGCGCAGGTGCGCCGCGCCCAGCAGCGCGACCCCGCCAACGCCAACAGGTACTCGGTCGCCATGGAGCTGCAGGCCGACTGCTACGCGGGCGTCTGGGCGAACGCGGCCGCCAAGACCACCGACGCCACCGGCCAGCCGCTGTTCAAGAGCGTCACCCAGCAGGACATCGACCAGGCCCTGGAGGCCGCGGCGGCCGTCGGCGACGACGCCATCCAGCAGAAGGCGGGCGGCCGCGTCAACCAGGAGGCCTTCACCCACGGCAGCTCCGAGCAGCGCCAGCAGTGGTTCTACCAGGGCTACTCCACCGGCGACCCCCGCCAGTGCGACACCTTCTCCCGCTGACGCTCGCCCACCACCTCGCGAAGGTCCACCGACTTGCCTGGCAGTCGGGCGTATCTTGACTCTCGATACGCCCGACTGCCAGGCAAGTTCAATGATCTTGGGGTTATGGGACCAGGTGGATGCGGACGGTGTGGGCGGTGGAGATCGCCTCGACGAGGACCGCGTGGCGGGGTTCGGGGACGTCGAGCAGGCGCTCGTGGCGCAGCGGGAGCAGGGGCGCCAGGCGCTTGTCCAGCAGGATCTCGTCGACGGTGGCGCGGTCGCCGCCGCAGACCAGGGCCGCCAGGCTGTCGGCGTACGGCAGCAGGATGCGCGCGGCGATGTCGGCGGCGTCGCGGGCGGCCCCGGCGGCCTGGTTCTCCCGGCGGCGCGCGTAGCGCTGCTGCGACCAGCCGCCCGCAGCGGTCCGCCCCTGCACGTAGAACGTGTCCACCTTGGAGCTGATCAGCTCGTCGCCGTCGGCGACCCCGACCGCGACCGCGTTGCGCCGGGCCAGCAGCAGCCCCAGCCGCCGCGGCACGGCCAGCGCCGCGAGCAGCGCGTCGATGTCGGCCACGGCGCCGATACCGGGCGGGGGGAGCAGCTCAGCGGTGTCGCCGTTGGCGGCGGACAGCTTCAGCCCGTCCTCCTCCGCGCCGTCGTGGCGGGAGTAGAAGCCGTCCAGCCAGCGGCGCAGCCGCCGCGGCTCGACGTCGGCCCAGCGCCCGCCACCGGCGGCCGGTTTCGCGACCATCAGCCCACCAGCGCGTTCAGCGCGGCGTCCACATCGGCTTCCGTGGTGTACGCGTGGAACGACGCGCGGATCCGCCCGTTGCGCACGGCCGTGCGGATGCCCGCGGCGGCCAGCTTCGCGTCGGCGCCGGGCACGTCCACGGACACGATCGCGCTGTCGCCGGGCGGCAGCCCGAGCCCGGCCCGGAACCGGTTCGCCAGGCCCACGTCGTGCGCGTGGATCGCGGCCACGCCCAGCTCCTCGATGAGCTCCAGCGCGGGCGCGGTGCCGACCCAGGGGTGCCAGGCGGGCGAGATGTCGAAGGCGCGCGCG
This sequence comes from Catellatospora sp. IY07-71, assembly GCF_018326265.1. Lineage (GTDB taxonomy): Bacteria > Actinomycetota > Actinomycetes > Mycobacteriales > Micromonosporaceae > Catellatospora. The sequence continues at coordinate 7,964,033 of NZ_AP023360.1, forward strand.
TCCTTGGCCAGCCGCAGCGGCAGCCCGTAGTACGAGCTGTGCACGTCCTCCCCGGCGTACCAGTTCGCGGCCAGCGGCCGCATCCGCTCCCGGGCGGCGGGCGCGAGATACACGAAGCCGGTGCCGCGCGGTGACATCAGCCACTTGTACGCCCCGGTGACCACCACGTCGGCGAGCGAGCCGTCGAACGGCAGCCAGCCGCACGCCTGGGTGGCGTCGACGACCACCAGCGCACCCGCCGCGCGGGCCGCCGCGACGATCGCGGCGTAGTCGGCGACCGCCCCGTCCGACGACTGGACCAGCCCGAACGACACCACGTCCACGGAGGCGTCGATGCGCTCGGCGAGCCGCGCGAACGGCGCGGTGCGCACGGTCACGCCCCGGTCGGCGTGCACCGCGAACGGGAACACCGCCGAGGTGAACTCCAGCTCCGGCACCAGCACTGTCGCGCCGTCCGGCACCGCCGCGGCGACCGGGGCGAGCAGCTGCGACACCTGCGCGCCGATCGCGACGTCGGCCGCGTCCACGCCGATGAGGCGGGCGTACGACTGCCGGGCCCGGTCGGTGGACTCGCCCCAGCCCTCCCACGAGGTCCGCCCGCGCCGCCAGTCGGCCTGCGCGGCCTGCATGGCGTCCCAGGCCCGGTCCGGCGGCAGCCCGAAGCTGGCCGTGTTCAGGTAACCGGGCTCGACGGCGGACCAGTGCGCGGCGAAGCCGGCCGCGGGCGGAGTACTGTCCATGATTCGCAGTATTCCATCCACCCTGGGCGGAAATCGCAGGCCAATATGCAGGAGGTGGCATGGCCGGGGCAGCACGCGGGACCGGGCCGCCGGACTCGCGCTGACGGAAGCCCTGGCCGCGCGCCTGACGGCTGCCGCCGACTCGGCGCTGCTGCACCAGCTGACGTACCAGGCCGACACCGACGCCGAACGGCTGCTGCGCTACTGCGCGGACCTCGCGCCGCACCCGGACTTCTTCATCCGCAAGGCCGTCGGCTGGGCGCTGCGCGAGTACGCGAAGACCGACCCGGCAGCGGTGCGCGGGTTCGTGGCGGCGCATCCGGAGCTGTCCGGCCTGTCCCGGCGGGAAGCGCTCAAGCACCTGAGCTGACCAGGGCCCTTGTGGTACTGACGAGGGGTGGAGGAGTCCCGTTCGCTGAACCGGCTCACGGCGTTCACCGACGGGGTCGTCGCGATCGCGCTGACCCTGCTGGTGCTGCCGCTGGCCGACATCGCCCGGGACGCCCAGACCGAGCCGGTCCACCAGATCGTGCGCGAGCACGCGGGCGACTTCGCCGCGTTCGTCATGTCGTTCACGGTGGTGTCGCTGTTCTGGATGGTGCACCGGCGCATCTTCGACAACCTCGCCGACGTGGGCGAGGGCATCATGCTGCTCAACGGGCTGTGGCTGCTCGGCGTGGTGTTCCTGCCGGTGCCCACGGCGGTGCTGACCTACGAGGTGGGCCAGGGGCGCGGCGCGACCATCCTGTACATGATCAATCTGCTCTTCATCGCGGTCGCCGGGCTGCTGCTCACGCTGCGCATCCGGGACCGGCGGCCGCTGCAGCGCGACGGCCGGGAGGAGGCGGTGCAGCGCGCCGTGCGCCATGGCGTCATCACCTGCACCACGATGTCGTGCACGCTGGTCGCCGCCGTGCCGCTGGCCAACTACGCCCTGCCGCTGCTCGCGCTGCTCCCGCTGATGCAGGCCGTGGCGGAGCGGCGGGCTCGGCGCGAGCGGGAGCACCCGCACCACCGGCACCGCCCGCCGCGTCCCTAGAGAGACTTGCGCAGCAGGTCGAGCAGCTCGTTGCCGTCGGCGACCACGGCGTCGGGGGTGTGCTCGCCGGACTCCCGCGGCTCCCCCTCGGGCATGAGGATGGCCGCCCCCACCCCGGCCCGGCGCGCGCACGCGATGTCACGGTGCGGCTGGTCGCCCACGAACCAGCTGGCGGCGGCGGGCACGCCCAGCTCCCGGGCGGCGGCCCAGATCATGCTGGGGTGCGGTTTGTACACCCCGAGCTCGTCGCTGTAGATCTGGGCGGCGATCGCCCCGGTCAGCCCGAAGTCGTCGAGCGCATCGCGGTGCGCCTGCCCGCACGGGGTGTTGCTGACCACCGCCACCGGCATGCCCCGCCCGACGGTGAAGTCGAGCAGGTCGGCGATGCCGGGCCGCAGCTGCCAGTCCGTGCGCCGGGCCCACTGCCGGGTCAGGTCGGTGGCGTGTACCAGCACCGTGGCCCGGGCCACCGCGGGCCACTCGGCGGCGATCAGCTCGCCCCAGAGGTGCTCGTGGGTGATCTCCAGGCACTCCTCGTCGTCCTCCCGCAGCCGCGAGCGTGCCTGCTTGGCGCGGCCCAGCGCATCGCGGATCTGCTCCGCGGAGACCGCCCCCGCGGTGAGCCGGTGCACCCGCTGGATCAGCGCGGAGTGGCGGTCGTGGGGTGACCGTCCAGACTCGACGATCACCCCACCGAAGTCGAGCAGCAGCGCGGCGGGGGAAGGCAGCATGCGCCTACTCTGCCACGACCAGCGCCAGCGCGAGCACTGAGATCACCAGGCTGGACACCAGGGCCGTGACCAGGCGTCCGCGTGGGGTGCCGAGCACCCGGCCCACCAGCGCGCCGCCCGCCGCGACGGACAGCTGCCAGCTGGCCGAGGCGAGGAACGCCGCGATGACGAACACCGCGCCCTGTGCCCCGGTCAGGCCGTCGATGGCCTGGCCGCCGAGCACCAGCGCGCCGAAGTAGACGATGGTCATGGGGTTGAGCAGGGTCAGTCCGAGCAGCGCGAGGAACGCCCGGCCCGGCGAGTCGAGCAGCCGGGTCTCCTTGGCCCGCGCCGGATCGCGGTAGTGGCGTATCGCGCTCACCGCGGTGAACACCGCCAGGTAGAGCAGCACGGCGACCGCGACCCAGCGCAGCGGGGTGGCGATCGGCTCGATGAAGCGGGCCAGCGCCGCCCCGCCGAGCACGGCCACCAGGGCGTAGATGCCGTCCGCCGCGGCCACCCCGAGCGCGGCGGCGGCGCCGATCCGCAGCGAGGTGCGGGCGGTGAGGCTCATCAGCAGGAGCGCGATCGCGCCGACGGGCACGGCCACGCCGTACCCCGCCAGCAGACCCGCCACGAAGGCGGCGGTCACGACTGCGAGAGGCTCGCTCCGGACTCGGACCCACGCTGCTGTCGGCCCCGTCCTTCCGCCGTGGCGGACCGGGGCGCGAGGCGCAGGCAGGTATCAGTCATGCGAGCGATTCTGCTGGTCGCGCCCCGGTTCCGCGACGTGTTTTCCGGTCGATGGCTCAGGCGCCGGTGCGGTGCCGGATCCACACGTTGGGCTCGACGTACACGGCCCAGTCGTGCTCGGCGTCGTTGTGCACGGGGGTGAGCGCCTTCGGCACCAGCACCTGGCCGGTCTTGTCGAACGGCAGGCCGGTCCACTCGGCCCACTCGGCGCAGGTGCCCGGGATGACCATCGAGCGGGTGGCGATCTTCTCGATCACGCCGCCGGCCCGGACGTGCACCCGCAGCCACGGGTCCACCGGCAGTCCGTCGTCGCGCGTGCGGTACGCGTACTCCGTCATGGGTTCCAGCGGGTCCTTGGCGCCGTTGGGCCGCACCGGCGCGACCAGGTGCGCGAAGCCCAGCCGGGCGGTGTTGTCCCGCATCGCGGCCAGCATCAGCGCGGACAGGCCGGTGCCCTGCCGGTCCGGGCGCACCGAGATCTCGATCGCGGACACGATGTTCGGGGTGTCCCCCAGCGCCTTGGCCCGCATGGCCCGGCGCAGCGCCCCGTCCCAGCCGTCGATCGGCAGCTCGCCGCCCTCCGGCAGCACGAACGGCACGCTGTGCCCCTTGGCCACGATCCGGCCGGGCTCGTCCGGGTCCTCCGCGACCAGGATGTACTCGGGCCAGAGCCGGGTGCACAGCCCGTAGTACAGGTTCGAGATCGGGTCGTGCAGCATGAACTCCGGCCACGCCGTGGGCATGTCCCACAGCGCGTCTTCGAGATCGGGTCGTTCGGCAAGGGTGGCGATGCGCATGAGCGCGAGCCTCCTACGGCAGCCCGAAGGTCATCAACCGCATTATCCCGCCGCCGCTCCCCGGACCACGCCAAGATCGTCCGACTTGCCAGGCAGGTGGGCGAATCATGAGCCCGCGAACGCCCATGTGCCTGGCAAGTCGGACGATCTTGTGGCCGGACGACCAAGGGCCGGGCGGTCAAGGGCCCCGGACGCGCGAAAGGGCGCCCGGAGGGCGCCCTTTCGCGGAAGTGCTGGTCAGACGTTGAAGCCGAGGGAGCGGAGCTGGTCGCGGCCGTCGTCGGTGATCTTGTCGGGACCCCACGGCGGCAGCCACACCCAGTTGATCCGCATGTCGTTGACCAGGCCGCCGCCGGGGCCGGTGCACAGCGCGGCGCGGGTCTGCTCCTCGATCACGTCGGTGAGCGGGCAGGCGGCCGAGGTCAGCGTCATGTCCAGGGTGGCCACGTTGTCGTCGTCGACGTGCACGCCGTACACCAGGCCGAGGTCGACGACGTTGATGCCGAGCTCGGGGTCGACGACGTCCTTCATCGCCTCCCGGACGTCGTCCAGCTCCGCCTTCTTGACGGTCTTCGTCGCGACCGCGTCGGTGGTGGCCTCCGCGGCGAGCGCGGCCTCCTGCTCCGACGCGCGGGTGGTGTCGACGGCGCCCTCGGCGATGTCGGTCTCGCTCATCACACTTCCTCCTTCTCGAGGGCGACGGCCTGGGCGACCGCGTCCTTCAGCGCCATCCAGGACAGCAGGGCGCACTTGACCCGTGCGGGGTACTTGGCGACGCCGGCGAACGCGACCGCGTCCTCCAGCACCTCCTCGTCGGGCACGATCTGGCCCTTGCCGCCCATCAGCTCGACGAACGCGGCGTGCACCGCCAGCGCGTCGGCGATCTTGCGGCCGGTCACCAGCTCGTGCAGCACGCTCGCCGAGGCCTGGCTGATCGAGCAGCCCTGGCCGTCGTACGAGACGTCGCGGATGGTCTCCCCGTCCAGGGCCACCCGCAGCGTGATCTCGTCGCCGCAGGTCGGGTTCACGTGGTGCACGTCGGCGGCGTAGGGCTCACGCAGCCCCCGGCCCTTCGGGTGCTTGTAATGGTCCAGGATGATCTCCTGGTAGAGCTGGTCGAGCTGCATGGCTAGGCGAAGACCTTCCGCACCTGCTCGAGGCCGCGCACGAGCGCGTCGACCTCGTCGGTCGTCGTGTAGAGGTAGAACGAGGCTCGGGTGAGCGCCGGCACCGAGAAACGATCGCAGATCGGCCGCGCGCAGTGGTGACCGACCCGCACCTGCACCCCGAGCGAGTCGAGCACCTGCCCGACGTCGTGCGGGTGGATGCCCTTCAGCGTGAACGAGATGGTCGCGCCCCGCCCCACCGGCACCTCGGGGCCGTAGATGCGCAGGTCCGGCACGGTCGCCAGGGCGTCGAGCGCGTACGCCGTCAGCTCCTTGTCGTGCCAGGCCACCGCGTCCATGCCGATCTCGGTCAGGTAGTCGATCGCGGCGCCCAGCCCGACCGCCTGCGCGATCGGCGGGGTGCCCGCCTCGAACCGGGCCGGGGCCGGCAGGTACGTCGAGCCGGTCAGCTTCACCGTCTCGATCATCGAGCCGCCGCCCAGGAACGGGGGCATCGCGTTCAGCAGCTCCTGCCGCCCCCACAGCACGCCGATGCCGGTCGGGGCCAGCATCTTGTGCCCGGTGAACGCGATGAAGTCCACGTCGTAGTCGACGACGTCCATCGGCAGGTGCGGCACCGACTGCGAGCAGTCGAGCATGAGCAGCGCGCCCACCTCGCGCACCCGCTGGGTGATCCGGGCGGTCGCGTTGACCGTGCCGAGCACGTTGGACATGTGCACGATCGAGACGATCTTCGTACGCTCGTTGACCAGCTCTTCGAGGTTGGTCTCGTCGAGCCGGCCGCTCTCGGTGATGCCGAACCACCGCAGCGTCGCGCCGGTGCGCTGGCAGAGCAGCTGCCACGGCACGATGTTGGAGTGGTGCTCCATCTCCGAGATCACGATCTCGTCGCCGGGGCCGAGCCGGAAGCGCGGGTCGTCCGCGTGCGGGCCGAAGCCGTGCGCGACCAGGTTCAGCGCCTCGGTGGCGTTCTTGGTGAACACGATCTCGTCCGGGCTGGTCGCGCCGATGAACGCGGCGACCTTGGCGCGGGCGCCCTCGTACAGCTCGGTGGACTCGGTGCCCAGGGTGTGCACGGAGCGGGCCACGTTGGCGTTGTGCCGGGCGTAGTAGTCCGCCACGGCCTCGATCACCTGGCGCGGCTTCTGCGAGGTGTTGCCGCTGTCCAGGTACGCGAGCCGGTGACCGTTGACCTCCCGGTCCAGGATCGGGAAGTCGGCGCGCACGCGCTCCACGTCGAAGCGCGGCTTGTCGTCGTACTGCGGCATCCCGGCCGGGATGGTCAACGTCGTCATGTCCAGCTCCCTCAGGCGCCCACGGCCGCGGCGCCGGTGTAGCTCACGTAGCCCTCGGCCTCGAGCTTGTCGGCCAGCTCCGGGCCGCCCTCCTCGGCGATGCGGCCGGCCACGAACACGTGCACGAAGTCCGGCTTGATGTAGCGCAGGATCCGCGTGTAGTGCGTGATCAGCAGCACGCCGGTGTCGTTGGCGTCCTTGACCCGGTTCACGCCCTCCGACACCACGCGCAGCGCGTCGACGTCGAGGCCGGAGTCGGTCTCGTCGAGGATGGCGATCTTCGGCTTGAGCAGCTCCAGCTGCACGATCTCGTGCCGCTTCTTCTCGCCGCCGGAGAAGCCCTCGTTGACGTTGCGCTGGGCGAAGGCCGGGTCCATGCCCAGCTTCTCCATGGAGCCCTTCAGCTCGCCGGCCCAGGTGCGCAGCTTCGGCGCCTCGCCGTCGATCGCGGTCTTGGCGGTGCGCAGGAAGTTGGCCACCGAGACGCCGGGGACCTCGACCGGGTACTGCATGGCCAGGAACAGGCCGGCGCGGGCGCGCTCGTCCACGCTCATGGCGAGCACGTCCTGGCCGTCCAGGTGCACCGAGCCGCCGGTGATCTCGTACTTCGGGTGGCCCGCGATCGAGTAGGCCAGGGTCGACTTGCCGGACCCGTTCGGGCCCATGATGGCGTGGGTCTGGCCCGACTCCACGGTCAGCGTGACACCGTGCAGGATCGGCTTGAGCTCGCCCTCGGGCAGCTTCACCGACACCTGAAGGTCGCGGATCTCCAACTTGCTCATCGGGTTACTCCATTGCTTGGCGTCAGGCTGACGTAGACATCGCCGTCGCGTACTTCGACGGGGTAGACGGGGACGGGTTCGGTCGCGGGCAGCCCGGAGGGTTCGCCGGTACGAAGATCGAAACGCGATCCGTGCAGCCAGCATTCCAGGGTGCAGCCGTCGACCTCACCCTCGGACAGCGCCACCGCGGCGTGCGAGCACTCGTCGTACGCGGCGTAGAAGCCGTCGTCCTCCGCGTGCACCAGCACGATCGGGGTGCCCTCCAGGTCCACCGCGAGCGCCGCCCCCTTGGCGATCTCGTCGGCGGCACAGGCCCTCAGGAACTCGGTCACGCGCCCGCCTTCTCCAGGCGCTGCTCGATCGCCGCACCGAGCCGCTCGCGCAGCTCCTCGGCCGGGATCTTGCCGAGCAGCTCGGCGAAGAAGCCGCGCACCACGAGCTTGCGCGCCTCGGCCTCCGGGATGCCCCGGGCCATCAGGTAGAACAGCTGCTCGTCGTCGAAGCGGCCGGTCGCCGAGGCGTGGCCCGCGCCGACGATCTCGCCGGTCTCGATCTCCAGGTTGGGCACCGAGTCGGCCCGCGCGCCGTCGGACAGCAGCAGGTTCCGGTTCACCTCGTAGGTGCTGGTGCCGGTGGCCTGGTCCTGGATCAGCACGTCGCCGACCCAGACGGTGTGCGCGCCGTCGCCCTGCAGCGCGCCGCGGTAACCCACGTACGAGGTGCAGTCCGGCACCGAGTGGTCGACCAGCAGGCGGTGCTCCATGTGCTGCTCGCCGTCGGCGAAGTAGAGCCCGTACAGCTCCGCCTCGCCGCCGCGGCCGGTGTAGTCCACGCTGGTGAACTGGCGCACCAGGTTGCCGCCCAGGGTCACCTGCACGTGCACGATGCGCGCGTCGCGGCCCAGCCTGACCTTGACGTGCTGCGCCTGCACCGCGTCGGCGGCCCAGTCGGTCACCGTGACCAGGGTCAGCTTGCCGCCGTCGGCGACCGCGATCTCGACGTTGTCCGCGAGCGTGGCGTAGCCGGTCTGCTCCAGCACCAGCGTCGCCTCGGCGAACGCGCCGACCTCGACGAACATGTGGCCGAAGGTCGCCGTGTCGGCCAGACCGCCGTCGATCTGGAGGGTCACCGGCTCGGCCGGGACCGCCTCGGGCGCGAACCGCACCAGCGTCGCCGTCTCGAACGACTCGAAGGCCAGCGCGCTGATCCGGTCGAACGGCGTCAGCACGCTGCCGATCCGGGCGTCGTCGCGGCCGATGCCGGTGACCGTCACGCCCTCGGGCAGCACGCCGTGGCCGTACGCGGGCCAGTGGGCCGCCTCGTCGGCGACGTCCCCGGCGGTCATCCGGTCCAGCCCGCGCAGGCGCTTGAGCGGCGTGAAGCGCCACTCCTCCTCACGGCCGGTGAGCGCCGGGAAATCGGCGGCGTGGAACGAACGCAGCGCCTGTGACTTGGTCTTGGGCGGTGCGATTGCTTCGGTGGTCATCAGCCGACGGCGCCTTCCATCTGCAGTTCGATCAGTCGGTTCAGTTCCAGCGCGTACTCCATCGGCAGCTCCTTGGCGATGGGCTCGATGAAGCCGCGCACGATCATGGCCATCGCCTCGTCCTCGGACAGGCCCCGGCTCATCAGGTAGAAGAGCTGGTCGTCGCTGACCTTGGAGACGGTCGCCTCGTGGCCCATGGCCACGTCGTCCTCACGGATGTCGACGTACGGGTAGGTGTCGCTGCGGGAGATGGTGTCCACCAGCAGCGCGTCGCACTTGACCGTGCTCTTGCTGTGGTGCGAGCCCTCCAGCACCTGGACCAGGCCGCGGTACGAGGTCCGGCCGCCGCCGCGCGCGATCGACTTGCTGATGATCGTGCTGGACGTGTGCGGGGCCGCGTGCACCATCTTGGCGCCGGCGTCCTGGTGCTGGCCCTCACCGGCCATGGCCACCGACAGCACCTCACCCTTGGCGTGCTCGCCGACCATGAAGACCGCCGGGTACTTCATGGTGACCTTGGAGCCGATGTTGCCGTCGACCCACTCCATGGTCGCGCCCTCGTGGCACACGGCGCGCTTGGTGACCAGGTTGTAGACGTTGTTCGACCAGTTCTGGATGGTGGTGTAGCGGCAGCGCGCGTTCTTCTTCACGATGATCTCGACGACCGCGCTGTGCAGCGAGTCGGAGGAGTAGATCGGCGCGGTGCAGCCCTCGACGTAGTGCACGTACGCGCCCTCGTCGACGATGATCAGGGTCCGCTCGAACTGGCCCATGTTCTCGGTGTTGATCCGGAAGTAGGCCTGCAGCGGGATCTCCACGTTGACGCCCGGCGGCACGTAGATGAAGGAGCCGCCCGACCACACGGCGGTGTTCAGCGCGGCGAACTTGTTGTCGCCCACCGGGATGACGGTGCCGAAGTACTCCTGGAACAGCTCCGGGTGCTCGCGCAGCGCCGTGTCGGTGTCCAGGAACAGCACGCCCTGCTGCTCCAGGTCCTCGCGGATGGCGTGGTAGACGACCTCGGACTCGTACTGCGCGGCGACACCGGCCACCAGGCGCTGCTTCTCCGCCTCCGGGATGCCCAGCTTGTCGTACGTGTTCTTGATGTCCTCAGGCAGCTCCTCCCAGGAGGCCGCCTGCTTCTCGGTCGAGCGCACGAAGTACTTGATGTTGTCGAAGTCGATGTCCGACAGGTCGGCGCCCCAGCTCGGCATGGGCTTGCGGCCGAACAGGCGCAGACCCTTCAGCCGCAGCTCCAGCATCCAGTCGGCCTCGTTCTTCTTCGCCGAGATGTCGCGCACCACGGCCTCGTTGAGCCCGCGCTGCGCGTTGGCACCGGCCAGGTCCGGGTCCGCCCAGCCGTACTCGTACTTGCCCAGGCCAGCGAGCTGGTCCTCGGTCGTGGTGATCTGCTCGGTCATGAGTCCGTCCCTATCGTGGCGCGGTCGTTGATCTGAAGAAGCTGAGTACGTTTCGGCGGCTTGAGCTGCTGATCCCGGGCAAAGCCCGGAATGTGCGTGGTGCACACCCCGTCGCCGTGCGCGATCGTCGCGAGCCGCTGCACGTGCGTGCCGACCAGGCGGCCGATCACCTCGGTCTCGGCCTCGCACAGCTGCGGGAACTCGGCGGCGACGTGCGCCACCGGGCAGTGGTGCTGGCACAGCTGCCCGCCGGTCGCGATCGTGGACGCGCTCGCAGCGTAGCCCTGGGCGGTCAGCGCCCCGGCCAGCGCCTCCGCGCGGGCGAGAGGATCATCACCCGAGTCGCGTACGGCGGACTCGCAGCGCTCCTCGAGCGCGGCCACCTGAGCGGCGGCGAAGGCGGCGACCTCCTGCTGCCCGCCGCGCTCGGCGATCCAGCGCAGCGCGGCCGTGGCCAGGCCGTCATAGGCGTGCCGGCCCAGCTCGTCCCGGGCGGCGTCGGTGAGCAGGAACAGCTTGGCCGGGCGGCCCCGGCCGCGGGGCCCGCGCAGCACCTGCTCGCGGGCGGTGACCAGGCCCTCGGCGAACATCGCGTCGAGATGGCGCCGGACGCCGGCCGGGCTGAGGCCCAGCTCCTCGCCGAGCGCCGCCGCGGTGGCGGGGCCCTGGGCGAGCAGCTCGAGCACCCGATCGCGCGTGGCCGGATGGCCCGAGCGCCGATCGGATGGCTCGACGACCACCGCACCCTTTTTCACTACGCCAGTGTGACTTATTTAGTTCGACGTGCGCAAACCGCCCCCGGCGTGACACGTGACACTACGCGTGCCCGCGCTCGGCGCGCCCGGAACGCACGCCTACCATCGGTTCGTGCGAGATGTCGAGCCCGCCCCCGCCTCCCCGCTCCCCCGGCTGACCAGGCTGCTGGAGCGCGTGCCCGTGACCCGGCGGCTGCTCGACGCCGGCCCCCTCACGCAGCGCCGCCTCGCGCTCGCGGGGCTGGCGGGCAACATCGGCATCGTGATCACCGGCGGGGCGGTCCGGCTGACCGGCTCCGGCCTGGGCTGCCCCACCTGGCCCAAGTGCACCGAGGACTCGTACACCACCACCGCCGCGATGGGGATCAACGGCGCCGTCGAGTTCGGCAACCGGCTGCTCACCTTCGTGCTCGGCGCGATCGCGGTGCTGCTGGTGCTGGCCGCCTGGCGGCACCCGCGCCTGCGGGCGCTGTCGGTCGCGCTGCTGCTGGGCATCCCCGGGCAGGGCGTGGTGGGCGGCATCACCGTCCTCACCGACCTCAACCCGTACGTCGTGGGCCTGCACTTCCTGCTCTCCACCGTGATGATCGCGGGCTCGTACGCCCTCTGGCAGCGCACCGTGCCCCGCCCTGATGCCGTCCCAGGCGCGATCCGGCTGCGCGGGCTGACCTGGGCGCTGACCGCCGCGTCGGCCGTCGTGGTGGTGATCGGCGTCATCGTCACCGGCAGCGGCCCGCACGCGGGTGACGACAAGGCCCGGCGCACCGGCCTGAACGCCGAGATGATCTCGCAGCTGCACGTGGACGCCGTCTTCCTCATGCTCGGCCTCGCCGTGGCCTGCTGGTTCGCCGCCCGCGCGGTGTCCTCCCCGGCCATGGCCCGCGCGAGCGCGCTCCTGCTCGCCGTCTCGCTCGCCCAGGGCGCGATCGGCTTCGTGCAGTACTTCACCCACCTGCCCGCCGTACTGGTCGGTTTCCACATGGCCGGCGCCTGCGCGGTGTGGGTCGCCACCCTCGGCGTGGCGTGGGCGACCGGCTTCGACGCCCCCGGAGCGGCTGGGAGCGCGCCCAGCACGACCAGGCCCGAAACAGCCCGGACATTGGTCACCGTCCGGTAACCAACGGATTCCGATCCGGGCGTCAACCGGTCCCAGACCGCCCCCGGCGGCCGCCTCGCGGAGCGATGATGGCGGGGTGCCGACCTCTCTGCGCCGCGCGCCGCAGGCGCACCCCGACGACTCGCTGCCCGGCGTGGTGACCCGGGCCTTCACCACTGCCGGTGACCTGGACTACTGGGCCAGCGTCCGGCACGCCGAGAACGCCGCGCAGATCACCGAGGAGCTGGCCACCCTCGTGCGCACCGGCCGCGCCCCCATCGCCCGGGAGCCGCTCGCCCACGCCGTCGAGCTGCTGCTGACCACCCTCGACCACGCCGACGACGCCTCCGGCGCGCTGGACAACCTGCTCAGCCGCCTGCTGGCCACCCACGCCGAGGCCTGCCGCCAGGACCCGCCCGACCCCGTCGAGCTGGCCGACTGGCTGGTCACCGTGCAGTTCGACGCGGGCCGCTGGTGCCCCGTCGACATCTGGGCCTACGGCCCCGCCCTGGGCAAAGAGGGCCTGGACCACTACCGCTCCGTCGTCCGCCGCCGCTGGGCCGCCGACCCCGGCGACCTCAGCGCCCGCGACGCCGTCGAACGCCTCGCCCGCTGGGAACAGGACACCGCCACCCTCATCGAGGTCATCGGCGGCGACCTCAAACACCCCGCCCAATACGGCCGCCTAGCCCGCGCCCTGGCCGACATAAACGAACCCACCCTCGCCCGCCACTGGGCCGAACGCGGCCTCGCCGCCCACCCCGAAGACCCCCCAGGCGCCGGCCTCCGCGACTTCCTCGCCCGCACCCCCCTCTAACCCCACCCCCACCCCCTCTCCCGCGCCGATCTTGCGCGGACTGTGGGTGCGACACGCCCTTTCCGGGCATATCCCTAACATTTCGCGCAAGATCAACGTGATCTTGGCATGGTTGCGGGCGGTGGGGTTGGCGAAGATCGCGGCTTCGTGTCCAAAAGTCGGGCTGGACCCCGGGTTTGGACACGAGATGGCGATCTTCCCCGGCGAGCCGGCTGGCTGAGCCGGTCGAGCCAGTCGGCCCGGCTCAGGGCGGGGCGACGGCCGGGCGGCGGGGCGTCAGAGGAAGGAGGCCAGGGCGGTGGCGAGGCGGGCGGGAGCCTCGGCGTGGTGGAGCATGAAGACCGAGGGCTCGGTGAGTTCCAGCTCGACGAGCAGAGGGTTGCCGCGCTCGTCGGGGATGAGGTCGACGCGGGCGTAGGCCAGGCCGCCGGGCAGGGTCGCCACGACGGCCTCGCCGACGGCGAGTTCGGCGGCGGTGGGCACGCGCGGGGTGATCTCCTCCGGCTTGTACAGGGTGTCCATGCCCTCGTCGGGGCCGGTCAGCATGGGCCCCTTGCGGATGGCGTGGCTGTACACCAGTCGGCCGGTCACCGGGTCGGCGAAGAACAGCAGCGCGGTCTCGCCGTAGGAGTCCACGGCCGGCAGGTAGGGCTGCACCATGACGATCCGGCCCGCGGCCTGCAGGCGGCGCACGTGCGCGACGGCCAGGGCTCCGTCGGCGGGACCGTAACGGCCGGTGTCCCGGCTGCCCGCGCTGACGGCGGGTTTGACGACGTACTCGCCGCCGGGCGGGGTCCAGGAGTCGCCGGGGGCGAGGAACACGGTCGGGGTGACCGGCAGCCCGGCGGCGGCCAGCTCGGCGAGGTAGCGCTTGTCGGTGTTCCAGGCGACCGTCTCGGCCGGGTTCACCAGGCGGGGCACGCGGCGGGCCCAGGCCAGGAACTCGTCGCGGCGCTGCGCGTAGTCCCAGGTCGAACGCAGCGCGACCAGGTCGTACGCGGCCCAGTCGACGGACGGGTCGTCCCACACGGCGGGCTCGGCGTCGACGCCCAGCGCGGCCAGCGCGGGCAGCACCAGCTGGTCGTCGGGCTCCAGCAGCGGGATCTCGGCGCAGGTGACGATCGCGACGCGCGGACGCCGGGCGGCCGCAGCCGGAGCGGGAACGGGGCTGGAAACCAGGGCGACCCGGGCAGCTGCCCGGGTCGCGTGGTCAAGGGGTGTGCTCACAAGATCCGAATATAACCGGAGAGAGGTGAAAGAACCTCAGCGTGCCAGCGTCCGCTTGGACATGGAGCGCCAGAGGTCGTTGGTGGGCCGCATCAGCTCGATGAGCTCACGCTCCCACTCGTTCTCCACGGTGACGCCGGCCCGCTCGCAGGCGGCCCTGGCGATGTCGGTGCTCGCGGCGAACTGGTCGCCCCAGGCTCCGTCAGTGCCCACCAGCACGATGCGCGCACCACGCCGACCGACGTACTCGATGACGCCCTTCGCTCCCCCGTGCGCGCTCGCGAACTCGCGCAGGCCCGCCACGAGCGTGGCGGTGGGGTGCTCGATCGTCATCGTCGTATCTGAACCATCTGCCATGCCAAGCACCATAAGCAGAACGGGCGTCCGGCGGAGGTACTGTGAGGACCTTTTGTGATTCCTGTTACGTGATCGCAACTCTGTGATTATTGATCAAGTGTCCGAGTTCGCCCAGAAATATCACGGTCAATGCGTCGCAGAACGGACAGTGCTCAGTCAGCCGGAGTCAGCTGGCCGACACTCCGCTGCCAAATCGGGCGTGTCCTGCCCAAACAGCCAAGAACTGCTCAGATGAACACGTCGACCGCGGCGGCCACGAACACGATCGTGAGGTACGCCGTGGACCAGTGGAACAGCCGCATCGGCTTGACCGGCTCCCCCTTCATGGTGCGGCTGTACAGGCCGTGCGCCTCCAGGATGAAGAAGCCACCGCAGATCAGCGCGGGCAGCCCGTACACCGACGACATGCCCAGCGGCCACACCGCCAGCGAGGTGGCCACCGTGAGCCAGGAGTACACCACGGACTCGATCGCGACCCGGCGCGGGGTGGCGGTCACCGTGAGCATGGGGATGCCGGCGCGGGCGTAGTCGTCCTTGAACCGGATGGCCAGCGCGTAGAAGTGCGGCATCTGCCAGAAGAAGACGACGCCGAACAGCAGCCACGCCGCCGGGGCGAGCGAGCCGGTGACCGCCGCCCAGCCGATCAACACCGGCATCGCCCCGCACACGCCGCCCCAGAAGGTGTTGTGCGGGGTGGTGCGCTTCAGCCAGGCGGTGTAGATCACGTCGTAGTAGACGATCGCCGCCACCGTCAGCGCGGTGGCCGGCCAGTTGGTGAACAGCGCCATCAGCACCGTCGACGCGGCGGCCAGGGACAGGCCGAACAGCAGCGCGTGCCGCGGGGCCACCTGGTGGGTGACCAGCGGACGGCGCGAGGTGCGGCCCATCAGCGGGTCGATGTCGCGGTCGAGGTAGCAGTTGATCGCGTTGGCCGCGCCGGCCGCGAACGAGCCGCCGACCAGCACCACCAGCATCAGCCAGAGCGACGGCAGCCCCTCGGCGGCCAGCATCATCGCCGGGACGGTGGTGACCAGCAGCAGCTCGACGATGCGCGGCTTGGTGAGGGCGACGTACGCCCCCACCTTCGCCCAGCGGGCACTGCGGGCCCGCTCCTGCGCGGCACGGGCTGCCGCGCCCGGCTGGACCGGGATCGGGCTGGTGCGGGGGGACGGGAGATCTGTGGTGGCCGCGTCGGGCGACTCTGCGGCGAGCGTGCTCACCCGCTACACAGTACGGCAACGCTGGTCAAGCCCTGCGAGCGCGCCACCTCGCGCGGAATGGACGGGTTCGCACATGTGTCGTGCAGGGTATGAGTAGGGTCAACACCGACGCCGGCGACACCGTGGCCGCCCGCGCGACGATGCTTTGTACCTGCCGGAGCCCCTGGGCGTGGCGAACCTGTCCACGGCCTGGCGGTGACGGACTAGCCCGCTAGGAGTAGCACAGCTGTGACCGAGCAGTTGATCTGGTCTGACATCGACCGCCGCGCGGTGGACACCGCCCGCGTCCTGGCCATGGACGCCGTCGAGAAGGCCGGCAACGGCCACCCGGGCACCGCGATGAGCCTCGCCCCCCTCGCCTACCTCCTCTTCCAGCGGGCCATGCGGCTGGACCCCAGCGACCCCGACTGGACCGGCCGCGACCGGTTCGTGCTCTCCGCCGGGCACTCCAGCCTCACCCTCTACGTCCAGCTCTTCCTCGCCGGCTACGGCCTGGAGCTGTCGGACCTGCAGGCGCTGCGGCAGTGGGGCTCGCTGACCCCGGGCCACCCCGAGCACGGCCACACCCGCGGCGTGGAGACCACCACCGGCCCGCTGGGCCAGGGCCTGGGCAACGCGGTCGGCATGGCGATGGCCGCGCGCCGCGAGCGGGGCCTGTTCGACCCGGACGCCGCCCCCGGCACCAGCCCGTTCGACCACCACGTCTACGTGATCTGCTCGGACGGCGACATCGAGGAGGGCGTGACCCACGAGGTCTCCGCCATCGCGGGCCACCAGAAGCTGGACAACCTCATCGTCTTCTACGACGACAACGAGATCTCCATCGAGGACGACACCCGCATCGCCAAGTCCGAGGACGTCTGCGCGCGCTACGAGGCGTACGGCTGGCACGTGGAGAAGGTCGACTGGACCCACGGCAACACGGGGTATGAGGAGAACATCCCGCAGCTGTGGGCGGCGATCCAGCGCGCCAAGGCGGTCACCGACAAGCCGAGCTTCATCGCGCTGCGCACCATCATCGGCTGGCCCGCGCCGACCAAGCAGAACACCGGCAAGATCCACGGCTCGGCGGTCGGCCCGAACGAGGCCGCCGCGGTCAAGGAGGTGCTGGGCTTCGACCCCTCGGTCGCGTTCCCGGTCGAGGACGAGGTGATCAAGCACACGCGTGCCGTGGCCGAGCGTGGCCGCGTGCTGCACGCGCAGTGGAAGGACTCGTTCCAGGACTGGGCCAAGGCCAACCCGGAGCGGGTGGCGCTGTTCGACCGGATGAAGACCCGGACCCTGCCGGAGGGCTGGGAGGACGCGCTGCCCAGCTTCCCGGCCGACGCCAAGGGCGTGGCCACCCGCGCCGCCTCCGGCCAGGTGCTCAACGCGCTGGCCCCGGTGCTGCCGGAGCTGTGGGGCGGCTCGGCCGACCTGGCCGAGAGCAACAACACCACCATGAAGGGCGAGCCGTCGTTCGTCCCGGCGGAGTACGCCACCAAGGAGTTCCCCGGCCACGAGTTCGGCCGCACGCTGCACTTCGGCATCCGCGAGCACGGCATGGGCTCGATCATGAACGGCATCGCGCTGCACGGCGGCACCCGCGTCTACGGCGGCACGTTCCTGGTGTTCAGCGACTACATGCGCCCGCCGGTGCGGCTGGCCGCGCTGATGCAGCTGCCGGTGACCTACGTCTGGACGCACGACTCGATCGGCCTCGGCGAGGACGGCCCGACCCACCAGCCGGTGGAGCAGCTGACCGCGCTGCGCGCCATCCCGGGCCTGGACGTGGTCCGCCCGGCCGACGCCAACGAGACGTCGCACGCGTGGCGCATGGCGCTGCGGCACAGCGACCGCCCGACCGCGCTGGCGCTGACCCGCCAGGCGATCCCGGTGCTCGACCCGGCCAAGGCGACCGCCGACGCGTTCGCCCGCGGCGGCTACGTGCTGGAGGAGGCGTCGTCGGGCACCCCGCAGGTGATCCTCATCGCCACCGGCTCCGAGGTGTCGCTGGCGCTGGCCGCCCGCGAGCAGCTGGAGGCCGCCGGCACGCCCACCCGGGTCGTGTCGATGCCCTGCCAGGAGTGGTTCCGGCAGCAGGACGCGGCCTACCGCGAGTCGGTGCTGCCGGCCGCGGTCAAGGCGCGGGTCAGCGTCGAGGCCGGCATCGCCATGTCGTGGCGTGACCTGGTCGGCGACGCGGGCGAGTCGGTGAGCCTGGAGCACTACGGCGCCTCCGCGCCGTACCAGACCCTGTTCGAGAAGTTCGGTTTCACCCCGGAGGCGGTCGCCGACGCGGCCCGCCGCTCCCTCGCGAAGGCAGGTGCGTGAACGACATGACGGAACCACTGGGCGAGCTGTCCGCCGCGGGCGTCGCGGTATGGCTCGACGACATCTCCCGGGAGCGGCTGACCGAGGGCGGCTCCCACACCGCGCTGACCAAGCTGCGTGACGAGTCGCACGTGGTCGGCGTCACCAGCAACCCGACCATCTTCGCCGGGGCGCTGGCCGGCAGCGACGACTACGACGCGCAGCTGCACGAGCTGAAGGTGCGCGGCGTCTCGGTCGACGAGGCGGTGCGCATGCTCACCACGTACGACATCCGGTGGGCGTGTGACGTGATGCGGCCGGTCTACGACGCCACCGACGGCGTGGACGGCCGGGTCTCGATCGAGGTCGACCCGCGGCTGGCCGACCAGACCGAGCCGACCATCGCCGAGGCCAAGCAGCTGTGGTGGCTGGTCGACCGGCCCAACCTGTTCATCAAGATCCCGGCGACCCTGGCCGGCCTGCCCGCGATCACCGCGGCGCTGGCCGCCGGCATCAGCGTCAACGTGACGCTGATCTTCTCGCTGGAGCGCTACCGCGCGGTGATGGACGCCTGGCTGGAGGGCCTGGAGCAGGCCAAGGCCAACGGGCATGACCTGTCGAAGATCGAGTCGGTGGCGTCGTTCTTCGTGTCGCGCTTCGACACCGAGATCGACAAGCGGCTGGAGAAGATCGGCACTCCGGACGCGCTGGCGCTGCGCGGGCAGGCCGCGGTGGCCAACGCCCGCCTGGCGTACGGCGCGCACCTGGAGGTCGTGGGCGGCCAGCGCTGGGCGGCGCTCAAGGCGGCCGGGGCGCGCCCGCAGCGGCCGCTGTGGGCCTCCACCGGCACCAAGAACGCGGCCTACCCCGACACGCTCTACGTCGAGCAGCTGATCGCGCCGAACACGGTCAACACCATGCCGGAGAAGACCATGCAGGCCTTCGCCGACCACGGCAAGGTGCCCGGCGACACCGTCACCGGCAACCTGCAGTCGGCCGAGATGACCCTCGACGCGCTGCGCGAGGTCGGCGTCGACTACGACGACGTCGTCGAGTTCCTGGAGCGCGACGGCGTGGCCAAGTTCGACGCCAGCTGGAAAGAGCTCCTCGAGGGCGTACAGGCGAAACTGGAGCAGGCGTGACGCAGGAGATGTCTGTTGGGGGCGGGCTGACCGTCAGGGTCTCCCGCGAGATCGCGGCCGAGGCGGAGCCGGTGCTGGCCGAGCTGCTGACCGACGGCGTGCCCGCCAAGCTCGCGGCCAAGGACGCCATGCTGTGGGGTCCGGCCGCCGAGCCCGAGGCGTCGATCCGGCTGGGCTGGGTGGACACGTTCGAGCGCAGCCGGGCGCTGCTGCCGCAGCTCGCCGCGCTGCGCGACGAGCTGGGCGAGCTGGACCACGTGGTGCTGGCCGGCATGGGCGGCTCCTCGCTGGCCCCGGAGGTGATCTCCCTCACGGTGGGCAAGCAGCTCACCGTGCTGGACACCACCGACCCGGGCCAGGTGGCCGCGGCGCTGCGCGACCGGCTGGACCGCACCGTGGTGGTGGTGTCCAGCAAGTCGGGCGGCACCGTCGAGACCGACAGCCACCGCCGGGCGTACTGGCAGGCGTTCCTCGACGCGGGCCTGAGCCCGGCCGAGGCGGGCCGCCGGTTCGTCGTGGTCACCGACCCGGGCTCGCCGCTGGAGGCGACCGCCCGCGAGATGGGCGCCTCGGTGATCCTGGCCGACGCCGACGTGGGCGGGCGCTACTCCGCGCTGACCGCGTTCGGCCTGGTGCCCACGGCGCTGGCCGGGGTCGACGTGGCCGAGCTGCTGGACCAGGCCGAGTGGTTCGCGAGCACGCTGACCGAGGACCTCGACAACCCGGCGTTCCTGCTCGGCGCGGCGATGGGCGCGGCGGCCCGCAACGGCCGCGACAAGCTCGCGCTGGTGGACGACGGCAGCGGCATCACCGGCCTGGGCGACTGGGCCGAGCAGCTCATCGCCGAGTCCACCGGCAAGGAGGGCAAGGGCGTCCTGCCGGTCGTCGTGGAGACCCCGACCAGCGCCGGCGCGACCGGCGAGGACGTGCTGACCGCCACGGTCGGCGGGGCGCTGGGCGTCGGCGAGATCCCTGGCAGCGGCGTGGTCCCGCACGTCTCGGTCAACGGGGCGCTGGGCGCGCAGTTCCTGTGCTGGGAGGTCGCCACCGCGGTGGCCGGGCGGGTGCTCGGCATCAACCCGTTCGACCAGCCCAACGTCACCGAGTCGAAGCAGAACACCGCCAAGATCCTCGAAGAGGGGCTGCCCGCGGCGGCGCCGTCGTTCACCGAGGGCGACATCGTCGGGTACGGCGCCGGGGGCTCCGTCGAGGAGGCCCTGCGCGCCCTGCTGGACGCCGCGGGCGGGCACGGCTACGTCGCGATCATGGCGTACCTGGACCGGTTCGCCGACGCCGACACCGCCAGGCTGCGCGAGCTGCTGGCCGCCGCGAGCGGCCGCCCGGTCACCTTCGGCTGGGGCCCGCGCTTCCTGCACTCGACCGGCCAGTACCACAAGGGCGGCCCGCAGTCCGGCGCGTTCCTGCAGATCACCGGCGAGGTTGCCGAGGATCTGCCGGTGCCGGGCAGGCCGTACACGTTCGGGCAACTGCAGGCGGCGCAGGCCGGCGGGGACCGGCAGGCGCTGGCGGGGCGCGACCGCCCGCTGCTGCACCTGCACCTCACCGACCGCGCCAAGGGCATCGCCCAGCTGCTCGACGCGGCCGCCCGCCTGGCCCCCCACAAGGAAGGGTGACGTCACGTGACCGTGCCGTCCGTCCCGCAGCGGCGCAATCCGCTGCGGGACCCCCAGGACCGCCGCCTGCCGCGCATCCCCGAGCCCTGCGCGGTGGTCATCTTCGGGGTCACCGGTGACCTCGCCCGCAAGAAGCTCATCCCGGCCGTGTACGACCTGGCCAACCGGGGTCTGCTGCCGCCCGGCTTCGTCATCGCCGGGTTCGCCCGGCGCGACTGGGGCGACGGCGACTTCGAGAGCATGGCCCGCACCGCGGCCATGGAGCACGCGCGCACCCCGTGGCGCGAGGAGGTCTGGACCCGGCTGGCCGGCAACATCCGGTTCGTGGGCGGCGCGTTCGACGACGACGCCGCCTTCGACCGGCTCTCGGCCTGCCTGAACGAGCTGCGCGACAGCCACGGCATCCAGGGCAACGCCGCGTTCTACCTGTCCATCCCCCCGGCGGCCTTCCCGACCGTGCTCAAGCAGCTGGAACGCACCGGCATGGCGGACAACGACAAGTGCGGCGGCTGGCGCCGGGTCGTCGTGGAGAAGCCGTTCGGCGAGGACCTGGCCTCGGCCAAGTCGCTCAACGACCTCGTCGACGACGTGTTCACCGCCGAGGACGTCTTCCGGATCGACCACTACCTGGGCAAGGAGACGGTCCAGAACATCCTGGCGCTGCGCTTCGCCAACTCGCTGTTCGAGCCGCTCTGGAACTCCAAGTACGTCGACTCGGTGCAGATCACCATGGCCGAGGACGTCGGCATCGGCACCCGGGCCGGCTTCTACGACGCCACCGGCGCGGCCCGCGACGTGCTGCAGAACCACCTGATGCAGCTGCTCGCGCTGGTCGCCATGGAGGAGCCGACCACCTTCGACGCGAGCGAGATCCGCGCCGAGAAGCTCAAGGTGCTGCGGGCCACCGTGCCGCCGAAGGACGTGGCGACCGAGACCGTCCGCGGGCAGTACCTCAAGGGCTGGGTGGCCGGCGCGCGCGCCAAGGGCTACCTGGAGGAGGCCGACGTCCCGGCGGACTCGACCACCGAGACGTACGCGGCGGTGCGGCTGACCATCCAGAACCGCCGCTGGGCGGGCGTGCCGTTCTACATCCGCGCGGGCAAGCGCCTGCCGCGCCGGGTGACCGAGGTCGCGGTGCTCTTCAAGAAGGCGCCGCACCTGCCGTTCTACCCGGAGGACGTGGAGCTGCTCGGCAACAACCAGCTGGTGATCCGGGTGCAGCCGGACGAGGGCGTGATGCTCAAGTTCGGCTCGAAGGTGCCCGGCACCCAGATGGAGCTGCGCGACATCACCATGGACTTCGCCTACGGCGAGGCCTTCACCGAGTCCAGCCCCGAGGCGTACGAGCGGCTCATCCTCGACGTGCTGCTCGGCGACCGGACGCTGTTCCCGGACGCGGCCGAGGTCGAGGAGGGCTGGCGCATCATCGACCCGCTGGAGGACGCCTGGCAGGGCACCAAGCCGGCCACCTACCGGGCCGGCGAGTGGGGACCGCGCGAGGCCGACGAGATGCTGGCCCGCGAGGGACGCTCCTGGCGGCGGGCATGAACCCATCGACGTACGTCAGCGGAAGTAGGAGCGGATGCTAGCCCTGTGGGACACCACCGGTAACGAGGTGGTGCGCAAGCTCGCCTCGGAGCGGCGCAACGCGGGCGGCGTCGCCAGCGGTCTCGCGCTGAACCTGGTCGTCATCGTGGACGAGGGCCGCGTCCGGCAGGTCGAGGACGCCGCCACCATCGCCGCCGCGTCGCACCCCTGCCGCCTGCTCGTGGTCAGCCGCGGCCCGGTGGCCGGGGTCGACACCGCGACCGCCGTCGCCAAGGACCGGCTCGACGCCGAGATCGTGGTCGGCGGCCGGCTCGGCCCGTGCGAGGCCGTGATCATGCGGATGCACGGCCGGCTCGCGCTGCACAGCGAGTCGGTGGTCATGCCGCTGCTGGCCCCGGACGTGCCCGTGGTCACCTGGTGGCACGGCTGCCCGCCGGAGCACATCGCGTACGACCCGCTGGGCGTGGTCGCCGAGCGGCGGGTCACCGACATCGCCCAGTGCCCCGACCCCGCCGCGGCGCTGCGGCAGCGGGCGGTGGACTACGCCCCCGGCGACACCGACCTGTCCTGGACCCGGCTGACCGGCTGGCGCTCGCTCATCGCCGGCGCCTTCGACACCGAGCCGGCGCCCGCCGTCTCGGCTCGGGTGCACGCCTCCCCCGGCGACCCGCTGGGCGCCCTGCTGCGCGGCTGGATCATCGCGCGGACTCAGATCACGGTGGAGACGGCCGACGCGGCGCACGGCAGCCTGTCCGGCGTCGACTTCACGCTGGCCGACGGCGGCAGCCTCAGCCTGCACAGCACCGGCGACGGCATGGCGCTGCTGCGCAAGAGCGGCGTCCGGGATCAGGTGCTACCGCTGGTCGAGCGGCGCCTGGGCGAGGTCCTCGCCGAGGAGCTGCAGCGGCTCGACGCCGACCAGCCCTACGCCGCGGCGCTGGCCGCCGCCACCGGCTCGGCCGAACTCGCCGAGCGCGCGGGCGTGCGTACCCACATCTGGCAGGACCCGGCGTGGGAGACGGTGCCCGCGTGACGGAGCAGAGTGTGATGGTGCACGCGGACGCGCGGCTGCTCGCTGAGGCGGTGGCCGCGCGCCTGATCGTGCGGGTGCTGGACGCGCAGGCCGAGCGGGGCTCGGCCGACATCGTGCTGACCGGGGGCCGGGTCGCGGCCGCCGTATACCGGGCGGTGTTGGCCAACCCGGCCCGGGACGCGGTCGACTGGTCCCGGGTCGACCTCTGGTGGGGCGACGAGCGCTTCCTGCCCGCGGGCGACCCGGACCGCAACGACACCCAGGCGCGCGAGGCTCTGCTGGACGCGCTGCCGCTCGATCCCGCCCGGGTGCACCCGATGCCACCCGCCGACGGGCCGGACGGCGCAGACCCGGAACTGGCGGCCGCGCGCTACGCCGCGGAACTCGCCCGCTCCGCGCCCGGCTCGGGCGAGCTGCCGCACTTCGACGTGCTGCTGCTGGGCGTGGGCGAGGACGGGCACGTGGCGTCGGTCTTCCCGGAGCACCCGGTGGCCTACGAGACGCGGCCGGTCAGCGCGGTGCGGGGCAGCCCGAAGCCGCCGCCGGTGCGCACCACGCTGACCCTGCCGGCGATCAACACGGCCGACGAGGTGTGGCTGATCGCGGCCGGACCGGACAAGGCGGGCGCGGTGGGCATGGCGCTGACCGGGGCGGGGCCGGTGCAGCTGCCCGCGGCCGGGGTGCACGGCGTCTCGCGTACCGTCTGGCTGCTCGACCGGGCTGCGGCAGCCCAGGTCCCGCTGAGCTCCCGGGCACTGCGCTGAGCCGACGACAGAGCAAAGGCGAAAGGGCGGCTGACCCATCAGGTCAGCCGCCCTTTTCGTGCGTGCTGTCAGCCGACGTTGCCGGCGGCCATCTCCAGCTTCAGCCAGAGACCGAGTCCGACAATGCAGGCGAACCAGACGATACCCACCAGCACGGTGTAGCGGTCGAGGTTCTTCTCCGCCACCGACGAGCCCGCCAGGCTCGAGGAGACGCCGCCGCCGAACATGCTGGACAGGCCGCCGCCCTTGCCCCGGTGCAGCAGGACCAGCAGCGTCAGCAGGGCGCTGGTGATGATCAGCAACACGATCAACGTGTAGGCGAAGCCGATCGGCATGAGCAGGTGTCCTTAGGTTCGGTGGCCGCTCGCGCGGCCGCGGGTGTCGGTCAACAATAGCGGGCGAGGCGGGCGGCTAGGAGCCCGAGGAGGTCACATCCACCGGAATCGAGGGATCCTTCAGGCCCAGCGCGGCCAGATCCGGCGCGCCGAACTGCGAGTGGATGAACGCCCCGGCCACGTTCGAACCGTACATCCGGATCGAGTTCGGGTAGAGCACGGGGATCGTCACGGCCAGCTCGGAGAGCTTGCTGTCCAGCTCGCCCCACAGCTTGTACTGCCGCTCCGCGTTGGTCTCCCCCATCGCCTCGGCGATCGCCTTGTCGATGTCGGCGTTCTGCAGGAACGAGTAGTTCGAGCCGCTCTGCTCGCCGGTCGGCTTCACCAGCTGGCCGTCGAACAGCGGCGGGATGACCGCCGAGCCGTTCGCCCAGTCCGGCAGCCAGCCGGCGTACACCAGGTGGTTGCCGTGGCCGATGTCGGCGATGGTGCCCCAGTACTTGTCCGCGGGGTAGCGCTTGAGATTCACCTTCACGCCGATGCGCACGTACGCGTCGACCATGGTCTTCACGTAGCGGGCGATCGTGTCGTTGTCCGGCAGCGCCACCGAGATGGTGTCGGGGCAGGTCACGCCCGCGGCCTTGGCCTTCTCGATGTGCTGGAGCGCCTTGTCCTCGTTGCCGTCGCTGTCGACCAGGGTGTCGTAGTGGTCGAACTTGGCGTGCGCGGCCAGGCCCGGCGGGAGCATCGCGGTGGCCAGGTCACCGATGATCGAGCCGCCCATCGCCTGCCGGTACTTGCGCTTGTTGAACGCGTACACCAGCGCCTTGCGGCAGTCGAGGTTCTTGACCAGCTGGGTGTTGATGGCGAAGTAGCGCACCGAGCCGGTGGGGCCGGTGGCCGCCCGCTGCGACAGCTTCGGGTCGTTGATCACCTGCTGCAGGAAGTTCGGCGCGACGTTGTTCTGCAGCATGATCGTGTTGCGGTCGGCGCCCTGGTCCTGGATCAGCGCGTTGGTCACCGCCGGGTCGTTCTCGTCGACCTGGAACACGATCTTGTCCGGGTGGCCCTTGCGCACCGAGTCCAGGCTCGGCGACCAGTGCTCGTTGCGGACCAGGGTGAAGACGCTGTCCTTCGCCGTGCGCGCCTCGACCCGGTAGGGCCCGTTGGACAGCGGGCGCAGGTCGTACGCCTCCTTGTCGGCGTCGGCGCCCGGCTTGACCGGCGAGAAGATGGGCAGCGCCACCGTGTAGTTGAAGTCGCCCGCCGGCTGCTTCAGCCGGAACCGGACGGTGTACGCGTCCTCGCAGGAGACGGACTCCAGCTCCTTGCCGCCGAACGGGCCCTCGTACGGGCTCGCGTTGTCCTTCAGCATCAGCTCGGCGTAGGGCAGGCCCGAGTCGAACGTCGCCGCGAAGTTGCGCTCGACGCCGTACTTGAGCTGCTGGCAGTTGACCTGCGCGCCGTCCTCCCACTTCATGCCCTCGCGCAGCTTGAACTCCCAGACCGTGTTGTTCTCGCTGGGGCGGCCGAGGTCGGTGGCCAGGTCGGGCACCAGCTCGCTGCTGGCCGCGCCCGGCTCCGCCTTGTACGTGGTCAGGGTGCGCGACAGCAGCCGGCTGATGTTGGCGTCCATCGCCGCGGCGATGCGCTGCGGGTCCAGGTGCTCCGGCAGCGAGGGCAGCACCACGCGCAGCGTGCCGCCCGAGGCGACGGTGTCGTTCGCGTCGGCCGCCGAGTCGCAGGCGGAGGCGGCGCCCAGCGCCACGAGCGCCACGGCGGCCGCGGTCAGGCGGCGCAGGCGCCGGGGTTGCGGAGTCGCCTGGGGCGCCAGGTGGGTGGCGGCGCTCCGCGACGAGCCAGTTTCGGGAGAGAGGTTCGGCATCGTCGTCCTCCCAGCGGGCGTGGGGGTGGCCCGCCAAGGATCTCTAGGGGTGGTCTGGGGGTATGCCGTGCAACATCAAAGTCGCCCGGTCACGCGCACACTCTAGGCACTCGGGCGGCCCCTGCGGCAGCCGGGAGTCAGATCGCAACAAAGCGAGACTCCGGGCAGCCACGAGATCACTTTCCGTGTCCGTCCCGTGATACGGCGAAGCCCCGCCCGGCTGCGGCAGCAGCGGGACGGGGCTCCGCGAGCGGCTCGCGCCGCGACTTGCACCTGCTCAGACGCCCAGGCGGCAGATCTTGGCGAACTCGTCGCCGTCCAGGCTCGCGCCGCCGACCAGCGCGCCGTCCACGTCGGGCTGCGCCATGATCTCGGCGATGTTGCCGGCCTTCACCGAGCCGCCGTAGAGGACCCGGACCACCTGCGCGGTGGACTCGCCCTGGGTCTTGGCCAGCTGCGCACGGATCGCGCCGATGACCTCCTGGGCGTCCTCGGGCGTGGCGGTCTTGCCGGTGCCGATCGCCCAGACCGGCTCGTACGCCACGACGACCTTCTCGACCTCGGCCGGGCTCAGCTTGGCCAGGCCGCCGTCGAGCTGGGCCAGGGTGTACTCGACGTGGTTGCCCGCCTCGCGCACGTCCAGGCCCTCGCCCACGCACAGGATCGGCGTGATCTCGTTGGCCAGCGCCGCCTTCACCTTGGCGTTGACCAGCTCGTCGGACTCGGCGTGGTACTGCCGGCGCTCGGAGTGGCCGACCGTCACGAACGAGCAGCCCAGCTTCGCCAGCATCGTGCCGGAGATCTCCCCTGTGTACGCGCCGGACGCGTACGCCGACAGGTCCTGCGCGCCGTACTTGATGAGCAGCTTGTCGCCGTCCACCAGGGTCTGCACGCTGCGGATGTCGGTGAACGGCGGCAGCACGGCCACCTCGACGTCCTCGAGCTGCTTCTCGGTCAGGCTGAACGCCAGCTTCTGCACGAGCTTGATGGCCTCGAGGTGGTTGAGGTTCATCTTCCAGTTGCCGGCCATCAGGGGCCGGCGCTTGACCTCTGCCATCACTTCTCCAGAGCTTCGAGACCGGGCAGCTTCTTGCCCTCGAGGTACTCCAGGGAGGCGCCGCCGCCCGTGGAGATGTGGCCGAACGCGGCCTCGTCGATGCCGAGCGCGCGCACCGCCGCGGCGGAGTCGCCGCCGCCGACCACGGTGAAGCCGTCCACCTTGGTGATGGCCTCGGCCACGCCCCGGGTGCCGCCCGCGAACGGGGCCAGCTCGAACACGCCCATCGGGCCGTTCCAGAAGACCGTCTTCGCGCCGGACAGCGCGTCGGCGAACAGCGCCACCGACTCCGGGCCGATGTCCAGGCCGAGCCAGCCGGCCGGGATCGCGGTCGCGGCGACCGTGTCGGTCGCGGCGTCGGCGGCGAACTTGTCCGCCACCACGACGTCGACCGGCAGCACGATCCGGTCGCCCGCGCGCGCCAGCAGGTCGCGGCAGGTGTCCAGCATCTCCTCCTGCAGCAGCGAGGCGCCCACCTCGTGGCCCTGGGCCTTGAGGAAGGTGAAGCACATGCCGCCGCCGATGAGCAGCTTGTCGGCCCGGCCCAGCAGCGCCTCGATCACGGCGAGCTTGTCGGACACCTTCGAGCCGCCCAGCACCACCGCGTACGGCGTCGCCGCGTCCTCGGTGAGGCGCTTGAGCACCTCGACCTCGCGCCGCACCAGGCCGCCCGCGTAGTGCGGCAGCCGGGCCGGCACGTCGTAGACGCTGGCGTGCTTGCGGTGCACCGCGCCGAACGCGTCGTCGACGTACACGTCGGCGAACGCGGCCAGCTGGTCGGCGAACGCGCCGCGCGCGGCCTCGTCCTTGCTGGTCTCCCCGGCGTTGAAGCGCAGGTTCTCCAGCAGCACGACGCCGCCCGGGGCCAGCGCCGCCACGGCGGCCTGCGCCGACGGGCCGACGGTGTCCTCGGCGAACGCCACCGGCGAGCCGAGCAGCTCGGCGAAGCGGGTGGCCACCGGGGCCAGGGTGAACTTCGGGTCGGGCTCACCCTTCGGGCGGCCCAGGTGCGACATGACGATCACCGCGGCGCCCGCGTCGCGCAGCGCCGTGATGGTCGGCAG
Organism: Catellatospora sp. IY07-71; assembly: GCF_018326265.1. GTDB lineage: Bacteria > Actinomycetota > Actinomycetes > Mycobacteriales > Micromonosporaceae > Catellatospora. The sequence continues at coordinate 7,992,409 of NZ_AP023360.1, forward strand.
CACCGCCCGGATCCGGCCGTCATCGGCGATCGTCCCGGGGCTCTCCTTGACGAAGGGCACGTTCAGGTCGGCGCGCACCAGCACGCGCCGACCCGAGACGCCCTCGGCGAGCAATTCGTCGAGGTTGCGCATTACAGCGAGGCGCCCACGAGCTTGGTGAGGTCCACCAGGCGGTTCGAGTAGCCCCACTCGTTGTCGTACCAGCCGACGACCTTCACCTGGTTGCCGATGACCTTGGTCAGGCCGGCGTCGAAGATGCAGGAGGCCGGGTCGGTCACGATGTCCGCGGACACGATCTCGTCCTCGGTGTAGACCAGGATGCCCTTGAGCGGGCCCTCGGCCGCGGCCTTGATCGCGGCGTTGACCTCCTCGACCGACGTCTCGCGAGCGGCGGTGAAGGTCAGGTCGGTGGCCGAGCCGGTCGGGATCGGCACGCGCAGCGCGAAGCCGTCCAGCTTGCCCTTGAGCTCCGGCAGCACCAGGCCGATCGCCTTGGCGGCGCCGGTCGAGGTCGGCACGATGTTCAGGGCCGCGGCGCGGGCGCGACGCAGGTCCTTGTGCGGGCCGTCCTGCAGGTTCTGGTCCTGGGTGTACGCGTGGATCGTGGTCATCAGACCCTTCTCGATCCCGATCGCGTCGTTGAGGACCTTCGCCATGGGGGCGAGGCAGTTCGTGGTGCAGGAGGCGTTCGAGATGATGGTGTGCTTGGCGGCGTCGTACTTGTCGCCGTTCACGCCCAGCACGACGGTGATGTCCTCACCCTTGGCCGGAGCCGAGATGATGACCTTCTTCGCGCCGTTGTCGGCGTGCACCTTCGCCTTGGCGGCGTCGGTGAACAGGCCCGTCGACTCGATCACGACGTCGGCGCCCAGGTCGCCCCACGGCAGCTTGCCCGGGTCCCGCTCGGCGAACGCCTTGAACGACTTGCCGTTGACCGTCAGCTCGGTCTCGGTCGCCTTCACCTCGTAGGGCAGGCGGCCCAGGATCGAGTCGTACTTGAGCAGGTGCGCCAGGGTCGCGTTGTCGGTCAGGTCGTTCACGGCCACCAGCTCGATGTCCGCGCCGGACGCCAGCAGCGCCCGGTAGAAGTTACGCCCGATACGGCCGAAGCCGTTGATGCCAACCCGGATGGTCACAGGTCCCATCTCCTCGCCATGTGCGCCGACGGGCGGCTTTTACGCCCAGTGCGGCGGCCGATAGGTCACTCGCCCGGTCACGCCGCCAGCCCACCTGGCAACGGCATCGCGGCCGAGCCGCCGGCAGCGTCGCCGTACGGTTTCGACCCTAGCTGAGCTGTGACGGACATCCCCGCCGGGGTCTTTGTTTCACCCCCGTGTCCCCTGTCACACGAGACCGCAACGATCCCGGCCTTTCAAGATCACGTTGATCTTGCGCGAACTGTTGCCCTTTTAGGCGGTATGCGCGTGTCATACCCACAGTTCACGCAAGATCGACGCACTTGGGCGAGGCCCGGGGCGGGCCGTCAGACCGTCAGCATCTCGGCGGTGACGGCGGCTTCGGTGTCGGGGATGTTGAGGTCGCGGGCGCGCTTGTCGGCGAGGGCGAGCAGGCGCCTTATGCGGCCGGCGATGGCGTCCTTGGTGAGCGGGGGGTCGGCGAGGGCGCCCAGCTCTTCCAGGGAGGCCTGGCGGTGTTCGAGGCGCAGGCGGCCGGCGCTGGTGAGGTGGCCGGGGGCGTCGTCGGCGAGGATCTCCAGGGCGCGGGTGACGCGGGCCGCGGCGGCGACCGCGGCGCGGGCCGAGCGGCGCAGGTTGGCGTCGTCGAAGTTGGCCAGGCGGTTGGCGGTGGCGCGGACCTCGCGGCGGACGCGGCGCTCCTCCCAGGCCAGCACGCTGGCGTGCGCGCCGATGCGGGTGAGCAGGGCGGCGATGGCGTCGCCGTCCTTGACCACGACCCGGTCCACGCCGCGCACCTCGCGGGCCTTGGCGGTGATGCCGAGGCGGCGGGCCGCGCCGACCAGCGCCAGCGCCGACTCGGGGCCGGGGCAGGTGATCTCCAGCGCGCAGGAGCGGCCGGGCTCGGTCAGCGAGCCGTGCGCCAGGAACGCCCCGCGCCAGGCGGCCACCGCGCAGCACACGCTCGCGTTGACCACGTTCGGCGGCAGGCCGCGCACGGGGCGGCCGCGTACGTCCAGCAGGCCGGTCTGCCGGGCCAGCGCCTCGCCGTCCTTGACGATGCGCACGATGTAGTGGCTGCCCTTACGCAGCCCGCCCGAGGCGAGGATGTGCACCTCGCTCGGGTAGCCGTACAGGTCGGCGATGGTGGTGCGCAGGCGCCGGGCCACCGCACCGGTGTCCAGCTCCGCCTCCACCACCACCCGGCCGGAGACGATGTGCAGCCCGCCGGCGAAGCGCAGCAGCGCCGCCATCTCTGCCCGCCGGCAGCACGGCTTGGGCACGTCGACCCGACTGAGCTCGTCTTTGACCGCAGCGGTCATCGCCATCGTGTCGTCACCTCGTGGGCCGGTCGCGGCTGTGATGCCTGGGTGTGTCGTGCCGATTGTCGTACGTGCTAACGAGCGGTGCCCAAGAGTGGCACCAGTGCGCGGCCCAATCGGACCGGATCGTGTCGCGCGGTGCCGTCGGCGACGGCCACCGGCGCGATCGCGATACGGGCACCGAGTGATTCTGCCGCATTCGCGACCGGTTCGGGGTCTGGCACGGCATTCCTGTCGACCAGAACAATATCGACCTTGAGGTCCGGGAGGTAACGCCCGAGCGCATCCAGGTGGTCCGGCAGGGACAGCCCCATCGTCTCCCGGTCCGCGGCGAGGTTGAGGGTGACCAGCCGGCGCGCCCCGCTGGACGTGATCGCGTGCGCCAGCTGCGGCACCAGCAGGTGCGGGATGACGCTGGTGTACCAGCTGCCCGGCCCGAACACCAGCCAGTCCGCCTCGGCGATCGCGGTCAGCGCCTGCGGGCAGGCGTCCGGCTCCGGTGGCACCAGCCGCACCTGCACGACCCGGCCCTGCGCCACGGCCACCTGGTGCTGGCCGCGTACGGTCACCAGCCGGCCGCCGACCTCGATGTCCGCCTCGATGCTCAGCGGGCGGCAGGACATGGGCAGCACCCGGCCCACCGCGCGCAGCATCGCCGCGACGTGGTCCAGCGCCGCGACGGGGTCGCCGAGCTGCTCCATCAGCCCGCACAGCACCACGTTGCCGACCGGATGCCCGGCCAGCTCATCGGCGCCGCCGAAGCGGTACTGCAGCAGCCGCGCGCTGCGGTCGCTCACCTCGTCGGGGCCGGCCAGCGCGGCCAGCGCCTGGCGCAGGTCACCCGGAGGGAGTACGTCGCGGCCGGCCCGGATGCGGCCGCTGGAGCCGCCGTCGTCGGCCACGGTGACCACCGCGGTGATGTCCAGCGGCAGCCCCGTGGCGCGCAGCGCGCGCAGGCTCGCGCTGAGCCCGTGCCCCCCGCCGAAAGCCACCACCCGGATCCGGTCGCCGCCCCCTTGCGGCTTGGTGCCCAAGCTCATTCGCGTCCCAGGTCGCGGTGCTGAGCGTGCGCCACCACCCGCAGCTCACGCAGGCGGCGGGCCAGCTCCTCGGAGATGGCGACGCTGCGGTGCTTGCCGCCGGTGCAGCCGACGGCGACGGTCAGGTAGCGCTTGCCCTCGCGCTCGAATCCGGGTGCGGTCGCGGTGACCAGCCGGGCGTACGTCTCCACGAAGGTGTTAGCGCCGCGCTGGCCGAGGACGTAACGGCTGACCGCCTCCTCGCGGCCGGTGTGCTCGCGCAGCTCGGGCACCCAGTACGGGTTGGGCAGGAACCGGGCGTCCAGCACGAAGTCCGCGTCCGGGGGCAGGCCGTACTTGAAGCCGAAGCTGAGCACGGTGACCCGCAGCCGCAGCGCCTCCGGGCTGGCGAACAGCTCCTCCACCCGGGCGCGCAGCTGGTTCACGTTCAGGTGCGAGGTGTCGATCAGGACGTCGGCCTGCTCGCGCGCCTCGGCCAGCAGGGCGCGCTCGGCGGCGATGCCGTCGGACAGCCGCCCGTCGCCCTGCAGCGGGTGCGAACGCCGCACGCTCTCGAACCGGCGGATCAGCACCTCGTCGTCGGCGTCGACGAACACCACACGCGGCGAGAAGCCCTTCTCGCGCAGGTCGCGGATGGCCCCGGCGAGGTCCGTGGAGAACACCCGGCTGCGTACGTCCAGCACCATCGCGGTGTGCCGGGCCGCCCCGCCCGCCTTCGCGGCCAGCTCGGCGAGCTGCACCAGCAGCGCCTGCGGCAGGTTGTCCACGACGTAGTAGCCGACGTTCTCCAGCGCGCGGGCCACCGTGCTGCGGCCTCCGCCGGAGACGCCGGTCACCACGACCAGGTCCGTGGCCGGCCGCTCGCCGGTCTCGTCCGCGGCGGCCCGCTCCTGGCCGGGCGTGCCCAGCCGGGCCGTCGTATCCACGCTCACGTGTGCCCCCACTGCCGATGGTCACCGCCCCGTGCGGGCGGCGGCCCGCCGTCCCGACGGCCCAGCCAAGCCGTGCGAGCGGGCGAGCAGGTTGCCGCGGGATGCAGGCAACGAGAAACCATCCTAGCCAGGGGTGCCGGGATCCTCCGCCGCCGCCGGGGCCGCGTCGTCGCGCAGTCCCGGCTGAGTGGGTACGGCAGCCGGAAGCGCGCCGCCGACAACGGGCTCGGCCAGCCCGGGCTCGGGCTGCGCGGGCTCGGGCTGCGCGGGCTCGGGGTGCGCGGGCTGCGCGGGCTCTGGCGGCGGCAGCACGCCGAGCGCGACCAGGACCGCCTGGGCGGTGCGCGGGCCGATGCCGGGCACCTCGGCGATCTCCTCGACGCTCGCCGCGGACAGCCGCTTGAGCGAGCCGAAGTGGCGCAGCAGCGCCTTGCGGCGGATCTCCCCCAGGCCGGGCACGGTGTCCAGGTCCGAGGCGGTCATCCGGGCGGAGCGGCGCTCGCGGTGGAAGCGGATGGCGAAGCGGTGCGCCTCGTCGCGCACCCGCTGCAGCAGGTAGAGGCCCTCGGCGGTGCGGGCGAGGATGACCGGCATCGGGTCGTCCGGCAGCCACACCTCCTCCAGCCGCTTGGCCAGGCCGCACACCGCGACGTCGGTCACGCCCAGCTCGGTGAGCACCGCCGCGGCCGCGTTGACCTGCGGCGCGCCGCCGTCGACGACGACGAGCTGCGGCGGGTACGCGAAGCGTTTCGCCCGCCCCGTCGGGGCCGCCTCCGCCTCGGGGTCGATCGGGCCCTCGGCCAGGTAACGCGCGAAGCGCCGCCGCATCACCTCGCTGATCGCCGAGACGTCGTCGGTCGCGCCCTTGATGATGAAGCGCCGGTAGTCGGCCTTCTTGGGCACGCCGTCCTCGAAGACGACCATGCTGGACACCACGTCGGTGCCTTGGATCTGGGAGATGTCGAAACACTCGATGCGCAGCGGCGCGCTGCCCAGCCCGAGCGCGTCCTCGATCTCCTCCAGCGCCCTGCTGCGTGCGGACAGGTCACCGGCCCGGCGCAGCTTGTGCTGCGCCAGCGACTGCCCGGCGTTGCGCGCGACGGTCTCCAGCAGCGCCTTCTTGTCGCCGCGCTGCGGCACCCGGATCGCCACCCGCGAGCCGCGGTGCTGGGACAGCCAGTCGGCCAGCGCGTCGGCGTCGGCGGGCAGCTCCGGCACGAGCAGCTCGCGGGGCACGTCGGACTCGCCGGACTCGCCGCCGTAGATCTGGGTGCAGAAGTGGTGCACCAGGTCGCCGACGGTCAGCTCCTCGGTCTTGTCGACCACCCAGCCCCGCTGGCCGCGCACCCGCCCGTCGCGTACGTGGAACACCTGCACCGCGGCCTCGAGCTGGTCGTCCGCGAAGGCGACCACGTCGGCGTCGGTGCCGTCGGACAGCACGATGGACTGCTTCTCCATGGCGCGGCGCAGCGCGATCAGGTCGTCGCGCAGGCGGGCGGCCCGCTCGAACTCCAGCGCCGCCGACGCCTCGTGCATCTGCTTCTCCAGGCGGCGCTGCATGTGGTCGGTGCGCCCGGCCATGAAGTCGCAGAAGTCGTCGACGATGCCCCGGTGCTCGGCCGCGCTGACCCGGCCCACGCACGGCGCGGAGCACTTGCCGATGTCGCCGAGCAGGCAGGGTCGGCCGATCTGCCCGGCCCGCTTGAACACCCCGGCCGAGCAGGTGCGCGCCGGGAAGATGCGCAGCAGCAGGTCGAGCGTCTCCCGGATGGCCCAGGCGTGCGAGTAGGGCCCGAAGTAGCGCACGCCCTTGCGCTTGGCGCCCCGCATCACCAGCAGCCGCGGATACTCCTCGTCGAGGGTGACCGCGAGGTACGGGTACGACTTGTCGTCGCGGTACTTCACGTTGAAGCGGGGGTCGTACTCCTTGATCCAGGAGTACTCCAGCTGGAGCGCCTCGACCTCGGTGCCGACGACGACCCAGTCGACGCCCGCGGCGGTGGTCACCATCTGCTGGGTGCGCTGGTGCAGCGTCCAGACGTCGGCGAAGTAGGAGTTCAGCCGGCTGCGCAGGCTCTTGGCCTTGCCGACGTAGATGATCCGCCCCTGCTCGTCACGGAACCGGTACACACCCGGCGCGTCGGGAATCGTGCCCGGCGCGGGCCGGTACTGGGACGGATCAGCCACGTTGGTCAGCCTATCGGGGCCCTCTGACGATCAGGCCAGGCGGATCTCGCCGTTCTCGACCGTGATCTTCTTCTCGTCCAGCGGGCGCGGGGCGGGCGGGCTCAGCACCGCGCCGTCGGCGATCGCGAACTCACTGAAGTGGCACTGACACTTGATCTTGCCGTTCTCCACCGAGCTCACCGGGCACTGCATGTGGGTGCAGATGCTGTTGAACGCCTTGAACTGGCCCGCGGCGGGCTGCGTGACGACGACGCCCGCCTCCTTGAAGATCACGCCGCCGCCGACCGGGATGTCCGCGGTCTTGGCCAGCACCGCGCCGCCGCCCGCACCGGCCGGCGTCGCACCGGTCGAGGCGCCCGCACCCGGGGCCGCGTTCGACGGCGTCGCGGACGGGCTCTCGGAGCCGCAGGCCGCGAGCAGGGCACCGGCGCCCACAGCACCGGCGGTGGTCAGCAGGACCCGGCGCGAGGTGGCGCCGGGGGTCACGTCACTCATGGGGAGGGCCTCCTAGGTGAGGGATGTTCCCGATCAACCTAGCGGCCCGCCCTGAAATTTAGCTGCGAGTTCAACTAACTTCTCGCCCGATCGCCCCTGAAGATCGCCCGTCTTGCCAGGCACCTGGGCGTATCTTGAGCGCTCTTTCGCCCATGTGCCAGGCAAGTCGGACGATCTTCGGGGCGGGGAGGTCAGACCGCGGCCTTGGCGCGGGCCTTGCGGGCGCGGGGCGGGGTGGCCGGGGCGGGCGCGGGATGCGCGGCGAGCATCGGCTTGAGGAACTGGCCGGTGTGGCTCTCGGCGACCGCGGCGAGCTGCTCCGGGGTGCCGGTCGCGACCACGCTGCCGCCCTTGTGACCGCCCTCGGGGCCCATGTCGATCAGGTGGTCCGCCGACTTGATCACGTCGAGGTTGTGCTCGATCACGATCACGGTGTTGCCCTTGTCGACCAGCCCCTGCAGCACCAGCAGCAGCTTGCGGATGTCCTCGAAGTGCAGGCCGGTGGTCGGCTCGTCGAGCACGTACACCGTCCGGCCGGTGGAGCGCTTCTGCAGCTCGGAGGCGAGCTTGACCCGCTGCGCCTCGCCGCCGGACAGGGTCGGCGCGCTCTGGCCCAGCCGCACGTAGCCCAGGCCGACGTCGACCAGGGTCTTGAGGTGCCGGTGGATGGCCGGGATCGGCTCGAAGAACGCGGCCCCCTCCTCGATCGGCATCTCCAGCACCTCGGCGATGGTCTTGCCCTTGTAGTGCACCTCCAGGGTCTCCCGGTTGTACCGGGCGCCCTTGCACACCTCGCACGGCACGTACACGTCGGGCAGGAAGTTCATCTCGATCTTGATGGTGCCGTCGCCCGCGCAGTTCTCGCAGCGGCCGCCCTTGACGTTGAAGGAGAACCGGCCCGGCCCGTAGCCGCGCACCTTCGCCTCCGTGGTCTCCGCGAACAGCTTGCGGATGTTGTCGAACACGCCGGTGTAGGTGGCCGGGTTCGACCGCGGCGTACGCCCGATCGGCGACTGGTCCACGCCGACGACCTTGTCCACGTGCTCCAGGCCGGTGACCCGGGTGTGCCGGCCCGGCACCATGCGCGCCCCGTTGATCTGGTTCGCCAGCACGGTGTAGAGGATGTCGTTGACCAGCGTCGACTTGCCCGAGCCGGACACGCCGGTGACCGCGATGAACTGCCCCAGCGGGAACGCGACCGACACGTTGCGCAGGTTGTGCTCGCGCGCGCCGACGACGGTCAGCTCCCGGCCGGGCGTGGCCGGGCGCCGCTGCGCCGGGGTCGCGATCTGCTTGCGGCCGGACAGGTACGCCCCCGTCACCGACTCCTCGTTGACCAGCAGCTTGTCGTACGGCCCGCTGTGCACGATGGCGCCGCCGTGCTCGCCCGCGCCGGGGCCGATGTCCACGACCCAGTCCGCGGTGCGGATGGTGTCCTCGTCGTGCTCGACGACGATCAGGGTGTTGCCGAGGTCGCGCAGCCGGACCAGCGTCTCGATGAGCCGGTGGTTGTCCCGCTGGTGCAGGCCGATCGACGGCTCGTCCAGCACGTACAGCACGCCGACCAGGCCGGAGCCGATCTGGGTGGCCAGCCGGATGCGCTGCGCCTCGCCGCCGGACAGCGAGCCCGACGGGCGGTTCAGCGACAGGTAGTCCAGGCCGACGTCGACGAGGAAGCGCAGCCGGGCGTTGATCTCCTTGAGCACCCGCTCGGCGATGAAGCGCTGCCGGTCGTCCAGCTCCAGCCCGGCCAGCACGACCGCGGCCTCGCCCACCGACAGGGCGCACAGCTCGGCGATGTTGCGCCCGTCCAGCGTGACGGCCAGCACCTCGGGCTTGAGGCGGGTGCCCGAGCAGACCGAGCACGGCACCTCGCGCATGTAGCCCTCGTACTTGTCGCGGGACCACTCGCTCTCGGTGTCGGCGTGCCGGCGCTCCAGCCACGGGATCACGCCCTCGAAGCCGGAGTAGTAGGAGCGCTCGCGGCCGTACTTGTTCCGGTAGCGCACGTGCACCTGGTTCTCCGCGCCGTGCAGGATCAGCTTCTGGGCCCGCGCGGTCAGCGCCCGCCACGGCGTGTCCAGGTCGAAGCCGTTCTCCTCGCCCAGCGCCTCCAGCAGGCGGCCGAAGTACTCCATCGTCTGGCCGCCGGCCCAGGGCGAGATGGCACCCTGGCCCAGGCTCTTCTCCGGGTCCGGGATGACCAGCTCCGGGTCGACCTCCTTCTTCGTGCCCAGGCCGGTGCACTCCGGGCAGGCGCCGTACGGCGAGTTGAAGGAGAAGACCCGCGGCTCCAGGTCCTCGATGCCCAGCGGGTGCTCGTTCGGACAGGCCAGGTTCTCGGAGAACTTGCGCTCGCGGTGCTCGTCGTCCTCCGGCAGGTCGACGAAGTCCATGATCACGATGCCGCCGGCCAGGCCGAGCGCGGTCTCCACCGAGTCGGTGAGGCGCTGCTTGCTGCTCGCCTTCACGGCGAGCCGGTCGACGACCACCTCGATGGTGTGCTTCTGCTGCTTGGCCAGCTTCGGCACCTCGTTGAGCGGATACACCACCCCGTCGACCCGGGCCCGGGCGAAGCCCTTGCTCTGCAGGTCGGAGAAGAGGTCGAGGTACTCACCCTTGCGGCCGCGGATCACCGGGGCGAGCACCTGGAAGCGGGTGCCCTCCTCCAGCGCGAGCACCCGGTCCACGATCTGCTGCGGGCTCTGCCGGCTGATCAGGTGACCGCAGACCGGGCAGTGCGGCTGGCCGACCCGGGCGAAGAGGAGACGCAGGTAGTCGTACACCTCGGTGATGGTGCCCACGGTCGAGCGCGGGTTGCGCGAGGTCGACTTCTGGTCGATCGACACCGCCGGGCTCAGGCCCTCGATGAAGTCGACGTCCGGCTTGTCCATCTGCCCGAGGAACTGCCGGGCGTACGACGACAGCGACTCGACGTACCTGCGCTGCCCCTCCGCGAAGATCGTGTCGAAGGCGAGGCTCGACTTGCCCGAGCCGCTCAGCCCGGTGAACACGATCATCGCGTCCCGGGGCAGGTCCAGGCTGACGTCGCGCAGGTTGTGCTCGCGCGCCCCACGGATGATCAGTCGGTCGCTCACAGCGGCTCTCCCCACACGGTTTCAGCGATGTTCCTCAGGCGTCCACGCGGCAGCGCCCCAGAGCCTCAGCCCAGGCTCCGTCCCAGCTCAGCAGCCGTCGGCAGGGCAGCACAACACCCCTGCTCCACGCGCAGTCGCATGCCTGCGCAACTCTAGCCCCGCCCCCCGACATTCCTGCTTCGCGCCACGAACATACGTGCTAACACGGCGTTTCGCCCCGGCAACGTGATCCCCACCGCACCGCCCCACCCTGTCGATCTTGCGCGAACTGTTGAGGATATGCCCGTTTCGGGCGTGTCGTACCCACAGTTCGCGCAAGATCGCCGCGGCAGAGGGGGTGGGCGGGGTCAGCGGGGGCGGCGGGTGGGGCGGGTGGCGCGGGTGCGGGCGCGGCGGGATTCGTGGGCGAGCTCGCGCTGGAGTTTGCGCCAGCTGTCCCAGCGGCGGGAGGGGAGGTCGCCGGATTCCAGGGCGTCGCGGACGGCGCAGCGGGGTTCGGTGTGGTGGGCGCAGTCGGGGAAGCGGCACTGGGCGATGAGGGCGACGATGTCGGCGAAGGTGCGGTCGAGGCCGGTCTCGCCGTCGAGGAGGCCGACGCCGCGGATGCCGGGGGTGTCCAGGACGGCGCCGCCGCCGGGCACCGGGATCAGCGCGCGGTGGGTGGTGGTGTGCCGGCCCTTGCCGTCGACCCGGCGTTTGGCCTGCGTCGTCATCACGGTCGTGCCGACCAGGGCGTTGACCAGTGTCGACTTGCCCGCGCCGGAGGCGCCGATCAGGCCCAGCGTGCGGCCGGGTGCGCAGCGCGCACGCAGCGCGTCCAGGCCGGTGCCGCGCTCGGCGCTCACCGCGAGCACGGGCACGGGCACCAGCTCGGCCAGTTCCGCGACGAGCGCGTCCGGGTCGGCGACCAGGTCGGCCTTGGTCATCACCAGCAGCGGCTTCGCGCCGGACTCCCAGGCCAGGGAGAGCAGTCGCTCGATGGTGCCGGGCTCGGGCATGGGGTCGGGTGAGGCGATCACCGCGGCGGTGTCGACGTTGGCGGCCAGCACCTGGCCGGTGGCGTCCTTGTCGGCGGTGCGGCGCACGATCGCGCTGCGCCGCGGCAGCACCGCCTCGATGGTGGTGCGCTGGTCGGGCCAGTGCCGCAGCGCCACCCAGTCGCCGGCGCAGGGCAGGGCCACCGGGTCGGCGGCGGCCGCGATCATGGCCGGGCCGCCGAGGCTCGCCCGGTGGGTGCCGGCGGCGGTCAGCACGGTGCAGACGCCCCGGTCGGCGCGCACCACCCGGCCCGGTGCGTGGTCGGGCCGGTCGAAGAGGGGGTATGCGGAAGCGAAGTGGTCGTCCCAGCCGAGGGACGACAGGGAGACGGTCATCTCATTCCTTGTCGTGCGGACGCGAGTGGCGGAAGGGTCACGCCATCCGGGAGGACGGCGTGCTGGATACCTCGACAGACATGGGCGCCACCTCCTCGCAAGATCATCGCGCGGGACCGCCCCGCTGCTACCGGTCACGGTACGCGCCGCACCCCGGCGCGGGCCACGGCATTTCCGGTCCGGCCTACTCGCCGGGCGGGGCGTCCACGGCGGTGGAGCGGCCGGCCACCGCCAGCGAGTGGAAGGCGTAGCGGTAGTCGGCGCAGCCCGGCAGATGGCACAGCCGGCAGCCGGCCTCCGGCGTGGCGGGATCAGGCAGGTGGTCGCGCAGCATGCGGCGGTATCCCATCGCCTGCGCGTCGGTGATGCGTCCAGTGTGCACGTCGCCTCCCGGCACGGACCCGGCTCTCCTTCCACCTTGCATGTGCGAGATTCAACTTGCAAACAGTGACTCGGCGAATTTCGCCCGTTCGGCGCGACCCCTTGCCTGATCAGCTACCCGAACAGCAGACTTGGCGACGCGTTTGTCGGTAGAGGAGGGTCATGGCCACGTCAGGCACCTCGCTACGCCGCCGCCGTCTCGGCGTGGCCCTGCGGGAGCTGCGAGAACACGCCAGCCTGACCCACCAGCAGGTCGGGCTAACGCTCGACTGCTCGCCCTCGAAGATCAGCCGGATCGAGAACGGCGAGGTCGGCGTACGCCGTGGTGACCTGCTGGTGCTGCTCGACCTGTACGGCCTCGACGACGCCGGGCAGCGGGAGGAGCTGCTGGAACTGGCCCGGGAGTCGAAACGGCGCGGCGGCTGGTGGCTGAAGTACGGCGAGCTCTCACACCCGTACCTGAAACTGATCCAACTGGAGGCGGAGGCGGCCTCGATACGCGGCACCGAACTGCTTCTCATACCCGGCCTGCTGCAAACCGAGCAGTACGCACGCGCGCTGATCTCGACCGCCTCGCCCGACGACCCGGAGGAGGCGGAACGCCGGGTAGGCATTCGAATGATGCGGCAGGAGATCTTCCGGCGGCCGAACCCGCCCGAATTCTGGGTCGTTCTGGATGAGGCGGCTCTGCACCGCCACGTCGGCGGAAGCGAGACCATGAAGGACCAGTTACTCGCCCTCGCCGAGGCAAGCACACTTCCGAACGTCACGATTCAGGTGCTGCCGTTCGAACACGGCGAGTACGAGGCCATGACGGGGTCGTTCCGGGTGATGCGCTTTCCGGACCATCGGGACCCGGACACCGTCTACCTGGAAGGTTTCAGCGGCACCATGTACCTCGACGACGTGCGCGACATCAGGCGATATAGCCTAGTTTTCGACCATCTCTGCGCGGCGGCCCTCAGCCCACAGCTGTCCCATCAGCGGATACTCGCTGTCGCGCGGAACCTCACCACACATGTTTGAGGAGACGGCGTATGCGCGAAGTCGACCTGTCGGGTGCCGGCTGGCGTAAGAGCACCCGCAGCGGGGCTGCTCAAGGGGACTGTGTCGAGGTTGCCCTCGTCCAAGCCTCCGTGGCAGTGCGCGACTCGAAGCACCCGGTCGGCCCGGTCTTGCTCTTCAGCCTCGGCGAATGGCAGTCCTTCGTGGCTGGAGCGAAGGCCGGCGAGTTCGACCGCTGAACGACGCGGCCGCCGATCGCACCGCCATCCCACTAGACACACGTCGATATCCTCCGAGACAGTGTTCCGCATTCGTCAGGGGGAGAAGACATGCGTTCTGGGCTGCGCGGTGCGGTCACCTCGCCGTACGGGCGGATCATGATCGTCTGCCTTACCGTGGTGGCAGCCGTCGCGCTCTTGCTCGTGTCACCACTCGCGCTTACCCGCCTCGGCGCGATTCCCGGAGCCGACTGGGAGAAGCTCAGCGATGTCGCACAGGCGCTCGGTGCAGCCGCGACCCTGGTCAGCACGCTCGCGCTCGGTGGCGTCGCCGTGTCGCTGGTGATGCAGTCACGAGACAACAAAATGAACCGCGAGCAAGCACGGCGAGGCTTCCATCTGGACCTGTACGCCATGGCGCTCGACGATCCGGCGTTACTCGAATGCTGGGGCGAGGTCGTGCCGCCGGCCTACACACAGGAACAGCACCGGCAGCACGTCTACGTCAACCAGATCGTCTCGTTCTGGTCGATGTTGTACAAGGTGGACGAGCTGCCGGACGACGAGCTTCGGCAGCTGGCTGCGGCGCTGTTCGCCGGGGCGCCGGGACGCCGCTACTGGAACATCGCAGGGGCGTACCGCAAGGCCCTCCGCGGCACGCGCCGGACGCGCGAGTTCGTCCGCATCGTTGACGAGGAATACACGAAAGCCGCCGTCTCGGACGTTCACCCGGCCGAAACCGTCACCCCGCAGGATGCCGCCGCACAGGCATAGGCCAGGTCACCAGCCCTCGGGCCGGTAGGAGCCGAACGTCCACTGGTTGCCCTCGGAGTCGGCGGCGGTGTAGCTGCTGCCGCCGTACTCCTCCTTCTTCGGCGGGTAGACGATCTCCGCCCCGTTGGCCATGGCCCGGTCGTGGTGCGCCTGCACATCGTCCACGATCACGTAGAGCCAGGCCGGGCCGCCCGCGAACGGCATCCGCCCGTCCCCGCCGTCCGTGGTCGAGCTGACCATGACCATGCCGGTGCCGTTGGTCAGCTCGGCGTGCGCCACCGTACCCTCCGCTCCGGGCACGACCAGCAGCTCCCGGAATCCGAACGCGTCCCGCAGGAAACGGATCGCCGCGGTGGCGTCCCGGTAGCGCAGGGTGGGGATGACCGTGGCACCAGACATTCCGACCTCCCTCCGCGACGCTACCCCCGATCCACGCTTCCACCAGGCCGTTCCGGCCAGGACCGGTCAGCCCGCGGCGTCGAGGCGGCGCAGGTCGTAGCGGCGGATCAGGTCGACGAGGCGGTCGGCGTAGTGCGCGCCGCCGGCGTACCCGGCGGCCTGGAGATCGCGGACGAACCGCTCGGGGTCGGCGGCGTGGGTGAGGGCCGTGGCGTTTCGCGGCTCGGCGGCCAGCATCCGGGCCTGGTCGGCGAAGGAGTCGGCGGGTCCGCGGTAGGCGCGCAGCGCGGTGGCGCCGTACTCGCGGCAGCCCAGCGCGCCGGGCTGGGCGGCCGGGACGCAGAGGGTGCCGAAGAGGTTGTGGTCGCGCCGGGCGGGCTCGGCCCGGCCCCAGTCCGAGGCGTACACCGCTTGGGCGACCAGCACGGACGCGGGCACCCCGTGGGCGCGCGCGGCGGCGCGGGCCGGACCCGCGGCCTGCGCCAGGAACTCGCGCGAGCTGGCCGGCGGCGTGCGCGACGGCTCCTGCCCGCACCACGGCAGCCAGGGCCGCTGCGGCGCCCAGCGCACGTACGCCTCGGCGACGTAGCGGCCGCCCGCCACCCGCAGCCAGGTGCCCGAACCGCCCACCGCCTGGCCGGCGGCCTGGCAGCGCACGGCCAGCACGCTGCCGTCGTCGACGGTGCCGAGGCGGCCGGTCCCCGTGCCGGGCTCGCGGCGCAGGTTGAGCACCGACCCGCCCGCCGCCACCCGGGCGGTGACCGCGTCCACGGGGGCGTTGCCGCACCACGGCACCTCGGGCCGCGCGGCGGGCCAGTCCAGGAAGGCGTCGGACAGGTAGCGGCCGGCCCCGACCCGCATCCAGTACGCGGTGCGGCGTTTCGTGCCGGTCACCCGCTCGCCCCACACCTTGCAGCGCACGGCCACCCGGCTGTCGTCGCCGAGCGCGGCCGAGACGCGCCGGTCGGTCGCCGGGCCGGAGCGGACGTGCACCACGCCGCCGTCGGTGTCGACCCGGATCCCCGCGGTGCCGGTGACCGGGTCCACCCCCGTCGCGCGGGCGAGGTCCGGCGGCACGACGGTGCGGGGCCGCCCGGTCGCGACCGCCACCGCGGGCAGCGCGGCGAGCAGCAGCAGAGGCATGATCAGGACGGTGCCCAGCACCGTACGCGGGCTAGCCGACATACCACTGATAACGGATTCAAGGCGGGAAAGACACCCATACCGTCGGGTGACACCCGCCACCCGACCGACCCCGACCGCTTTTTTTGATCACGCCTGCCGGACAATGGATGAATGCAGACCCGCCCCGATCTCCGTAACGTCGCGATCGTCGCCCACGTCGACCACGGCAAGACCACGCTCGTCGATGCCATGCTCAAGCAGGCCGGCGCCTTCCACGCGCGCGCCGAGGTCGCCGACCGGGTCATGGACTCCGGCGACCTGGAGCGGGAGAAGGGCATCACGATCCTCGCCAAGAACACCGCCGTCAAGTACGTCGGCGAGAACGGCGACCAGGTCACCATCAACATCATCGACACGCCCGGCCACGCCGACTTCGGCGGCGAGGTCGAGCGCGGCCTGACCATGGTCGACGGCGTGGTGCTGCTGGTCGACGCCTCCGAGGGCCCGCTGCCGCAGACCCGCTTCGTGCTGCGCAAGGCGCTCAAGGCCAAGATGCCGATCATCCTGGTCATCAACAAGGTGGACCGGCCCGACGCGCGGATCAAGGAGGTCGTGGACGACACCTACGAGCTCTTCCTCGACCTCGACGCCGACGAGTCCCAGATCGACTTCCCGATCGTGTACGCGTGCGCCCGCGACGGCATCGCCTCGCTGAACCAGCCCGAGGACGGCAAGGTCCCCGGCGACAGCGACTCGCTGCAGCCGCTGTTCCAGACCCTGCTCGACACCATCCCGGCGCCGACCTTCATCGAGGGCGCGCCGCTGCAGGCCCACGTCACCAACCTCGACGCCTCGCCGTTCCTGGGCCGCCTCGCGCTGTGCCGGGTCCGCCAGGGCACCATCCGCAAGGGCCAGACCGTCACCTGGTGCAAGACCGACGGCACCCAGCAGTCCGTGCGCATCTCCGAGCTGCTGATGACCGAGGCGCTGGAGCGCAAGCCGGCCGAGGAGGCGGGCCCCGGCGACATCATCGCCGTCGCCGGCATCGCCGACATCATGATCGGCGAGACGCTGGCCGACGCGGAGAACCCGATCCCGCTGCCGCTGATCACCGTCGACGAGCCGGCCATCTCGATGACCATCGGCACCAACACCTCACCGCTGGTCGGCCGGGTCAAGGGCGCCAAGGTCACCGCGCGCATGGTCAAGGACCGGCTCGACAAGGAGCTGGTCGGCAACGTGTCGCTGCGCATCCTGCCCACCGAGCGCCCCGACGCCTGGGAGGTGCAGGGCCGCGGCGAGCTGGCGCTGGCCATCCTGGTCGAGCAGATGCGCCGCGAGCAGTACGAGCTGACCGTCGGCAAGCCGCAGGTGGTCACCAAGGACATCGACGGCAAGCTGTGCGAGCCGGTCGAGCGCCTCACCATCGACGCCCCCGAGGAGTACCTCGGCGCGATCACCCAGCTGCTGGCCACCCGCAAGGGGCGCATGGAGCAGATGGTCAACCACGGCACCGGCTGGATCCGGATGGAGTGGCTGGTCCCGGCGCGCGGCCTGATCGGCTTCCGGACCGAGTTCCTCACCGACACCCGGGGCACCGGCATCCTGCACCACGTGTTCGAGAAGTACGAGCCGTGGTTCGGCGAGCTGCGCACCCGTAACAACGGCTCGCTGGTCGCCGACCGGACCGGCCCGGTCACCGCGTTCGCGATGACCAACCTGCAGGAGCGCGGCACGCTGTTCGTCGAGCCCGGCACCGAGGTGTACGAGGGCATGATCGTCGGGGAGAACTCCCGCTCCGACGACATGGACGTCAACATCACCAAGGAGAAGAAGCTCACCAACATGCGGGCGTCCACCTCGGACGAGACCGAGAAGCTGATCCCGCCGCGCAAGCTGTCCCTGGAGCAGGCGCTGGAGTTCTGCCGCGAGGACGAGTGCGTCGAGGTCACCCCGGCCGCCGTCCGCATCCGCAAGGTCGTCCTGGACCAGACCCAGCGCGCCCGCCAGGCCGCCCGCCGCAAGCACGCCTGACAACTCCCTGCCGCACCGGCCCCCGCGCTGCCCCGCAGCCCGGGGGCCGCTGCCTGTACCGCGTTGATCATGAACTTATGGACGTGTTCACCGGCGTGTCCCTACCCCGCCACCGTGATCAACCGGATTGCCGGAGTCGATCACGGTGGCGGGGTGGGGACACGCCGTCCAGGACGTCCATAAGTTCATGATCAACTAGGGGTAGGTGGGGTGTTGCGGCGTGGCTACCGGTGGGTATGCTGCGCGGACCCCTCACCCCTGGAGATCGACTATGCGCGCGGACCGGCTTGTGCTGGGCCTTTTCGGTGTGGCCTCGGCCCTGAACGTCATCGCCGCCGGCGTGGCGAGCAAGCCGCTGGACTGGGTGACCAAGCCGCTGCTGCTGCCGCTGCTGGCGCTGTGGTTCTACCTGTACCACCGCTCGCGGGGCCTGGTCCCGAACGCCGGCATCCTGGCCGCGCTGCTGTTCTCCTGGGCCGGTGACGTGGCGCTGCAGTTCGAGGGGACCACCGCGTTCATCACCGGCATGGCGCTGTTCGGCACGGCGCACGTCTGCTACGTGACCACGTTCGTGCGCCACGGGGCGCTGTCGCGGATGCGGGCGTGGCCGATGCCGCTGGTGCCGGTCGGCTACGCGGTCTTCCTGGTCGGGGCGCTGACCTGGCTGTGGCCCGCGCTGTCGGAGGCGGGCCTGGCGCTGCCGATGGCCGTCTACGGCACGCTGCTGTCCTCGACCGCGGCGCTGGCCGCGTCGTTCGGCTGGCGCACCGCGCTCGGCGGCGCGCTGTTCCTGATCTCGGACCTGCTGATCGCGGTGCGGGTCGCCGACGCGTTCACCATCCCCGGCCCCCCGATCTGGGTGATGCTCACCTACGTCCTGGCCCAGTTCCTGCTGGCCACCGGCTGGGTCGCCCGCCGCGCTCAGTGACCCCTGCCTGATCGAGGCTCCCGCCGTACCGTTCGGCGGGAGCCTCGATCAGGGGACGGTCAGGCGCCGATGCAGTAGACCTCGTTGACGGTACGGCCGCCCGAGCGGTACTCGGTGTACTCCTCGACGTAGCCGACGGCCTCGGCCGGGCACTCGTCCTTGTCGTCGACGACGCTGAGCACCACGCCCTCGTTGCGCTGCGAGCAGTCGACGAACTCCACGTCGTCCGCGCCCTGCGACACGACGCACTGCCCGATCTTGTTCGCCGGGTCGGCCAGGATCGCCACCGTGGTCACGAACGCCACCAGCAGGATCGGGACCAGCATCGTCGCGCGCAGGAACACCGGGCGGCCCGGGTGCCAGGGCGCGGTCGACGAGCCGTCCAGCGCGGGCACGGGCTCGCCCAGCTTGCGCAGCTTCAGGCGCCCCACCAGGTTGTACAGCAGCACGAACGGCGTGATCAGGAACGAGCCGTAGCCCCACCAGCCCTGCGCGATCGTACGGCTGGTCATGGTCCGGAACACGGTCAGACCGCAGGTGCGGCACCACACGCCGCGCTCCTTGAGGAACTGCATCACCACGATCATGCCGCGGTGCCCACGGAAGGTCATCTGCCGCGCCGGGCTGCATCCGCACTGCTCACAGCGGTGCGTGGGGTCGGGCGCCGGGGCCGACAGGTGAGAAGGGATCAACTCAGTCACGGCGCGGCACTCTACGGCCTCCCAGCGAGCGCCGCTGCCCCGTTTTCAGTAACCTGCAGACGTGATCACGCTGCAGAGCCTGGCTCCCGAACTCGACGCCTTCCCCGGCACCGCATCCGTCTGGTGCGGCCCGCTCGACGGGCCGGCGCGATACGCCCGGGAGGCCAGCGCGCTGCACTACGCGGCCAGCACGATGAAGGTCGGCGTGATGGCCGCCGCCTGGCGCGCCGCCGAGGCCGGCCGGCTGGACCTGGACGCCGAGATCTCCGTGCACAACGAGCACGTCTCGGCCGCGCCCGGCGGACCGGCCTACGCCAACGACCCGGCGTACGACAGCGATCCGCAGGTCTGGGACCGGGTGGGCGGCAAGGCCCCGCTGCGCTGGCTGATCACGCGGATGATCGTGCGTTCCTCCAACCTGGCCACCAATCTGGTGCTCGGCGCGCTCGGCCCGAACGAGCAGGCGTTCGCGCAGGTCAACGACGTGTGGCGGCTGGCCGGGGCGACCCGCGCGCACACCGACCGCGGCATCGAGGACTACCCGGCGCGCGACGGCGGCATCAGCAACGAGGTCACCGCCGCGGACCTGGCCGCGCTGTTCGGCGCGCTGCACGGCGGCCGGCTCGCCTCGGCCGAGGGATCGGCCGCGATGGTGGACATCCTGTCCGCCCAGGAGTGCCGCGACGACCTGCACCGGGGCCTGCCCGAGGGCACCCGGGTGGCGCTGAAGAACGGCTGGGTGACCGGCGAGCGGCACAGCAGCGCCCTGATCTACCCGGCGGACGCGCCGCCGTACCTGCTGGCGGTCTGCACCACCGGTGACGTCCCGGACGGCGAGGCCTGCGCCCTGCTGGGCCGGATCGCCGCGGCGAGTTGGGCGCAGCGCGGAGCGAGCTGACCGGAACCACGGAACGGGGCTTCTGCGGTACCGGTTTCGGACGTAGGGTCGGTGGCGTGTCGATCACCGCAGTCCGCACCCACCGCGTCTCCGCCCCGCTGCACACCCCGTTCGTGACGGCGCTGCGCCGGGCCACCGCCGTCGAGACGCTGCTGGTGGAGATCGTCGACGCGGACGGGCGCTCCGGCTTCGGCGAGGCGCCGCAGGTGTGGGCGGTGACCGGGGCGAGCATCGCGGGCTCGCAGGCGTGCGTCGCGGAGATGATGGCGCCGCTGCTGGTCGGCCGCGACCCGGACGACCTGGCCGCGAGCTGCCGCGAGGTGGCCCGCGCGGTGGTCGGCAACGAGGCCGCCAAGATGGCGGTGGACGTGGCGCTGCACGACCTGGCCGCGCGCCGCCTGGACATCCCCCTGGTACGACTGCTCGGCGGCACGAGCCTGACCGTGCCCACCGACGTGACCCTGTCCGCGGGCGAGGCGGGCGCGCTGGCGGTCACCGCCAAGCAGCGTGTCGCCGAGGGCTTCACGGTGCTGAAGCTGAAGGTCGGCACGGACGCCGCTGGCGACCTGAACCGCGTCCGCGCCGTCTGCGAGGCCCTCGACCCCGGCGTCACCCTGCGCCTGGACGCCAACCAGGGCTGGACGCCGCGCGACGCGGTGCGCATCCTCGACCGCATCGCGGCGCTGGAGCTGCCGGTCGAGCTGGTCGAGCAGCCGGTCGCCCGGCACGACCTGGACGGGCTGGCCTGGGTCAGCGCCCGCAGCGCGCTGCCGATCATGGCCGACGAGTCGGTGTTCGGCCTGCGCGACCTGGTCGAGGTGATCCGCCGCCGGGCGGCCGACCTGGTCAACGTCAAGCTGGCCAAGTGCGGCGGGCTCAGCACCGCGCGCACCCTGCTGGAGCTGGCCGCCGCGCACGGGCTGGGCACCTGCGTCGGCTCCATGATGGAGGGGCCGGTCGGCATCGGCGCCGCGGCGAGCCTGGTCGCGGCACACCCGACCACCATCGTCAGTGACCTCGACGCGGCCTGGTGGCTGGCCGAGCCGCCGGTGTCTGGCGGATGCCGCTACGAGGGTGCGACCGTGGTACTACCCGACGCCCCCGGACTGGGCGTGTCGATCCCACAACGGAGCGCAGCCGACTGAAGCGAGGTACCCGGCATGAAGATCGCGACGGTGACCGCCCCGGTGGCGACCCTGTGGTCACGCCCTGACGCGCCCCGGCCGGGCGTGGACGCGGCGGTGTTGGGGCCGCACAGCGACCCGCGCTCGTGGGTCGCCGGGCTGGACGACGAGGGCCGGATGTATCACGGCGTGCTGACCCAGCTGCTGCACGGCGAACAGGTGCTGGTCGAGGAGGTGCGCGGCGGCTGGGCCCGGGTGGTGGCCACCGCGCAGCCCGCCGCGAAGCTCGACCCGCGCGGCTACCCCGGCTGGCTGCCGCTCGACCAGCTCAGCGTGCGCGCCGAGAGCGGTGACGGCCCGCTGGGCGAGCGGGACCGGGTGGCAGCGCTGGCGGCGGCCCGCTCCCTGCTCGGGGTGACGTACGTCTGGGGTGGCCTGACGCCGTACGGCATCGACTGCTCGGGGCTGGTGCACCTGGCCTTCCGCCAGCTGGGCGTCACCGTGCCGCGGGACGCGAGCGATCAGCGCAGCGCCGTGCCGGACCTCGCCCTCGGCAGCGAGCAGCCGGGCGACCTGTACTTCTTCGCCGACGCGAGCGGCCACATCGACCATGTGGGCTTCGTGGCGGCCGCCCCGCGGGACGGCGCCCGCTTCGTGCTGCACGCGTGCAGCGTCAACGGGCGGGTGGTGCTGGAGGAGATGCCGCCGGCCCGCACCGCCGCGCTGGCGGGTGCGGGCCGGGTGGGCGGCTGAGCCGTCAGCCGACCGGCGTCGGCGTCTTCTCCGCGTCGTTCTTCGCCTCGCGGGAGGACTTGATCAGGCTGGCCACGGTGGCCACGGCCAGGATGCCGATGATCACGCTGAGCGAGACGCCGATGCTGATGTGCGGCACGGCGGTGATCGGCTGGCCGTCGTTGATGAACGGCACGTTGTTGCCCGCCAGCGCCTCCATGATCAGCTTCACGCCGATGAAGCCGAGCACCGCGGCGAGGCCCAGCGACAGGTACACCAGCCGGTCCAGCAGGCCGCCCAGCAGGAAGTAGAGCTGGCGCAGGCCCATCAGGGCGAACACGTTGGCGGTGAAGACCAGGAACGGCTCCTTGGTAAGGCCGAAGATGGCCGGGATGGAGTCGAGCGCGAAGATCAGGTCGGTGGTGCCGATCGCGATCATCACGATGAGCATCGGCGTGAAGATCCGCTTGCCGGCCTGCACCGTGGTCATCTTCGCACCGTCGTACTCCTTGCTGATCGGCAGCACCCGGCGGCTCCAGCGGATGAGCGCGTTCTCCTTGAAGTCCGACTCGTCGCTCTCACCGTGCTTGGTCAGCGTCCACGCGGTGTAGATCAGGAACACGCCGAAGATGTAGAACACCCACACGAACCGCGACACCAGCGCGGCGCCCGCCGCGATGAACGCACCACGCATGACCAGCGCCAGCACGATGCCGATGAGCAGCACCTTCTGCTGGTAGATGCGGGGCACCGCGAACCTGCTCATGATGATCACGAAGACGAACAGGTTGTCCACGGAAAGGCTGTACTCGGTCACCCAGCCGGCGAAGAACTCCTGGCCGTACTGCGTACCGTGGCTGTAGAAGATCCAGGCGCCGAACGCGCAGGCCAGCGCCACGTAGAAGACCACCCAACCGGTGGCCTCCTTCATCGAAGGCTCATGCGGCCGACGCCCGATGATCAGCAAGTCGAAGGTCAGCAGCGCCAGCAACCCGATGAGGGTGGCGGCCCATTCCCAAGTGGACACGTTCATATAAACAGACCTCCGGTCGGCATGATTCTTGCCCCGGAGGTCTCTCCTGCCACCGGTGCAACACCGATGACCGACGGTGCCGGGATCACACCAGGCCTGTGCTGGCCGGGGGGAGCCGTGCTGACGACACCGTCGTGAGGGATACTCCCCTCCCGCGTCTCTCTATTGTTTACCACGCCGCGCGCACTGCCCAGCCAGGGTCGCCCGCATGGCCGAGCGACCGGGTCAGCCGGGGCGTCCACGCAGGTCAGCCGAGTGGTGCGGCGAGGTCCCAGCCCGCGCTCAACAGCCTGTCGCACGCCTCCACCGCCATCCGCAGCCGGGCCCCGTGTGATCCGTTCAACTCCACGACCGGCACCCGGGACGCGGCCAGCACCTCGCGGAACCGGCCGGTCATCCACCCTCGCAGGTGCTCGCCGTCGCGAAGGCCGTCGTCGTCGAACGGCACCCCGACAGGCGAGGTCAGCAGGTACAGGTCGGGACGCCGGGCGGCAGCCCGGACCTCCGGTGACGAACTGCCCAGGTAGCGCTCCTCCCAAACCTGAGTGGCGAGCGCGTCGGTGTCGCAGACCAGCAGCGGCGAGCCGGCCCGCGCGGCGGCGTCCTCCGCCGCCGACTGCTCCCGGGCCACCTCGGTGAAGTCGGCCCGGTCCCAGGTGACGTCGAACACGGTGGCGCCCGGATCGGCGGCGCGCAGCGCGGCCAGCTTCCGCTCGGTCAGCTCCCGGCCGTACTCGGGCACCCATCGGGTGTCCGCCCACACCCCGCCCCGGGCGGCGTAGTGCCCGGCCAGCGCCGCCGCCATGGTGGTGGTCCCGGTCGACTCGGCCCCGAGCACCACCACCCGCCGGGTGAACCAGGCCCGCACGGGCGCGGACAGCTGCCCCCAGTGCGCCACCGGGTCGGCGCGTACCGCCGTGCCCGACACCGGGAAGGCCAGCCGCGGCGCGTCCACCTCCACGTGCACCGCGCCGAACCGCCGGGCCAGCTCGTCGCCGTACTTCTCCGAGCTGAACACCGCGTCCACCGGGTCGGGGCCCACCGCCTCGCGGAACACGGCGCAGTGCGCGTCCCACACGGCCGGGTCGGCGTAGTCGATCCGGGTGTCGTCGTGACGCCCCGCGAAGCGCACCCACGGGGTGTCCGCGTGCTCCTCGCGCAGCCACGCCAGCCGCGTCTCCAGCGGGATCGACTCCCTGCTCGACGGCGCCACCACCACGGTTACCGCGGCGCAGGCCGCGGCGGCGGCCCGGATCAGGTGATGGTGCCCGGCGTGCGGCGGGTAGAACTTGCCCACCACCATGCCGTGCCGGTACGTCACGCCGGCACCGGCTCGGCCACGCGCCCCCGCAGCGCGCGCTGCCAGGACAGCAGCCCCGCCACGCACAGGCCCAGGAACACCACGTACAGCGCGCCGGTCAGCCACAGGCCCTTGTAGAGGTACAGCGGGATGTAGATCAGGTCCGCGACGATCCAGATCCACCAGCTCTCCAGCTTCTTGCGGGTCTGCAGGTACGTCGCGACCAGCGACAGCACCGTGGTCAGCGCGTCGGGCAGCGGCACCGTGGAGTCGGTGGCCCGGTCCAGCAGCAGCCACAGCGCGGCCGTCGCCAGCAGGCCCACCACGGCGAGCACGGTCCACTCGGCACGCGTGGTGCGCGACACCTCCAGCCGGGCGCCGTCCGCGCCCCGGCGCAGCCACTGCCACCAGCCCAGCAGGCCCAGCGCCACGTACACCAGCTGCAGGCCGGCGTCGGCGTACAGGCCGTAGGTCCAGAACACGACCAGCAGCAGAAGCACGTTGAGGATGCCGACCGCCCAGTTCGCCACGTTCTGGCGGACCAGCAGCCAGACGTTGAGCACGCCGGTCAGGAAGCCGAGCACCTCGGCCCAGGTCATCGGCGTGTCCCGGACGGTGAACGCGGTGCTGAGCAACCAGTCGAGCATGGGCGCCACCCTAGGGCACCCACACCACCCCGCCTCGGGCGTGCGAGGATCATCACCATGGTGCTCGAGGTTGCCCTGATCGACGTCCAGCCCGGCCAGGAGGACGCGTTCGCCTCGGCGTACGCGCAGGCCCGCCCGTGGCTCGCGGACACCGAAGGCTGCATCACCGTCCGGATGACCCGCGGCGTGGAGTCGCCGTCGCGGTTCGTGCTGCTGGTCGAGTGGGACTCGATCGAGGCGCACGAGAAGAACTTCCGCGCCACCGACCGCTTCAACCAGTGGCGCGGCATCATCGGCCCGTTCTTCGCCAAGCCGCCGGTCGTCGAGCACTTCCTTGACGTCCCGGCCGCCGGCTGACCCTTTCCGCTCATGACCGACCGCGTGCTCACCACGTCCGACGGCGTGCCCATCGACGCCCACCACGACGAGGGCGACCGCGCGCTCGCGATCGTGATCGCGCACGGCTTCACCGGCTCCTGGCGGCGCGAGTCGGTGCGCCGCGCCGCGGGCGTCCTGGGCCGGCACGGCGGCGTCATCAGCTTCGACTTCCGCGGGCACGGCCGCTCCGGCGGCCTGTCCACGGTCGGCGACCTGGAGATCCACGACGTCGAGGCGGCCGTGGCCTGGGCCCGCGAGCTGGGCTACCGCCGCATCGTCACGGTCGGTTTCTCCATGGGCGCCTCGGTCGTGGTGCGGCACGCCGCGCTGATCCGCGGCGTGGACGCCGCCGTAGCGGTCAGCGGCCCCGCCCGCTGGTACTACCGCGGCACCCCGCCGATGCGCCGGGTGCACTGGGTGCTGGAGCGGCGGCTGGGCCGCCTGGTCGGCCGGGTCGCGCTGCGCACCCGCATCGCGCGCGGCGGCTGGGACCCGGTCCCGGAGCCGCCGTACGCCGTCGCCGGGCTCATCTCCCCCATCCCGCTGCTGGTGGTGCACGGGGACGCCGACGCGTACTTCCCGGTCGAGCATGCGCACCAGATCTTCGACAACGCCGCCGAGCCGAAGGAGCTGTGGCTGGAGCCCGGTTTCGGCCACGCCGAGAACGCCGCCTCGGCCGAGTTGCTGGCCCGGATCGGCGACTGGGCCGCCGAGCACGCCGTCCGGCGGTAGTCCGACCGGGCTGCGGCGGCTCGCCCGTCCGGTTAGGTTGGTCGGCATGTACGGCGACGAACGCCTCGCCCGTGCGAGCGAGCGCTACGAGACCGCCGTGTTCGGCGGCGACACCACGGCGACCACCGCGGCCCACGGCGACCTCGACAGCCTGGAGGCGGATCTGGCGCTGGCCCGCGGCCGCCTGCTGCACGCGGACTACCTGCACCAGCGCCAGGAGGACCCGGCGGAACTGGCCTCGTTCGAGCGCGCCGCCGAGCTGTACCAGCGGCTCGGCGACGGGCGCGGCGAGGGCGAGGCGCTGTTCTGGCTCGGCTGCTTCCACCAGGTCGTGCGCGACGACGCGGCCGTCGCGGTGCCGCTGCTGGAGCGGGCATACCGGCTGGCCCGGGCAACCGGGGACGAGCTGACCATGTCGTACGCCGTGCGCCACCTCGGCTTCGCCGACCTCGAGGCGGGCGATCGCGAAGCGGGCCGGGCCAAGCTGGAGGAGTCCGCGCGACTGCGCCGCGAGCTGGACTTCCAGCCCGGTCTCGCGGCGGCGCTGCTCGCCCTGGCGCAACTGGCCTACGAGGACGATCGCGACGACGAGGGCGCCGCGTTGCTGGCCGAGGCGCGGGACGTGGCCGCCCGCAGCCGGGCCCACGGCGTGCTCGCCTGGATCGACGCGGCCCGCAACCGGGCCTGACCGCCGCGGGTTTGTCGGCGCGGGCGCTGGTCCGTGCAGCGCCCGCGCCGGCGGTCCCGGTCGCGTCCCGGCCCTGCGGCCGGCCGCGCACCGGTCATCGGGTCGCCGCCATCATGTTGATCAGCAGCCGTTCGCGAATGGCCGTGACGACCATGGTGGACGTGCTCCAGCCCGTCTCCACCGTGATCCGCCGTTCCTCGGCCAGCAGCGAGCGTGCCGCCTGCTCCTCATCCGGCGACGTGGCACTACGGTGCCTGGTTTCGTGCATCGGACCTCCTCGGTGGTGCCGAGAGGCGAGGACACCGGCAGCGAAGCAGCCCGGAGAGCACTGTCGCGAACCGCCCCACTGTTCGTGGGCGTCGCGCCCGTTCCGCAAGGGGAGGCGGGCGGTCCCCATCGACCGCTCGTCGCGGAACCAGACGGCCCCTCCACCCTCCTATAACCGCGTCACCGCCGCGATAACCTCGATCCCGTGACAGGATCCGCGCGGCGACGTCACGCCGATCAGCGTGCCGAGGCCGGGCGGGTGAAGCGGGCCCGTCTGCCCAGGACGGTGAACCCGAGACGCCGGTAGAGGTCCGCGGCGACCGGGTTGTCGACGTTCACGTCGAGCAGCATCTCGGACGCGCCGTCGGCGGCCGCGGCCCGCAGCGCGGCCGTGGTCAGCGCCGCGCCGACACCCCGGCCGCGCGCGGCGGGCGTCGTGCCGACCTGCACCAGCCAGCCGTCGCCGCACACCACGAAGCCGAGATCGGCGCCGGACGCGTCGACCGCGAGCAGCGACCACGGCGGGCGGAAGTCGTCGTCGACCAGCCACCCGGTCCACTGCTCCTGGTCCCAGTCCGGGAAGCCCGGCCGCTCCGCGAAGGCCGCCCGGTACGCCGCGTGGAAGCGGCTCACCGTGTCCGGCGCCCAGCCGGCCAGGCGCACCCCCGCCGGCAGTGGCACGTCCGGGATCTCCTTGAGGTCGTGGCGCATCACGTCCTCGGCGAACGACATGGTCAGGCCGCGGTCGGCGAACAGCGCGGCCGCGCCGTCGGTCAGCGACTCGGTCTCCATGACGTCCGCGCCGCCCAGGCACCAGTCCAGCGCGGCGACGCCCAGGCCCCGCCCACGGGCGGCCGGGTCGACCAGCGCGGTGCCGGTGACGGTGCCGCCGGTGGGCCGGATCGCGGCGGCGGCGACCAGCGTGCCGTCCGGGTCGTACGCGCCGATGGCGAGCCCGCCCTCGGCGGCGTAGCGCCGGGCGGTGAAGCCCTCCCCGGCGGCCAGCGGGAGCCCGCCGTCGGCGGCGAGGCAGCGGGCGGCCAGGCGGGAGACCGCCGGGACGGCGTCGGCTGCCAGCGGGGCGAAGAGGGCGTCGGCATCGGTCACGGGACGCGAGCCTAGCCGGGCGCCCGGCCGCCGGCACGGCATTTGCCGGCCGCGGGCCACAACTTCTGGGTTGTAGCTACAACCCAGAAGTTGTGGCCCGCCGAGAACATCAGACGGTCGCGCAGACCGTGCCGTTCAGGGTGAACGTGGCCGGCTTGGCGTTGGTGCCGCTCCAGCTGCTCAGGAAGCCGAAGGACGCGGTGCCGCCGTTGGCGCCGATGGTGCCGTTCCAGGCCGCGTTGGTGATCGTGACGTTCGCGCCGCTCTGCGCGTACGTGCTGCTCCAGGACTGGTTGATCACCTGACCGTTGGCGAACGTCCAGCGCAGCTGCCAGCCGTTGACCGCCACCGCGCTCGCGTTCGTGATCACCACGTCAGCCTGGAACCCGGAGTTCCACTGGTTGGTGACCGTGTAC
This sequence comes from Catellatospora sp. IY07-71, assembly GCF_018326265.1. Lineage (GTDB taxonomy): Bacteria > Actinomycetota > Actinomycetes > Mycobacteriales > Micromonosporaceae > Catellatospora. Next base: position 8,020,879 of record NZ_AP023360.1, read on the forward strand.
TTGACCCGGCATCCCGAGGGGATGGTGGACCCGCTCGGCACCGGGCTCGGGCTGGCGCTCGGCGAAGCACTCGGTGACGCACTGGGCGACGCGCTCGGGCTGGCCGACGCGCTGGGGCTGGCCGACGGGGACGCCGGGCCGGACGCGGTCGGCGAGGCGCTGCCGATGATCGCCCAGTACGCCGGCTTGGCCTGCAGCTGCACGTCGAACAGCAGCGGGAAGTCCTTGCGGCTCACCGGGTAGCTGTCCAGCCAGGTCTCGTCGTCGGCCAGGCCCCACAGCGTCACCGAGGTGATGTCGGCCTTGTACTTGCGATACACGTCGAACCAGGCCTTGTAGCGCGCGGCCTGGCCGGCCAGCCGGTCCGCGGGCGGGGTGGTGAAGCTCTCCGAGGAGCTGGTGTAGATGCTGGTGTCCATCTCGGTGATCTGCTGCTCGACGCCGAGCGGGATGAACTTGGCGATCATCGCGTCGGTCTCGGCCCCGGTCGGCCAGTTGATGTTGCCGTGCTGCTGGTGGCCGACGCCGTCGATCGGCACACCCTCGGCCTTGAGCTGGGCGACCAGGTTGTAGAGCTTGTCCCGCTTGTTCGTGACGTTGGTGTTGTAGTCGTTGATGAACAGCTTCGCGTTCGGCGCCACCTCCCGGGCGACCCGGAACGCGGTGCGGATGTAGTCCAGGCCGGTGATGTTGAACCAGGTGCTGCGGCGCAGGCCGTCGGACTGGTTCTCGTCGATGACCTCGTTGACCACGTCCCAGGCCGAGATGTCGCTCGCGTAGCGGGCGCCCAGGGCGCGGATGTGCGCCTCCAGGCGGGCCAGCAGCAGCGTCTTGTCGGCCGCGGTCGCGGTCATCGGCTGCCCGTTGGCGTCGTTGAACACCCAGGCCGGGGTCTGGTTGTGCCACACGAACGTGTGCCCGCGCACCTTCATGGCGTTGGCCCGGGCGAACGCCACGATCGCGTCGGCGTCGGTGTAGTTGAACGTGCCCTCGACGGGCTGGATGGTGTCCCATTTCATCGCGTTGCCCGCGGTGACCGAGTTGAAGTGCTTGGCCAGCAGCTGGCCGCGCTCGCCGAGCAGCTGCGGGCGGCCCACCGCCGCGCCGATCGGGAAGTCGTTCGCGAACACCGTCTTCAGCGACGGGATGCCGGTCTGGATCGGGTCCGGCGGCTGGTACGACAGCGTGAAGTCGTCGATGTGGAACGACGCCGTCCCGCTGACCGTCTCGACGTACACGGCGAAGAAGTCGGCGTCGTTGGCCAGCGTGTAGCCGCCGGTCAGCTGCGTCCAGCCGCTCTCGCTGACGGTGGTGCTGTTGACCACCTGCTCGTAGCTGGCGGTGCCCTGCCAGCGCCGCTCGACGCTCATCCGCACCTGCACCGACCCGGCGCCGGCCGCGGCCCGCGCCCAGACCGAGTAGGTGTAGCGGGTGCCCTTGGTGACCGTGGCCAGCAGGTCCTTGCTGGGGCCGTTCCAGGCCGCGGTGCGGCCGGCGGTGAGCAGGCTGGACGTGCCGCTGTGCGCGGCGGCGGTGCTCACCGCGACGGTCTCGACGGTGCCGCGCCGGGCCCAGCCCTGCACGGTGCCGTCCTCGAAACCGCTGGTCAGCACGGTCACCGGGTCGGCGGCGCGGGACGGGGTGGGGATGGAGGCGACCACGACCGCGAGCGCGGACAGGGTCAGCATGAGTGCGCCGAGCGTGAACCGCCCGGCTCTGGAGGTGAGTGTGGACACTGTGGGGATCCTGTTCCGGGAGCAGACACGCGTGGACGCGACACACACCACTGCCCTTGGCGGCCGGATTGACCACGCCGGATGAGGACCGCCGAAGCCCGGAGGCGATCACCGTCGATGCTATGAGGTGCGCCGAGCGCCCGTCAAACGGCCCCAGGTTTGCCTCCCGGCGCACCCGGGTAGAGCCGGGCCATGAGCGTTGACCTGCCACCGCTTCCGCCTCTGTCCCCAGAGGCCGAGGCCGCGTACACCCCCGCCGGCCAGAGCATCGTCGACATGCTGGCAGACGAGCACCGGCAGATCACCCGACTCTCGGCGGAGCTGGCGACCGAAGCGGCGACGGCCTCGCCGTCCCGGCGGCGCCAGGTCGCCGAGGTGGTGACCGCCGTCGTCAGCCGGCACCTCGCGGCCGAGGAGCAGTACCTGCTGCCCGCGGTCCGTGAGCTGTTCCCCGACGGCGACGACCTGGCCAACCGGGAGCTCGCCGAGGACGGCGCGATCCTGCAGGTGCTGCAGACCCTGTCGGTCACGCCGGCCGAGGACGACGGCTTCCAGCGCCTCGCCCTGGAAGTCGACGCCCACCTGCGCCGCCACACGCACACCGCCAACCGCAAGATCCACGGTCGGCTGAAGGAGCTCGCCAACGACGACGAGCTGATCCGCCTGGGCAACCGGGCCGCGATCGCCGAGGAGTCGGCCGGCACCCGGCCGCACCCGAAGACCCCGAACACCCCGCCGTGGAACAAGCTGGTGGACCCGATCGTCGGCGTGGCGGACAAGATCCGTGACGCGGTCACCGGCCGCCCCACCTACCCCGACCAGCTCGACCCGAAGTGACCTGCGGCGGACACCCTCCCCGGCCCGCCGCAAGATCGAGGCTCCGTTCCCGAACTTCGTGAACGGAGCCTCGATCTCGTATCAGCCGTCAGGCGGCGGCGTCCATCTGCCGCAGCTCCTTCTTGAGCTCGGCGATCTCGTCGCGGATGCGGGCGGCGAGCTCGAACTGCAGCTCGGCCGCGGCGCCGAGCATCTGCTCGTTGAGATCGCCGATCAGCTTGGTCAGCTCCACCCGGGCCATGCCCTCGGTGGCGGCCACCACCGCGCCGCGCTTCTCCGAGGTGGTACGCGACTTCGAGCGCGTGCCGGGCACCGGCGCCTTGCCGCGCGACATCTGCCGGCCCGACCCGCCGATGATGTGCCCGCCGGGCCCGTGCCCGGCCAGCGCGGTGTCGGTGTCCTCGGCCTCGCGGTAGATGTCGTCCAGGATGTCGTGGATCTTCTTGCGCAGCGGCTGCGGGTCCACCCCGTTGGCCTCGTTGTACGCCACCTGCTTGGCGCGGCGCCGGTCGGTCTCCTCGATCGCCGCCGCCATCGACGGGGTGATCTTGTCGGCGTACATGTGGACCTCGCCGGACACGTTACGGGCGGCCCGGCCGATGGTCTGGATCAGCGAGGTGCCGCTGCGCAGGAAACCCTCCTTGTCCGCGTCGAGGATCGCCACCAGCGACACCTCGGGCAGGTCCAGGCCCTCGCGCAGCAGGTTGATGCCGACCAGCACGTCGAACTCGCCGATGCGCAGCTCCTTGAGCAGCTCGACCCGGCGCAGCGTGTCCACCTCGGAGTGCAGGTAGCGCACTCGGATGCCGTTCTCCAGCAGGTAGTCGGTGAGGTCTTCGGCCATCTTCTTGGTCAGCGTGGTGACCAGGACCCGCTCGTCGCGCTCGGTGCGCAGCCGGATCTCGTGCATCAGGTCGTCGATCTGGCCCTTGGTCGGCTTCACCACCACCTGCGGATCGACCAGGCCGGTCGGGCGGATCACCTGCTCCACGAACTCGCCCTGCGCCTGCTGCAGCTCCCACGGCCCCGGGGTGGCCGACAGGAACACCATCTGCCCGACCCGCTCCAGGAACTCGTCGAAGCGCAGCGGCCGGTTGTCCTGCGCGCTGGGCAGCCGGAACCCGTGCTCGACCAGCACCCGCTTGCGCGAGGCGTCGCCCTCGTACATGCCGCCGATCTGCGGGATGGTCACGTGCGACTCGTCGATGACGGTGATGAAGTCGTCGGGGAAGTAGTCCAGCAGCGCGTGCGGCGGGCTGCCCTGCTCGCGGCCGTCGATGTGGCGCGAGTAGTTCTCGATGCCGTTGCAGAAGCCCACCTGGCGCATCATCTCCAGGTCGTACGTGGTGCGCATGCGCAGCCGCTGCGCCTCCAGCAGCTTGCCCTGCCGGTCCAGCTCAGCCAGCCGCTCCTCCAGCTCGGCCTCGATGCCGGCGATCGCCCGCTCCATCCGCTCCGGCCCGGCGGCGTAGTGCGTGGCCGGGAAGATCAGCAGCTGGTCGACGTCCCTGACCACGTCGCCGGTGAGCGGGTGCAGGTAGGACAGCCGCTCGATCTCGTCGCCGAAGAACTCGATGCGCAGCGCCAGCTCCTCGTACGCCGGGATGATCTCCAGCGTGTCGCCGCGCACCCGGAACGTGCCCCGGTTGAACGCCATGTCGTTGCGCGCGTACTGGATGTCCACCAGGCGGCGCAGCAGCTTGTCGCGGTCGATCTCCTCACCGACCTTGACCTTGACCGCGCGCTCCAGATACTCCTGCGGGGTGCCGAGACCGTAGATCGCGGAGACCGTCGCGACCACGATGACGTCCCGGCGGGTCAGCAGCGACATGGTCGCCGAGTGGCGCAGCCGCTCCACCTCCTCGTTGATCGAGGAGTCCTTCTCGATGTACGTGTCCGTCTGCGGGATGTACGCCTCGGGCTGGTAATAGTCGTAGTAGCTGACGAAGTACTCCACCGCGTTGTTGGGCATCAGCTCGCGGAACTCCTTGGCCAGCTGTGCGGCCAGGGTCTTGTTCGGGGCCATGACCAGCGCGGGGCGCTGCAGCTTCTCGATCAGCCACGCCGTGGTCGCCGACTTGCCCGTGCCCGTCGCGCCCAGCAGCACCGAGTGCCGGTCGCCCCGGCGCACCCGGCGGGCCAGGTCCTCGATGGCGGTCGGCTGGTCACCACCCGGCACGTAGTCGCTGATGACCTGGAACGTCCCGTCCAGGCGCGGAATCTCGGCAAGCTCCGTCATGTGCCCCAACCTACGCTCGGAGTGTGACAACCGCGCGGACGGGCATGCAGGCTGCGGTGCCAGTGTGACGGTAGGTGAGTGACCGGCTCCAATATTGCGATTGTGTGTCATCAATCACCGCGTTACCGTCATGTGGTAGGCCGTTCGCGGCGGCCGTACCGGGGAGACCGGACCTCCACACCGGCCGGTTACCACCCCTGGCGCACCGGTAGCAGCCTCGATCCGCCCCACCGCAGGATCGATGAGCGCACCGCTGCGGTCGCGCACCATGTGTGCGCCGACCGGCCGCCGCGGGCGGTCTTGACGTATCCGGGCAGCCCCGGGGCCTGTCTGCTTTTGTGACCGGTTCGGCACGTCACCTCACCCCGTTCGCCCCGTTGCACCTCCCGTGGGAACCTCGACCAACGCACGCCGCCGGATCCTCCGCCTGCTCGCCGCGGGCGGGCTGCTGCTGGGCCTCACCGCGACGCTGACCGGCGGTCTCGCCTCCTGCTCGGCGGGCAGGAAGGCCCCGCAGGAGGGCTCCCGGCCGCTGACCAAGGCCGAGCTCGACCGGCTGGCCGGCATGCGCGCCCGCAACTTCGCCGACGGCCGGGTCGGAGTGCACGGCACCGTCGGCCCCGAGAACCGGCAGACCACCGTCGACGGCTGGGTCGACTGGCAGCGCCAGCTCGTCTACCTGTCGGTGTCCGACGGCGCCACGAATAAGGGCCTGGTCCAGTCGTTCCCCGGGGTGATCGCGATCCGGCCCGGCGCGCTGCCCGACGCGGCGCCCGCACCCGAGTCCGCCCGCCGCTCCGCCGCGCCCGGCGCGTCGGCGGACCCCCAGGCCGTGCCCGCGGGCAAGCCGCCGCTGACCCCGCCCGCCGACGGCTGGCGGGTGCGCCCCATCCGGCTCGACGACGACGAGCAGCGGCCGCTGGACAATCTGGTCACGTTCCTGTTCCTGCTCGCCCGCAAGGAGGCGGACCCCGCCGGGCCGCTCGGCGAGCTGCGCAACCAGTGGGTACGCAAGGACACCTTCGACGGCGCCCCGGTGGACGTGCTGCTCGGCCCGGCGCTGCCCCCGCAGGCCGCACCCAGCCCGGCACCCTCGTCCGCCGCCCCGTCGGCAGCCGCTCCGGCGTCCGGCAGCGCCGCGCCGGACACGTCGGCCGAGCCGAGCGCCTCGGCGGGCGGGTCGGCGTCGGCGGCCACCGCGCCGCGTACCGAGGCCACCATCGCCCCCACCGGCGACGCCGCCGCCACCGGGACGGCGGACCCCACCGGGACGGCGGCGCCCGCCGCGGCGAGCACCAGCCCCCAGCCGTCCCCGGACCCGAAGTCGCTGGAGGCCAACGGCGGCGCCGTCGGCTATTGGCTGAACGGCGGCGGCGCCCTGGTGCGCCTGGAGACCGTGCTCGGCAGCGGCCTGCCCACCACGATCGACCTGCAGCGCGGGCAGCGGCACGAGTTCGTGCGCACGGCCGCGATCGGCGGCCGCGACAACGCGCCCTCGGAGATCACCAAGGCCGAGGCGAAGGTGCTGGCCCAGCTGCGCCAGCGCAACCTGAAGGCGCGCGGCGGCGAGATCACCGTCACCATGCCGGTCATGCCCGGCGCGCTGCGCACCGCGAAGGGCTGGCTGGACTGGCCGCGCCGGCTGGCCTACCTTGCCGTCCGGGACGTCGACGACGAGAGCTACGACGTGCTCATGCACGCCGACCGCACCGGCGTGGCCGTACGCAAGACCGGCAAGCGCGTGCCGGAGAAGCCGCCGCTGCCCGCGCCCACGGGCAAGTGGGAGCAGGCCGGCTGGGTCGAGCTGAGCGCCTCCGGCGAGATCACCGACCTGGACTACCTCATGTACGAGGCGCTGTCGCTGGCCGCCGGCGTGCCCGACGACGCCGAGCACATCCGCAAGCACGGCCGCCGCCTGCGGGTGGACCTGCTGGACGGCAAGCCGGTCGGGGTGTTCGAGCTGCCCACCGCCGTCGAGGCGAACGTGCCGGCGGGCCTGGCCCGGATGCGCTACTGGGTCGACAACTCCGGCGTCCTCAAGCGCCTGGAGCTGCGCACCGCCACCGGCGGCTTCGCCCAGCTCGACCTCACCTTCGACAAGCGCCCCCCAACGCTCCCCACGAAGGTCAAGTAACCCCGGGTTGCCGGCACGCCGCTCCCGCCGCCGATCTTGCGCGAACTGTTAGTGATTTGCCCGTTCAGGGCGTGTCGCACCCACAGTTCGCGCAAGATCGCCGCGCCGGAGGGTGGGTCCCGGTCAGGGGTGCAGGCGGGTGTGCCAGACGTCGTCGACCTGGGCGTGGAGCTGCTCCAGGGTGCCCTCGTTGACGATGGACACGTCGGCGACGGCGCGGCGCTGCTCGTCGGTGGCCTGGGCGGCGATCCGGGCGCGGGCGTCGGCGTCGGCCATGCCGCGGTCGCGCACCAGCCTCGCCACCCGCGTCGCCTCGTCCGCGAACACCACGATGACCAGCTCGTACTGGCCCGCCAGGTCCGCCTCGACCAGCAGCGGCACATCGTTGACGATGACGGCGTCCGCCGGCGCGGCGGCGGCCAGCTCGGCCGCACGGGCCCGTACCCGCGGGTGGATGATCGCCTCCAGGTCCCGCCGGGCGGCGTCGTCGCCGAAGACCAGCTTCCCCAGCGCGGGCCGGTCCAGCGCCCCGTCCGGCCCCAGCACCTCGGGCCCGAACCGGGCCACCACCTCGGCCAGCCCGTCCGTGCCCGGCGCGACGACCTCGCGGGCCAGGCGGTCGGAGTCGATCACCACCGCGCCCAGCTCCGCCAGCCGCGCCGCCACCGCGCTCTTCCCCGACCCGATCCCGCCGGTCAACCCCACCCATCGCACGCGCCCATGCTCCCACGTGCGGCCCGTGCCGCCCGAGCCCGCCCTAGATCACCCGACTTGCCTGGCAACTGGGCGAATGCGCGGTCAAGATACGCCCAGGTGCCAGGCAAGTCCGACGATCTTCGGCGTACGCGAAAAGGGACGGCCCCCGACTCCGGAGAGTCGGGGGCCGTCCTTCGGCTCAGTCGAGGTCGATGCCTCAGGCCTTGCCGCCGGCCAGCTTCTCGCGAAGCGCGGCCAGGGCCTCGTCGGTGGCGAGGGTGCCGCTGGGCTCCTCCGCCGCCTTGGCCGGGGCCGGGGTCGAGGTCGACACGTTGCCGGACGGAACCTCCGACGCGGCGGCCGCGTCGGCCGCGCGCGAGGTCTGCACCTGCTTGGTGTGCGCCTCCCAGCGGGCACGGGCGTCAGCGTACTGCTGCTCCCACTGCTCGCGCTGCTTCTCGTAGCCCTCGAGCCACTCGCCCGTCTCCGGGTCGAAGCCCTCGGGGTAGATGTAGTTGCCCTCGTTGTCGTACGTCGCGGCCATGCCGTAGAGGGTCGGGTCGAAGTGCTCCTCGCCCTCGACGAAGCCCTCGTTGGCCTGCTTCAGCGACAGCGAGATGCGGCGGCGCTCCAGGTCGATGTCGATGACCTTGACCATGACGTCCGAGCCGACCTGCACGACCTGCTCCGGGATCTCCACGTGGCGCTCGGCCAGCTCGGAGATGTGCACCAGGCCCTCGATGCCGTCCTCGACGCGCACGAACGCACCGAACGGAACCAGCTTGGTGACCTTACCCGGCACGATCTGCGTGATCGCGTGGGTGCGGGCGAACTGACGCCACGGGTCCTCCTGGGTCGCCTTGAGCGACAGGGAGACGCGCTCGCGGTCCAGGTCCACGTCGAGAACCTCGACCTCGACCTCGGTGCCGACCTCGACGACCTCGGACGGGTGGTCGATGTGCTTCCAGGACAGCTCCGACACGTGCACCAGGCCGTCCACGCCGCCCAGGTCCACGAAGGCGCCGAAGTTGACGATCGAGGACACGACGCCCTTGCGGACCTGGCCCTTCTGGAGCTTGTTCAGGAACTCGGTGCGCACCTCGGACTGGGTCTGCTCGAGGTAGGCCCGGCGGGACAGCACCACGTTGTTGCGGTTCTTGTCCAGCTCGATGATCTTCGCCTCGAGCTCGCGGCCGACGTACGGCTGCAGGTCGCGGACGCGGCGCATCTCGACGAGCGAGGCCGGCAGGAAGCCCCGCAGGCCGATGTCGAGGATGAGGCCACCCTTGACCACCTCGATGACGGAGCCACGAACGACGCCGTCGTCTTCCTTGATCTTCTCGATGGTGCCCCAGGCACGCTCGTACTGAGCGCGCTTCTTGGACAGGATCAGACGACCCTCCTTGTCCTCCTTCTGGAGGACAAGGGCCTCGATGTGATCACCGACGGAGACGACCTCAGCAGGGTCCACATCGTGCTTGATCGACAACTCGCGCGAGGGGATGACGCCCTCGGTCTTGTAGCCGATGTCGAGCAGGACCTCGTCCCGGTCGACCTTGACGACGGTGCCTTCGACAATGTCGCCGTCGTTGAAGTACTTGATGGTCTCGTCGATCGCGGCGAGGAAAGCCTCCTCAGAGCCGAGATCGTCGATGGTGACCCTGTTGGCGCTCGAGGTGGCCTCGATGCTGCTCGTCATGTGGACTGTTGCTCCGTCGGATGGATGTTCAGTGTGACCCAGTGGGTGTTCCACTGCCGCTCCCGCTCGCCTACGCTCCGCTTGATTTCCGTCGCGCTAGCGGGTCTGCTCCATGCCGAGAACCGCGGACGTGCGAGTGCATCGAACAGCTTACCGTGCCCATTACCACACGACGCAACCCCACCCCTCCCGTGACGCTCCCCTCTTCCTGATTCGCGGGAATCCATGGGGATTCTGGGCAGAATGTCTGCTGCGTCACACCCGGCCGAGGGTCCCCCGAGCGGGGCTCGTACGCTGATCCGGTGGAGATCGAGTCTGCCGGTGACGACGAGTTCGACGTCCTCGACGACGTTGAAGGGTACGCCGACACCGGTCCCGGAGTGACCCGCCGCGTGGTCACCGCCGCCGAGAACCGGCACGCCTCGCGCGGCTGGTGGGACGCCGACGCCGACAACTACCAGGCCGAGCACGGCGACTTCCTGGGCGAGGCCGACTTCGTCTGGTGCCCGGAGGGCCTGCGCGAGGCCGACGCGAAACTGCTCGGCGACGTGGCCGGCCGCCGCGTGCTGGAGCTGGGCTGCGGCGCCGCCGCCTCGGCCCGCTGGCTGGCCGGGCAGGGCGCGCACGTGGTGGCGATGGACCTGTCGGCGGGCATGCTGCGCCACGCCCGCGACGCGGCGAAGGCCACCGGCATCGAGGTGCCGCTGGTGCAGGCCGACGCCGCCGCGCTGCCGTTCGCCGACGGGGCGTTCGACATCGCCTGCACCGCGTTCGGGGCGGTGCCGTTCGTGGACGATTCGGCGCTGGTCATGCGCGAGGTGCACCGGGTGCTCAAGCCCGGCGGCCGGTGGGTGTTCTCGGTCACCCACCCGATGCGCTGGATCTTCCTGGACGACCCGACCGAGGGCGGGCTGCGCGCGGTGCACTCGTACTTCGACCGCCGCCCGTACGTGGAGTACGACGAGACGGGCGCGGCCACGTACGTCGAGCACCACCGGACCATGGGCGACCGGCTGCGGGAGCTGGTCGGCGCCGGCTTCACCCTGGTCGACCTGATCGAGCCGGAGTGGCCCGAGGGCCACGAGCAGATCTGGGGCCAGTGGTCCCCGCTGCGCGGCCGCCTGTTCCCCGGCACCGCCGTCTTCGTGTCGGAGAAGGCCGCCGCCCCGCGCTGACCGCGGCCCGCGTCAAGAAGGGCACCTTCTGCTACGTATAGCGATAAGAAGGTGCCCTTCCTTGCGTGCAATTGCAGTTTCGGCGAAAGGGCGCGCGGGGTGGGGCGGCGGGCGCATGATCAGGGCGTGGCGACTGGGATATTCCGGACAAAGCGTGTCGAAGCCGAGATGGCCGAGACCATCGAGCCGGAACACAGACTCAAGAAGAACCTGACCACACTCGACCTGATCATCTTCGGCGTCGCCGTGATCATCGGCACCGGCATCTTCGTGCTGACCGGCCGCCAGGCCGCGGTCAACGCCGGCCCGGCGATCGTGATCTCGTTCGTGGTGGCCGGTGTGGTCTGCGCCCTGGCGGCGCTCTGCTACGCGGAGCTCGCCTCGACCGTGCCGGTCGCGGGTTCGGCCTACACGTACTCATACGCGACCATGGGCGAACTCGTCGCCTGGATCATCGGCTGGGACCTGGTGCTCGAGTTGGGCCTCGGCGCGGCGGTGGTCGCCCGCGGCTGGTCGGCGTACCTGCAGAACCTGCTCAGCCTGCCCACCTGGATGGCGGGCGAGAAGGCGATCCCCGACTTCGGCGCGATCCTCATCGTCGCGGCCGTCACCACCCTGGGCGTGATCGGCACCAAGCTGTCCAGCCGGGTGTCCGGCGTGCTGGTCGCCATCAAGGTGGCCGTGGTGCTGCTGGTGATCGTCGTGGGCGCGTTCTTCATCAAGTTCGCCAACTACAAGCCGTTCATCCCGCCGACCCAGCCGGCCGCGGAGACGGGGGCGAGCGTCTGGCACACCCCGCTCTCGCAGCTGCTGCTCGGCATCGAACCCGTGCACTTCGGCATCCCCGGCATCCTGGCCGCGGCCGCGATCGTCTTCTTCGCCTACATCGGGTTCGACATCGTGGCGACCACCGCCGAGGAGGTGCGCAACCCGCAGCGGGACATGCCGCGGGGCATCATCGGCTCGCTGCTGATCTGCACCCTGCTGTACGTGCTGGTCTCCCTCGTGATCACCGGCATGGTCAACTACACGCAGCTGGCCGTGGACGCGCCGCTGGCACACGCCTTCGACGTGGTGGGCCAGCCGTGGGTGGCCAAGCTCATCTCGCTCGGCGCGATCTGCGGCATCACCACCGTGGTGCTGGTGCTGCTGCTCGGCCAGGTCCGCGTGCTGTTCGCGATGTCCCGCGACGGCCTGCTGCCGGTCGGCATGGCCAAGGTGCACCCGCGCCACGGCACGCCGTACCTGATCACCATCGGCACCGGTGTGGTGGTCGCGCTGCTGGCCGCGTTCATCTCGCTGGAGAAGCTGTCCGAGCTGGTCAGCATCGGCACCCTGTTCGCCTTCTTCGTGGTGGCGATCGGCGTGATCGTGCTGCGCAAGACCCGGCCCGACCTGCACCGCCCGTTCCGGGTGCCGTGGGTGCCGGTGATCCCGATCCTCGCCGCCCTGGCCAGCCTGTACCTGATGCTCAACCTGCCGGTGGACACCTGGGTCCGGTTCGTGATCTGGATGCTGCTCGGCTTCGTCATCTACTTCGTCTACAGCTACCACCACAGCCGCGAGCGGCCCGGCGTCAAGTACGACGCCGTCCACGCCCGCACGTACGAGGAGGGTGAGGGCCCCAAGCCCTGACGCTCGCTCCGCTTCGGAGGTGCCGCGCCGGCCGGCGCGGCACCTTTCTTTTGCCCACATCCATTGATTCTTGTAACACTGTCTATGTACTCTCCGAGCCAGTTGCCGCCCAAACAGGGCGGCACCTGGTTATGGGGAGGAAGACGTGTCACCCTCACGGCCCTGGCGTGCCCGCCTGCTCACCTTCGGCGCGATCGCCGCCACCACCCTGGCCACCGCCGTGGCCCTGCCGTCCCCCGCGCTCGCCGCGGGCGCGCCCTACCGCGCCGTCCCGGTGCCGATCACGGCGCCCGCCGCCGACGGCACCAGCACCGTGATCCCCGGCGCCTACCTGGTCACCTTCCGCCCCGGCGCGGACCCCCAGGTGGCGCTGCGCGCGCTCAAGGCCACGTCCCGGCTCGACCTCGGCCGGGCGCTCAACGGGTTCGCCGCGAACCTGACCGCCAAGCAGGTCGGCGAGCTGCAGCACAGCGCCGACGTGCAGTCCATCGAGCGCGACGCGTGGCACCACGGCGTGCTCGACACCACCCAGAACAACCCGCCGTCCTGGGGCATCGACCGCATCGACCAGAGCGCGCTGCCGCTGTCGGCGAGCTACACCTACACCGCGACCGGCGCGGGCGTGCACGCGTACATCATCGACTCGGGCGTGGACGCGTCCCACCCGAACTTCGGCAACCGCGCGCAGTTCAACTACAACTCGATCGACAGCAACAACACCGACTGCAACGGCCACGGCACGCACGTCGCGGGCACCATCGGGTCCACCTCGTACGGCGTCGCCAAGGGCGCCACGCTGCACGGCGTGAAGTGGCTCAACTGCTCCGGCAGCGGCACCACCTCCAGCGCCGTCGCGGCCGTCAACTGGGTCACCAACAACCACGTCAAGCCCGCCGTGGCGAACACGTCGTGGAACATGACCTACAGCTCCACCCTGGCGACCGCGCTGACCAACATGATGAACAGCGGCGTCTTCCTGGCCACCTCGGCGGGCAACACCGGCGGCAACTCCTGCGACCGGCTGCCGCGCAACCTCACCGCCTCGCTCGTCGTCGCCGCGACGACCCGGACCGACGCGCGGGCCAGCTACTCCTCCATCGGCACCTGCGTCGACATCTACGGCCCCGGCTCGGCCATCGTGTCCACCCTGCCCGGCAACACCACCGGCAGCTACAACGGCACCTCGATGTCCACCCCGCACGCCGCCGGCATCGCGGTCCTCTACAAGGCCACCTACGGCGACACCAGCCAGGCCACCCTGCACGCCTGGATCATCAACAACGCCACCACCGGCGTCGTCACCGGCTCCCTCTCCGGCACCCCCAACCGCCTCCTCAACAAACGCGCCCTCTGACCCACCACCCCGGGGGCCGGCCCACCCACCCGGCCCGGCCCCCTCTTTCCCGTCGATCATGAACTTATGGCCGTGTTCGACGGCGTGTCACCGCCCTAACTTCATGATCGACGGGAGGGTGGGGCGGAGGCGGCGGGTGTGGCGGGAAGAGTGGTGCACGGCGCGGGTGGGTAGTGTCACGGCGTGAGCACCTCCGTCCTCGTCATGGGAGCCTCCGGCAGCGGCAAGACCACGGTCGGCACCCAGATCGCCAAAGGCCTCGGCGCGGTTTTCGCCGACGGCGACGACCTGCACCCCCAGGCCAACATCATGAAGATGTCGGCCGGCATCCCGCTGACCGACGAGGACCGCGAGCCGTGGCTGCGCCGCTGTGCCGACTGGCTGGGCCGGCAGCAGGACGCGGGCGTGGACGCGGTGCTGGCCTGCTCGGCGCTGAAGCGGTCCTACCGCGACGTGCTGCGCGAAGCCGCGCCCGGCCTGCGCATCGTCTACCTGGACGGCTCGCGGGAGCTGCTGGCGTCCCGGCTGTCGCACCGCCCCGGCCACTTCTTCAACCCGCGCCTGCTCGACTCGCAGCTGGCCGACCTGCAGCCGCCCGGCGCCGCCGAGAACGCCATCGTCGTGCCGATCACCCTCACCCCGGACGAGATCATCGACCGCGCGGTCGCGGAGCTGTCCCGCCCCTCATGACCGAAGCCCCCTTCCCGGCGCGGGAAGAGGGCTTCGATCATCGGTGACGCGTGCGGGGCGCGCTCACGGCCTGCGGCTCAGTGGTCGGCCTCGTTCCAGTCGTGGCCGGCGCCGACCGAGACCTCCAGCGGCACCGACAGCTCGACCGCGCCGCCCATCTCGCGGCGCACCAGCTCCTCCAGCGCCTGCCGCTCGCCGGTGGCCACCTCGAACACCAGCTCGTCGTGCACCTGCAGCAGCATCCGGGACGCCATGCCCGCCTCGCGCAGCGCCCGGTCCACGTTCAGCATGGCCAGCTTGATGACGTCGGCGGCCGAGCCCTGGATGGGGGCGTTGAGGGCCATCCGCTCGGCCATCTCCCGGCGCTGCCGGTTGTCGCTGGTCAGGTCGGGCAGGTAGCGGCGGCGGCCGAGGATCGTCGCGGTGTAGCCGTCCTTGCGGGCCTGGTCGACGATCTCGCGCAGGTAGTCGCGCACCCCGCCGAAGCGGGCGAAGTAGTCCTCCATCAGGCCCGTCGCCTCCGCGGTGGAGATACCCAGCTGCTGCGACAGCCCGTACGCCGACAGGCCGTACGCCAGCCCGTACGACATCGCCTTGATCCGGCGGCGGTGCTCGGCGCTGACCTCCTCGGTGGCGAACACCTTCGACGCGACCGTGGTGTGCAGGTCCTCGCCCGACGCGAAGGCCTCGATCAGGCCCTCGTCGCGCGACAGGTGCGCCATGATGCGCATCTCGATCTGGCTGTAGTCGGCCGTCAGCAGCGACTCGAAGCCCGGCCCGACCACGAACGCGCGGCGGATGCGCCGGCCCTCCTCGGTGCGGATAGGCACGTTCTGCAGGTTCGGGTCGGTGCTGGACAGCCGGCCCGTCGCGGCGACCGTCTGGAAGAACGTGGTGTGGATGCGCCCGTCGTCGCTGACCGACTTGAGCAGGCCGTCCACCGTGGTCTTCAGCTTGGCCACGTCGCGGTGGCGCAGCAGGTGCTCCAGCAGCGGGTGCTGGGTCTGCGCGAACAGCCACTGCAGCGCGTCGGCGTCGGTGGTGTACCCCGTCTTGATCTTCTTGGTCTTGGGCAGGTTCAGCTCGCCGAACAGGATCTCCTGCAGCTGCTTGGGCGAGCCCAGGTTGAACTCCCGGCCCACCACCGCGTACGCGGCCTGCGCCGCCGCCTTCACCTCACCGGCGAACTGCGCCTCCAGCTCGGTCAGGTAGTCGGTGTCGGCGGCGATGCCGGTGCGCTCCATCGCGGCCAGCACCGGCACCAGCGGCTGCTCCACGTCGGCCAGCAGCCGCTGCCCGTCGCCGCGCGACAGCTCCCCGGCCAGCGCCTCGACCAGGTCCAGCGTGGCGCGAGCGCGCAGCATCAGCGCCTGCTCGGCGGCGTGGTCCGGGGTGCCGTCGCCGAAGTCCAGCGCCAGCTGGCCGGAGTCCTCCGGCTTCTCCGCGCGCAGCTCGCGGTGCAGGTAGCGCACGGCCAGGTCGGCCAGGTCGTAGGAGCGCTGGTCGGGACGGGCCAGATACGCCGCCAGCGCGGTGTCGTGGGTGAGCCCGGCCAGCTGCCAGCCGCGCGCCGCGAACGCCAGCAGCACCGGCTTGGCGTCGTGCAGCACCTTGGGCCGCGACGCGTCGGCCAGCCAGGCGGCCAGCGCGGCGTCGTCGGCCGCGTCCAGCGCCGCCGGGTCGACCCATACCGCGGCGTGGTCGGCGGCCAGCGCCAGGCCGGTCAGCGTGCCGGTGCCCCGGCCGAACGTGCCCGCCACGGCGACTCCGACCGGGCCGGTGGCCTGCTCGGACAGCCACGCGGCCAGCGCGCCCGGCTCGGTCAGCACGGTGCCGTCGATGTCGAAGCCGGCCTCGACCTCCGGCTCGGCCGTGTCGAGGTACTGGTACAGCCGGTCGCGCAGGACGCGGAACTGCAGCGTGTCGAACACCTGGTGCACGGCCTCGCGGTCCCAGGTGGTCCAGTGCGAAGCGGGCACCGCCAGCGGCAGCTCCAGGTCGTCGCGCAGCAGGTTGAGCTGGTGGTTGCGCATCACCCCGGCCAGGTGCTCGCGCAGGCTCTCCCCGGCCTTGCCCTTGATCTCGTCGACCCGGGCGATGACGCCGTCGAGCCCGTCGTACTGCGTGATCCACTTGGCCGCGGTCTTCGGGCCCACGCCGGGCACGCCCGGCAGGTTGTCGCTGCTCTCGCCGACCAGCGCGGCCAGGTCGCGGTAGCGCTCCGGGGGCACGCCGTACTTCTCCAGCACCGCCGCCGGATCCATCCGGGCCAGGTCGGACACGCCCTTGCGCGGATACAGCACCGTCACGTCGTCGGTGACCAGCTGCAGCGCGTCCCGGTCACCGGTGCAGATCAGCACCTTCATGCCGGCCTCGCGCCCCTGCCGGGCCAGCGTCGCGATCAGGTCGTCGGCCTCGTATCCCGCCAGCTGCACATGAGAGATGCGCAACGCGTCCAGCACCTCCTGGACCAGGCTCACCTGCCCCTTGAAGTCGCTGGGCGTCTCCGACCGGCCCGCCTTGTACTCGGCGTACTGCTCGGTCCGGAACGACTGCCGCGACACGTCGAACGCGACCGCGACATGCGTCGGCCGCTCATCCCGCAGCACGTTGATCAGCATCGACGTGAACCCGTACACCGCATTGGTGGGCTGCCCCGTCGAGGTATTGAAGTTCTCCACCGGCAGCGCGAAGAACGCCCGATAAGCCAGCGAGTGCCCATCAAGCAGCAGCAGCGTCTCAGTCACCCGACGAGCTTATGCCCTACCCCCGACGCCCTCCCCCACGCACCGCCCCGCGCCCCTTTCGGGGTTGATCATGAACTTATGGGCGTGCTCGACGGCGTGTCCCTACCCCGGCGCCGTGATCACCGGCCTGCGTGGGGCGCGCACGGCGCCGCGGTCAGGCGGCCGGGTCGGTGATGCGGACGCCGATGGTGCCGTCGAGGCCGCGGCGGATGCGGCTGCCCCAGAGGGTGAGGCGGCCGAGGAGGCCGTACTTCTTGATGAGCAGGTGGCGGACTGCGGCGGTCTCGTCTGGGCCGAGGAGCCTGGCGCGGGCGGGGATGGTGGGGCCGGTGACCTTGCCGCGCACGTCGCAGTCGCTGATGGTGACCTTGCTGCTGCGGCGCAGGCGCTTGACCTTGCCGCTGTCGGTCACCGTCCACACGTAGATGTCGGCGCCGTCGCGGACCGCCCACACCGGGGTCGGCACGGCCCGCCCGTCCTTGCGGAACGTGGTGACCAGCAGATAGTTGCCGAATTCGAGATCCGCGACGGTAGGCATGCGCTCACCCTAACGGCCCGGCCGCCCGCCGTCGATCACGGTGCCGGGGTAGGGACACGCCGCCGAACACGTCCATAAGTTCATGATCAACCCCGGCAGGGCGCGGGTCAGAGGACCTTGGACAGGAAGTCGCGGGTGCGGGGGTGTTGGGGGTTGGTGAGGACTTCGCGGGGGTGGCCGGATTCGACTACGACGCCGCCGTCCATGAAGATGAGCTGGTCGCCTACCTCGCGGGCGAAGCCGATCTCGTGGGTGACGACGACCATGGTCATGCCGGAGCGGGCGAGGTCCTTCATGGCGTCCAGGACGTCGCCGACGAGTTCGGGGTCGAGGGCGCTGGTGGGCTCGTCGAAGAGCATCAGTTTGGGGTCCATGGCCAGGGCGCGGGCGATGGCCACGCGCTGCTGCTGGCCGCCGGACAGCTGCGAGGGGTAGTTGCCGGCCTTGTCGGCCAGGCCCACGCGGGAGAGCAGCTCCATGCCGCGGCGCCAGGCCTGCGCCCTGGTCTGGCCTTTGACCTGGGTGGGGGCCTCGACGACGTTCTCCAGGGCGCACATGTGCGGGAACAGGTTGAAGCGCTGGAAGACCATGCCGATCTCGCGGCGCTGCGCGGCGACGTCCCGGTCGTGCAGCTCGTAGAGCTTGTCGCCCTTCTGCCGGTATCCGATGAGGTTGCCGTCGACCCAGATCCGCCCGGAGTCGATCTTCTCCAGGTGGTTGATGCAGCGCAGGAGGGTGGACTTGCCGGAGCCGGACGGGCCGAGCACGACGCAGACGTTGCCGCGCGGCACGGTGACGTCGATGCCGCGCAGCACCTGCACGTGCCCGAAGGACTTGTGCACGTTCTCGGTGCGGACCATGGGCTCGGCGGAGTGCGTCATGGCAGTTCCGGCTTTCCTCCGTGCTCGGCGGCGAGGCCTTCGAGCTTCAGCTTGGCCGCGCCGCTGCGGCCGTAGCCGCGGGCGAACCGGCGCTCCAGGAAGTACTGCCCCACCAGCAGGATGCTGACCAGGAACAGGTACCAGAGGATCGCGGCGACGTACATCGGGAAGATCTGGAAGGTGCGCTTGCCGATCGCGTCGAGCTGGAAGAACAGCTCGGCGGTGACCGGTACGGCGATCAGCAGCGAGGTGTCCTTGAGCATCGCGATGGTCTCGTTGCCGGTGGGCGGGATGATCACGCGCATGGCCTGCGGCAGGACGACCCGCCGCAGCGCCTTGCCGCGGCTCATGCCCAGCGCCGTGGCGGCCTCCTCCTGGCCGGGGTCGACCGACAGCATGCCGGCCCGCACGATCTCGGCCATGTACGCGGCCTCCGACAGCGCCAGGCCGAGCACGCCGACCGCGAACCCGCTGAGGATGTCCCGCGTGGTGAAGCCGAGGAAGCGCCAGTTCGCGTCCTCGACCCCGAACAGCCTGCCGATGTACACGTCGAACGGCACGCCGATCTCCAGGCGCGGCCACAGCAGCCCCAGGTTGCCCATGACGGTCAGCAGGACCAGGCGCGGCACGGCCCGGAAGAACCAGGTGTACACCCACGACGCGCCGCGCAGGATCGGGTTCTCCGACAGCCGGCACACCGCCACCACGATGCCCAGCAGCACACCGATGATCATGGCCAGCACCGTGATGCTGACGGTGCCCCACAAGCCCTTGATGACCGGCGGCCGGAACATGTTCTCGAACATGAACGGCCAGTTGAAGGCCTTGTTCGTGAAGAGCATGTGCACGAACATCGCGGCGAGCACCGCGATCACCGCGATCGCGACCCACCGTCCCGGGTGCCGGACCGGGATGGCCTTGATCGGGTCGGCCTGCCGCGGCTCCGGCGTGGCCGAGGGCGTCGGCTCGGACATGGCCTACGGGTTGATCTGCGAGCTGGGCACGGCGCCGGCCTGCACGCCCCACTGTTCGAGGATCTTCGCGTAGGTGCCGTTCTGGATCAGCTCGTTGACCGCCGCCTGCAGCGCCTGGGCGAGCTGGGCCTGGTCGTTGTTCACCACGTAGCCGTAGGGCGCGGCGTCGTACACGTCGCCGATGACCTCCAGCTGGCCGTTGGACTGCTTGACCGCGTACGCGGTGATGGGCGAGTCGGCGAGCATCGCGTCGTCCTTGCCGGTGACCACGGAGTTGGCCACCTGGTCCTGGCCCGGGTACGGGCTGACGACCACGGCGGGCTTGCCCGCCGCGACGCACGCCTCGGAGCGCTTGGCGATGTCCTCGGCCTGGACGGTGTCGCGCTGCACGGCGATGCGCTTGCCGCACGGGTTGTTCGGGTCGATCCCGGCCGGGTTGCCGGCCTTGACGGCCCACTGCGTGCCCGCGTTGAAGTAGGTCACCATCTGGGACTGCTTCTTGCGCTCGGGGTTGACCGTGAACGAGGAGACGCCGACCTCGTACTTGCCCGACTGCACGCCCGGGATGATGTCGCCGAACGTGGCGGGCTGCACCTCGACCTGCAGCCCGAGCGTCTGCGCCACGGCCTTGAACAGGTCGATGTCGAAGCCGATCACGGTGCTGCCGTCCTCGGCGAGGAACTCGTTCGGGGCGTAGGTCGCGTCCGTGCCGACCAGGATCTTGCCGTCTGACTTGATCGCGTCCGGGACCATCGCCGCCAGGGTCGGGTTGACCGAGACGGACGGGGCGGCGCCGGTCGGGGTGCCCGACGGCTCGCCACCGCCGCCGCAGCCGCCGGCGGCCAGCGCGAGAGCGATCGCTCCGACCGGAATCAGTCTCTTGAGCACATCCATCCCCTTTGCGTACCGTGTGATGATTCACGGTAACGCAAAGTGAGTTCAGGGCAGGTCGGTTCGGCCCATGAGCGCCCACAGCGCGGCGGCCCGCCGCCCGGCTCCCAGAGAGCCGTGGCGACGGGCCGCCGTCGTCCTCGCGGATCAGGCCACGCCGAGGTAGGCCGCCTTCACGGCCGGGTCGTGCAGCAGGTCGGCGCCCGAACCCTCCTTGACGATGTTGCCCGTCTCCAGCACGTACGCCCGGTGCGCCCGCGACAGCGCCTGCTGGGCGTTCTGCTCCACCACCAGCACCGTGGTGCCCTGCTGGTTGATCTCCGTGATGATGTTGAAGATCTGCTGGATCAGCATCGGCGCCAGGCCCATCGACGGCTCGTCGAGCAGCAGCAGCTTCGGCCGGCCCATCAGCGCCCGGCCCACGGCCAGCATCTGCTGCTCGCCGCCGGACAGGGTGCCGCCCGCCTGCTTGATGCGCTCCTTCAGCCGCGGGAACAGGGTGAACACCCGCTCCATGTCCTCGGCGATCCCGGCGGCGTCGCGGCGCATGTACGCGCCCATCTCCAGGTTCTCCTTCACCGTCATACCGGGGAACACGCCCCGGCCCTCCGGTGACTGGCAGATGCCCTTGACCACCCGCAGGTCCGCGCGGACCTTGCTGATGTCCTCGCCCTGGAAGCGGATCGCGCCCGACGAGATGGCCCGCAGGCCGGAGATGGCCCGCATCGTCGTCGACTTGCCGGCGCCGTTCGCGCCGATCAGCGCGACGACCTCGCCTTCGTTGACGTGGATGCTGATGCCGTGCAGCGCCTTGATCCGCCCGTAGTGCAGCGTGACATTGTCGATCTCAAGCAGCATCGGGGACTCCCAGGTACGCGGCGACCACCTTCGGGTTGTCCCGGACCTCGGCCGGGGTGCCCTCGGCGATCTTCTTGCCGAACTCGAGCACGACGATCCGGTCCGTCACGCCCATGACCAGCCGCATGTCGTGCTCGATGAGCAGCACGGTCACGCCCGAGTCACGGATCTTGCGGATCAGCTCGAGCAGCGCCACCTTCTCCGCCGGGTTGAAGCCGGCGGCCGGCTCGTCCAGGCAGAGCAGGGTCGGGTCGGTGGCCAGCGCCCGCGCGATCTCCAGGCGGCGCTGGTCGCCGTAGGGCAGGTTGCGGGCCAGCTCGTGCGTGCGGCCCTTGATGCCCACGAACTCCAGCAGCTCCTCGGCACGCTTGATGCCGCGGCGCTCCTCCTGCCAGAAGCGCGGCAGGCGCAGCATCGCGCTGGGCACGCTGCCGCGGTTGTGCGCGTCAGCGCCCACCTGCACGTTCTCCAGCGCCGTCATCTCCGGGAAGAGACGGATGTTCTGGAAGGTGCGGGCGATGCCCATCTTCGTGATCTTGTGGCGCTTCTTGCCGCTGATCCGCTGCCCCCGGAACCGGATGGCGCCGTCGGTCGGCAGGTAGACGCCGGTCATGGCGTTGAAGCAGGTGGTCTTGCCGGCCCCGTTCGGGCCGATCAGGCCGAGGATCTCGCCCTCGTAGAGGGTGAAGTCCACCTTGTCCAGCGCCACCACGCCGCCGAAGCGGAGCGTGACGTTGTCGACCTCCAGGAGAGGCTTGCGCTCACTCACCGACGGCCACCTCCTTCTGACGGTCCTTGATCTCGGCTTCCCGGCGGCGGTTGGGCCAGATGCCCTGCGGCCGGAAGATCATCATGACGATGAGCACGAGACCGAAGATCAGGTACCGGTACTCCGTGGTGTTGATGTCCAGGCCGAGGAAGCCGCCGAGCCCGCGCAGCCACTCCGGCACGTACGCGACGAGGAAGCCGCCCAGGATCGCGCCCGGGATGCTGCCCGCGCCACCAAGGATGACCGCGGCCAGCACCAGGATGGAGTTCTCCAGGCTGAACGTCGTCGAGTTCATGAAGTTGACCTTGCTGGCCCACAGCGCGCCCGACAGGCCGCCGATGGTGGCGCCGATCGCGAACGCCCACAGCTTGAACTTGAACGTCGGCACGCCCATCAGCTCGGCCGCGTCCTCATCCTCACGGATCGAGACCCAGGCCCGGCCCACCCGGCTGCGCGCCAGGTTCCGCACCCCGAACACCACCAGGACGATGACCGTGAGCACCAGCCAGTAGTACGGCTTCGGGTCGACGAAGCCGAAGATCGGCTCGCCGCCGATCTCGCCCGGCGGGTGCGGAATGGCCGAGATGCCCCGGTCGCCGCCGAGCACCCACTCCGACTGCACCGCGATGACGCGGATCATCTCGGCGAAGCCCAGCGTCACGATGGCCAGGTAGTCCCCGCGCAGCCGCAGCGTCGGCCAGCCCAGCAGCACACCGGTCAGCGCCGTCACCACGATGGCCATCGGCAGCGCCGCCAGCCACGGCCACGGGCTCTCCAGCCAGTGGTAGTCCGTGATCAGCTTGCTGGCCGGCGAGGTCAGCAGCGCCATGGTGTACGCGCCGACCGCGAAGAAGCCGAAGTAGCCCAGGTCCAGCAGGCCCGCGAAACCGACGACCACGTTGAGGCCGATCGCCAGCAACACGAAGATCGCGGCGTCGAAGAGCACGGTGCCGAAGTCGGAGCTGAACGTCACCAGCGGGTTGTAGAAGCCCGGCGGGTCGGCGAACCAGCCCAGCGGCATCAGGTAGAACAGCGCCACGAGCGCGGTGATCGCGGCCCAGCGCCCAGGCTTGGACATCGCGTTCAGCTTGCCGGTGAAGCCCTTGGGCTCCGGCGCGCCGTTCTTGATCTGCACGTCGGTCATGCGCGGGCCCTCCCCAGCGACTCACCCAGGATGCCGGTGGGACGGAACATCAGCACCGCGATCAGCACCACGAAGGCGACCAGGTCGCGGAACTGGGTGCCGACGAGCGCCGACGCGTAGTTCTCCACCAGGCCCAGCAGCAGGCCGCCGAGCACGGCGCCGCGCAGGTTGCCGATACCGCCGAGCACCGCGGCGGTGAAGGCCTTCAGGCCGAACAGGAAGCCCAGGTTGAACTTCGTGAAGCCGTACTTGAGGTTGGCGAACACCGCGGCCACACCGGCCATCACACCACCGATGAGGAA
Source organism: Catellatospora sp. IY07-71 (assembly GCF_018326265.1). Taxonomy (GTDB): domain Bacteria; phylum Actinomycetota; class Actinomycetes; order Mycobacteriales; family Micromonosporaceae; genus Catellatospora. The sequence continues at coordinate 8,044,178 of NZ_AP023360.1, forward strand.
CACCAGGCCGATGACGCGGCCCTTGTTCACACCCATCAGGGCGGCGCTGTCCGGGTCCTGCGCGACGGCACGCACACCCCGGCCGAGCCGGGTGTTGTTGATGAACCAGTCCAGCCCGACCAGCATCACCAGGGCACCCACGACGATCACGATCTGCACCGGGGTGATCTCCGCGCCCAGGATCGTGAACAGCGGCTTGTTCGACACCAGTTCCGGCATGTTGCCGTACGGCGCGCGGTCGGTCGCGATGCCGATGATCTCCATGATCACGAACGAGGCGCCGATGGCGCTGATCAGGAAGGCCAGCGGCGGCGCGTTGCGTTTACGCAGCGGCCGGTAGGCGGTCAGCTCGACCGCGACCGCCGTCGCCGACGACACCGCGACCGCGGCCAGCAGGCCCGCGATCAGCACGCCCGCGCTGATCAGAACGCCGGAGGGGGACAGGTTCTGGTTGAACCCGAGCGCGTTCCAGGTCCACATGGCGGCGAAGGTGCCGACCATGAAGACCTCGGAGTGTGCGAAGTTGATGAGGCGCAGTACGCCGTAGACGAGGGTGTAGCCGAGAGCGACGAGTGCGTAGATGGCGCCCTGGGTCAGCCCCGTTGTGGTGAGCTCCGGAAAATTCCGGAACAGCTCGGAGAAATCCACGTGGTGCTCCTGATATGAGGGCCGAAGGGGTCGTGGCCGGGACTGTGAAACCAGCACCCGGCCACGACGATCAGACTTCCGTAGGCATTACCAACCGGTCAGCCGACCGGAGCGGGTCAGCCCTTCGGGATCTCCACCTTCGGCACGACAGCGCCGCCCTTGACCTCGAACGCCCACACCAGAACCTGGGTCGGGTCGAGCTCGCCGTTCTTCTCGAACTTGTACGTCACACCGGTGGCGGCACCGGTGCCGTTGTAGCCGTCGATGAAGGCCAGCATGTCGGCACGGTTGGTCTTGCCCGCCTTGATGCCCTCGAGGAAGATCTTGGCGATGTCGTACGACACGTCGGCGTAGGTGCCCGGCTCGGCGTTGATCAGAGCCTTGTAGTCCGCCACGAACGAGCCCTTGGCCGAGGTGGCCGGGGCGCACGGGCAGGTCAGCACGGTGCCCTCGGCGGCCTTGTCGCCCGCGACCTTGATGAAGTTCGCGTCGTTCACGCCGTCACCGGCGACCATGGTGCCGGTCCAGCCGGCGGCCTTCGCCTGCTTGAGCAGCAGACCGGCCTCGGTGTAGTAACCACCGAAGAACAGGACGGTCGCGCCCGAGGCCTTGATCTTGGCCACGGTGGCCGCGAAGTCGACCTGCTTGACCTGGACCTTGTCCTGGCCGGCCACGGTGCCCAGCACCTTGACGACCTCGGTGGCCAGACCCGTGCCGTACGCGGACTGGTCGTCGACGACGTAGACCTTCTCGGCCTTCAGGACGTCCTTGATGTAGCGGCCGGCCGCCGGGCCCTGGGCCAGGTCGTTGCCCACGCCACGGTGGAAGACGCCCCAGTCCTTGTCGCTCAGCGACGGACGGGTCGCCGACGGGGTGATGATCGGCAGGTTGGCGCCCTTGAAGGTGTCCAGGCTCGCCTCGGTCTCACCCGAGAACGCCGGGCCGACCAGGCCGATGACCTTGGTGTCGCCGGCGGCCTTGGTGGCCAGCGCCGGGGCCTTGGCCGGGTCACCCTGGGAGTCGTACTCCTCCAGCGCGACCTTGCAGTCGGCGTTCTCCTTGTTGTACTGCTCAAGCGCGAGCTTGACACCATTGCGCATGTGAATGCCGAGACCGGCCGCGTCGCCCGTCAGGGCGCCGAAGAAGCCGAGCTTCAGGTCGCACACCTTCGAACCGGCGCCCGGCGTGGCGTCGTCCGACTTGCATGCCGCGGCACCACCGGCGACGAGCGCCAGAACGGCGACGCCTCCGAGCACCCGTGCGAGTTGCTGCCTCAAGGCTGGAACCCTCCTCCATCGAAGATCCGGCCACCTCTCAGCCGACGTGGCTGCGGGGACACCGGACCAGACCGTGTACCACGATCTGGGCTGGGACGTTATCCCAGTCACAGCCCAATCGGTAAGACCCCGCTGGCAGGTTGACCCAACCGTTACTTGTGTCGCGGACGGCGGTCACCTGCTGGAAGCTGTCACATCCGGCGCCAGGTCCATGATCCACACCCGGCTGTTCACCCCGTCGTCGGCCAGCAGCACCACCCGCCGCCCCGCCGCGGCCACCGCCGCCGCCGCGTCCCCGCGCGCGGGCAGCTCCCCCGGCAGCTCCACCCCGGTCCACCGGCCGCTCGCCGACCCCAGCCACAGCCCGAATCGCAGCTCATCGGCCACCAGCGCCAACACGCCCGCGTCCGCCGGAGCCAGCCCTGCCACCCGGGCCACCGGCCCGCCCGTCGCACCGAACCCGCCCGCGTCCTGCCAGCCGCCGTCCACCAGCCGCCACGCCCCGAACACGTCCCCGCGCAGACCCGCCGCGTACGGCACCCCATCGACCCGGGTCACCCGCTGGAACTCCTCGTACCCGTCCGTCGCCGGACCCGGCACCCGCGACCAGGTCAGCCCATCGGGTGACGTCCAGCCCAGCGCGTCCCGGTCCACCCGGCCCGGCCGGGTCAGCGAACCCACCAGCAGCCAGCCGCCGTCCCCCGCCAGCACGTCCGCGGCCGCCGTCCGGCCCCGCTCGTCCGCGGCCAGCTCCGGCACCCCCTCGTGCAGGGCGAAGTCCGTCGCGTCCGGCGAGGACCAGAACGCCGCACCCGCCTTGCGGTTGCCCGCGATCCCCCAGCCCCGCGGACCGCCCGCGATCCGGGCGACGTTCACCGCGTCGTTGCCGCCGTACAGCACGTACGCCGCGGTCATCTCCGTGAGCGCGCCGTTCGGCGCCGTGTACCAGCTGCTCACCCGGGGATTGCCGTGCGCGCCGCCGCTCTTCGCGCCGATCGCGGCCAGTCGGCCGTCCGCGCAGCCCGCCGCGTAGAGGACGGACAGCTCGCCGTACCCACCGGGGCGCAGCGGAGCCAGCGTGACCGTCGCCCACTGCCGCCCGTCGCCGCTGGTCCAGGCCGCGGGCCGGGTCGCGCCCGCGGCGTCCAGCACCCCGCCCACCACGAACCAGCGGCCACCGCAGGTCACCGCGTCACGCAGCAGCGCCCGTCCCGGAGCGCCCGGGGCGGGCGGCAGCGACACCGGCTCCCACGAGGGGCGCAGCGGTTTCGGCGGGGCGGGCGGCGCCTGCGTGCACGCGGCGAGCGCGGCCAGCAGAACGGCACCGGCGACGATCCCCCGATTCAAGCGCATCGCTCGATCGTAGGAGCGCCGGGCGCCCGAGTCACTACTCGGCGGACTCCGCGGCGGCGGCCTCGACGATGATCCGCTCGGCGACCTCGCGCATCGTCAGGCGGTGATCCATCGCGGTGCGCTGGATCCACTTGAACGCCTGCGGCTCGTTCATGCCGTACTGCGTCATCAGCGCGCCCTTGGCCCGCTCCACCGCCTTGCGGGTCTCCAGCCGGTCGTTGAGGCCGGCGACCTCCGCCTCCAGCGCCGCCACCTCGGCGAAGCGGGAAAGCGCGATCTCGATGGCCGGCACGAGGTCGCTCTGCTGGAACGGCTTCACCAGGTACGCCATCGCGCCCGCGGCACGCGCCCGCTCCACCAGGTCCCGCTGGCTGAACGCGGTCAGGATGATCACGGGGGCGATGCGCGCGCCGGCGATGCGCTCGGCGGCGGCCAGACCATCCATGATCGGCATCTTGATGTCCAGGATGCACAGGTCGGGGTGCAGCTCCTCGGCCAGCTTCACCGCGGTCTCGCCGTCACCGGCCTCGCCGACCACGTCGTAGCCCTCCTCGCCGAGCATCTCGGCCAGGTCCAGCCTGATCAGCGCCTCGTCCTCCGCGATCAGCACGCGCTTGCGCGCGACACCAGCCTGCTTCTCGGTCACCGGAACCACTACCCCCACACCACGAGCCAACCTTGACACGCCTAATCCGGGTGTCACTGGCATCAGCCTAGTAGGTACGCTAATGCCTGCCGCACTCCACGGTCCCCGTATCCCAATCGGTAGAGGAACGGAGCTCAAACCTCCGACAGTGTGGGTTCGAATCCCACCGGGGGCACTTTGCACACTTCAGCGCCGTGTCGTACCGACCGTCCAGACTGACGTACGTGCATCCGCTGTCCGTGCGAGCCACCGCCCGCGACCTCCATCGCAGCGGCCTGACCATCGCCGAGGTCTCCCGACGGCTCGGACTGTGCTATCACACGGTCTCGGTCTGGTGCCGCCGGTCGATGCCCACCGACGCGGTGCCCGACCGCAGCCGCGACCGGTGCCCTCGGTGCCAGGAGCCACCTGGACCGCCCGGCGACCCGGCCGCCTACGCCTACCTGCTCGGGTTGTATCTCGGCGACGGATATCTGGCGCTCGGCGCACGGGTGCCGGTGCTGCGGATCGCCTGCGCCGACGCATACCCGCAGATCATGGACGAATGCGAGCGGGCGATGCGAGCCGTGCTCGCCCGCAGCGTGTCGCGGGTGCACGCGATCGGCTGCACCGCCGTGCAGAGCGTCGCCAAGCACTGGCCATGCCTGCTGCCGCAGGCGGGCCGGGGCCGCAAGCACGAGCGGCCGATCACACTGGCGCTGTGGCAGCGCGATGTAGTCATCGGGCACCCCGGCTACTTCGTACGCGGGCTGTTCCACTCCGACGGCTGCCGTTCGATCAACCGCGTCACCGTGCGCGGCAAGACCTACGAGTACCCGCGCTACCTGCTCGCCAACGAGTCCGCCGACATCCTCGGGCTGGCCGGCTGGGCGCTGGACCTGCTCGGCGTCGCCTGGCGGCTCAACCGCCGCAACTCGCTGTCCGTCGCGCGCCGCGACGCCGTCGCCCTGCTGGACCAGCACGTCGGCCCCAAGTCCTGATCCGGCCCGGCCACGCCGAAGCGGGGTGTGCACGGCATGGCGCCGCACACACCCCGTACACCTTCCTAGGAATCCAGTCTGAAAGCTGTGCCCGGACGAAGGGCTCCCGCGCCGGTCAGGCGGCGGGCACCAGCTCCGGCTCGGGCGCGATCTCCGGCGCGACGGCGCGGGTACGCCGCCAGGCCCGCACCGCGAAGGACAGCGCGACCGCCCACGCCGCGAGCACCAGCGGGTACGCGTACACCCCCAGCTCGCCCTCCACCCCGGCGACCCGCAGCAGGCTGCGCGTGTTCACCAGGATGATCAGCCCGCCCACGAACGCGCCGAGCAGCTGCGCGGGCACGTGCCGGACCAGCCACGCGGCGAGCGGCGCCGCGATCACCCCGCCGACGAGCAGCGCCGCGACGGTCGGCAGCACGAAGCCCTCGGACCCGAGCCCGATGAGGAAGCCCACGGACGCGGCACCCGCGACGAGGAACTCGGACGCGCCGACGGACCCGATGACCTTGCGGGGTTCCATGCTGCCCGAGGCGAGCAGCGTGGGCGTGGCGACGGGGCCCCACCCTCCCCCGCCGGTGGCGTCGATGAAGCCGGCGAACAGGCCGAGCGGGCTGAGGAAGCGGGTGGGCAGCGGCCGGGGCCGGGTGGGCCGCAGTGGCCGGGCGAACCGGATGAGCAGGTACATGCCGAGCGCGAGCAGGATGCCGGCGGTCCACGGGATGGCGGCTTCGGTGGAGATGCTGCTGAGCACGGTGGCGCCGGCGAACGCGCCGACGGCGCCCGGCAGGGCGATGTTGCGGACGACGCGCCAGTCGACGTTGCCGAAGCGCCAGTGGGCGATGCCGGAGGCGAGCGTGGTGCCGACCTCGGCGAGGTGTACGGAGGCGGAGGCGGTGGCCGGTGAGATGCCGGCGACGAGGAGCAGGGTGCTGGAGGTGACGCCGTACGCCATGCCGAGGGCGCCGTCGACGAGCTGGGCGGCCAGGCCCACCAGCGCCATGATCAGCAGTTTCCGCACCCTATGCCTCCTACTGATCCCCTGAACCCGGTATTTCCGACCAGTTTAATAGGAATGGTAGGCGAAGCAAGATGCGGTTGTTAATTTCTGGCGAAACGGCGTTGTCGGGTAGCTGTCAGCCGGCCGCGAGCGGCAGCTGCGCGGCCACCTCGTCCGGCAGCATCCCGGTGACCACGTGCGCGATGGTGACCCGGGTCAGGATGCGGCGCTCGGACTCGTCCACCGCCGTCCACACCCGCTGCAGCGCCTGCACCGCGCCGGGCGCGTCGGGCAGCGCGGCGCGCGGCGAGCCGAGCGGCCCGTCGATCACCTCGATGACCTCGACCAGCGTGATCTGCTCGGCGGGCCGGGCGAGCCAGTAACCGCCCTCCGGCCCGCGCTGGGCGAAGACGATGCCGCCGCGGCGCAGCTGCAGCAGGATGCTCTCGCAGAACTTCGGCGGGATCTCCTGCGCGCGGGCGATGCGCTCGGAGGTGACGGGGCCGTCGCCGGCGGAGGCGAGTTCGATCACGGCGCGCAGCGCATAATCGACGCGGGCGGACAGTCGCATGACCCGATTATCGCCCGCCCGGATCACTCCCCTGCCCCACTCGTCGCCATGATCACATCGATCTTGCGCGAACTGTTAGCCATTTGCCCGATTTAGGCGAGTCGCACCCACAGTTGATGCAAGATCGACGCGCCACGGCGGTCGACGCGCCACGGCGCCTCACGCGCCGACGGGGCGGAGCAGGCCCTCCTGGGCGGCGGTGGCGATGTGGCGGCCGTCGCGGGTGAACATGCGGCCGGTGGCCAGGCCGCGGCTGCCCGACGCGCTCGGGCTGGCGCAGTCGTAGAGGAACCACTCGTCGGCGCGGAAGGGGCGGTGGAACCAGAGGGCGTGGTCGAGGCTGGCGCCGATGACGCCGCCGGGGCCCCATACCTCGCCGTGCACCGACAGGACCGCGTCGAGCAGGGTCAGGTCGGACATGTACGTCAGCGTGCAGGCGTGCAGCAGCGGGTCGTCGGGCAGCTTGCCGTCCAGGCGCATCCAGACGCGCTGCTGGTCGTTGGCCACGCGCTTGCCGGGGCGGACCCAGCCGGGCTCGTCGACGTAGCGCACGTCCATGGGGCGGGGCAGGATCTTCCAGATCCCGAGGCGCTCCGGGTACGGCGCGAGCCGGTCGGACATGGTGGGCAGCTCGTCGGGGCCGGGCACGTCGGCCGGGGCGGGGTCGTGGTGGTCCAGCCCCTCCTCGCGCACCTGGAACGAGGCGGACATCAGGAAGATCGGCTTGCCGCGCTGCATGGCCACGGAGCGGCGGACGGAGAACGAGCGGCCGTCGCGGATCTTCTCGACGTGGTAGTCGATGGGTTCGGTCATGTCCCCGGCCCGCACGAAGTATCCGTGCAGCGAGTGCACGTGGCGGGACGGGTCGACGGTGCGCCCGCCGGCGACGAGGGCCTGCGCCGCGACCTGGCCGCCGTACACCCGGGGCGGGCCGATCGGCGGGTTCTGGCCCCGGAAGACGAGTTCGTCGACCGGGGCCAGGTCCAGCAGCTCGACCAGGTTGTCCACGGCGGCCTGGCCGGTGATGGGCTCCGTCATGTCACTTCCGTTCGCGCGGGCGGGGCGCGGCGGGCGCCCCGGTCGCGCTCACCCTAGCCCTGGGCAGGCTGCGCGGGCTGCGCCAGGGTCTGCGGCATGGCCAGCGAGCCGAGCTGGTGTACGCGCAGGGTGTTGGTGGAGCCGGGGGTGCCGGGCGGGCTGCCCGCGACGACCACCACGTAGTCGCCGACGCCGGCCCGGCCGAGGCTGAGCAGCCGCTCGTCGACCTGCCGGAACATGTCGTCGGTGTGGTGCACGAACGGCATGAGGAAGGTCTCCACGCCCCAGGAGAGCGCGAGCTGGTCGCGCACCGCCGGCTCGGGGGTGAAGGCGAGCAGCGGCAGCTCGCAGTGCAGGCGGGCGAGCCGGTGCACGGTGTCGCCGGTGACGGTGAAGGCCACCAGGGCCTTCGCGCCGACGGCGCGCGCGATCTGCGAGGCGGCCACGGTGAGCGCGCCGCCGCGGGTGCGGGGGTCGTGCTGCAGCCGGGGCACGGAGATCTGCCCGGCCTCGGTGGTCGCGATGATCTTCGCCATGGTGCTGACGGTGAGCACCGGGTACTTGCCGACGCTGGTCTCGCCGGAGAGCATCACGGCGTCGGCGCCGTCGAGCACGGCGTTGGCGACGTCGGAGGCCTCGGCGCGGGTCGGGCGCGAGTTCTCGATCATCGAGTCGAGCATCTGGGTGGCCACGATGACCGGCTTGGCGTACTCGCGGCCGAGCTGGACGGCGCGCTTCTGCACCAGCGGGACCTGGTCGAGGGGGAGCTCGACGCCGAGGTCGCCGCGGGCGACCATGAGGCCGTCGAAGGCGTCCACGATGGCCTCGAGGTTGTCCACCGCCTCGGGCTTCTCGATCTTCGCGATGACGGGCCGGACGACGCCGACCTCGTGCATGATCGCGTGCACCAGCTTGATGTCCTCGGGCGAGCGCACGAAGGACAGGGCGATCAGGTCGACGCCGAGCTGCAGCGCGAAGCGCAGGTCCTCGGCGTCCTTGTCGGACATGGCGGGCACGGAGACGGCCACGTTCGGCAGGGAGACGCCCTTGTTGTTGGAGACCGGCCCGCCCTCGATGACGAGGCAGCGGATGTCCGGCCCGGTAACCCCCGTCACCTCGACGGCGACCTTGCCGTCGTCGATGAGCAGGCGGTCGCCGACCTTGACCTCGGCCGGCAGCTTCCGATACGTACAGGAGACCCGGTCGGCCGTGCCAAGGATGTCGTCGCTGGTGATGACAACACTGTCACCGGTACGCCACTCGTGGGGGCCGTCCGCGAACTTGCCAAGTCTGATCTTGGGGCCCTGCAGGTCGGCCAGCGTCGCGACAGCCTTGCCGGTGGCGGCCGACACCTCACGGACCCGCAGGTAGGCCTGCTCGTGGTCGGCGTGGGAGCCGTGGCTGAAGTTCATGCGGGCGACATCCATCCCGGCCTCGACGAGCCCGCGGAGGCGCTCGGGGGACCAGGTGGCGGGGCCGAGAGTACAGACGATCTTTGCGCGGCGTGTCACGACGGGCAAGCCTAGTCCTCTGATGTGACCTACGTTGCAACGGGGCGACACTGTCTCGACAAATGCGCGATACACGCGGGAGACTGATCGATCGTTCAGTGCCCGGTTTCGGCCCCGCTGCGCTGTCCCGGTCCCCCACCGAACGCGGCCGCCACGGCGGCCGGCAGCTTCTCGTATACGCCCTGGCCGGGGTCGAAACAGGTGCCGGGCACGGGCCGGTGCACGACGATCTCGTCGATGCCGAGCGCGGCGTAGCGGCCCGCGAAGTCGATGAAGGCGTCCACCGAGCGCAGCGGGTGCTCCTGCGTGAAACCCGTCAGCAGGATGTGCGACAGCTCCGCGGGGTTGCGCCCGGCCGCGGCACATGCCTTGGCCAGGCCCGCGAGCTGGCCCGCGATGATGCCGGGGATCTCGGCGGGGTCGGTCTCGTCGCCCTTGCGGGCCGGGCCGGTGGTGATCCAGGCCTGCCCGTGCCGGGCGGCCAGGGCCAGGCCGCGCGGGCCGGTCGCGGCGATCGCGAGCGGCACCCGGGGCCGCTGCACGCAGCCGGGGAGCATGCGGGCCTCGTACGCCGAGTAGTGCTTGCCGTGGTGGGTGGTGTCCCCGTCGGTGAGCAGCCGGTCCAGCAGCGGGACGAACTCCTCGAAGCGCTCGGTGCGCTCGGCGGTGCTCCACGGGGTCTGCCCGAGCACGGACGCGTCGAAGCCGACCCCGCCCGCGCCGATCCCGATCGTGATCCGGCCGTCCGACACGTCGTCGAGCGTCATCACGTCCTTGGCCAGGGTGACCGGGTGCCGGAAGTTGGGCGAGGTCACCATCGTGCCCAGGCGCAGCCGCCCGGTGGCCGCCGCGGCGGCGGTCAGCGTGGGCACCGCGCCGAACCACGGCCCGTCCCGGAAGGTGCGCCAGGACAGGTGGTCGTAGGTGTACGCCGCGTGGAAGCCCAGCTCCTCCGCCTCGCGCCAGATGTGGCGGCCCTCGCGCCAGGGGTACACGGGCAGGATCAACGCGGAGACTCGCATTGCACCGACCCTACCTGCCGCTACGCGGCGCGTCGGGGGCGGTTGAGCATGGCGCTGATCTCGGTCCGGCGGGCGTGGCGCTGGGCCTCGCGCAGGCCGCGTAGGTACTCGACCAGCTCGGCCTTGGCCTGCGGATCGAGGTCGGACTGCAGGATCGGGGACAGCTCCTCGTCGGCCTCGCGGTCGGGCACCCCGGCCGCCGCGGCCAGCGCGTTCACGATGTCGTCGCCGAGCGCGTCGGCGACCCGGCGCACCGAGCCGATGGTCACCGAGTCGCCGCCGTCGGGGGCCTTCATCCAGTCGAAGATCGTCTGCCGGGCGATGCCGGACTCGCGGGCCAGCTTGGCCACCGACCACTCCGGCCGGTCGCACATGCGCCGGAGGTATCTGCCCCATTCGCTGACCGGTTGCGGTCTCAGCCGTGCTACGTCGCCCATACCTAACAGATTAACGGCGGGTTCCGGTGCGGTTCTATAGGCATGGCGTCGCATTCAGATGACGTCTCACTTCCTGGAAAGCCAGTGGTTAAGCGCGTGGCAGGGTCCTCCACCGTCACCCGTTAGGGGGTAATAGACAGTTTGAGACGTCGCCGCTTGCGTCGTCTATGGACGACGGTTATCGTGACGACCAGCACAGGACCGACAGATCTAGATGACGGTGCGTCGCCCGCAAACAACGTGGTCCGCGCCCGGACCGCGTCACCGTCACTGATCCGCCGGCCGTGCCGCAGCGGTTCGCCGCTGCGCCCCCCTCGCGGTGGGCCGCCCAAGGCACTGGGCGGCCCACCCGGGCCCGCCGGATCGTGAACCCCGGTCCGGCGGGCCCCCACCGAGGGATCCCCCCCGTTTGAGAAGAGGAGCAAGTTACGTGCTCATGACACACAAAGGCCGGGTGTCGCGCGGATGAGCCCGACCGCGGTCACGCCGGACAGCCGCACCACCCCGTCCGCCGGGGCGGTGCCCGAGGAGCAGTCGTACGTCTGGGATCTGGTCGAGCGAGCTCAGCAGGGCGACACCGAGGCGTTCGGGAAGATCTACACGCAGTACGCCCCCGCGGTCTTCCGCTTCATCTACTTCCGGGTCCGGCACAGCCCCACCGCCGAGGACCTGACGTCCGACACCTTCCTGCGCGCGCTCAAGCGGATCGGCAGCGTGCGCTGGCAGGGACGGGACTTCGCCGCCTGGCTCATCACCATCGCGCGGCACATCGTGGCCGACTACTACAAGTCCGGCCGGTACCGCTTCGAGATCACCGGTGAGGTCCTCGACTTCGACCAGGAGGAGTACAGCCTCGACGGCGCTCCGGACCGGGTCGCCATGGACCACGTCAACAACCTCGCCCTGCTCGAAGCGGTCAAGAAGCTCAACCCCTCGCAGCAGCGCTGCATCGCGCTGCGTTTCCTGGTCGGCCTGTCCACCGCGGAGACCGCGCGTTCCATGGGCAAGAGCGAGGGCGCGGTCAAGGCGCTGCAGTGCCGCGCGGTGCGGATGCTGGGCCGGCTGCTGCCCGACGGTTTCGAGGAGAGCAGGTCATGACGCTCACACCGACCTTCCTCACCCTCTACACCGGTGCGGTGATCGCGGTGAGCTTCGCTGCCACGCTGTTCCTGCTGCGTGAGCGGTTGACGATGGTCGAGGAGGCGAAGCTGATCCTCGACCGGGTGGACGGCGGCAGCGACGGGGACGGGCAGTGGTGGACTGCCGACGACCCCGACCAGGCACAGGCGGCGCGGCGCCGCGCGGTGATCGCGTTCTGGCGCCGCGCCCTGCACCGGCGCCGGCCGGGTGGATCCCGGTGGCGTTCCACCGGCCCGGCCGGCGATCCGGTCCCCGCACCCGCCCCCGCGCAGGGTACGGCCGCGGTGCCGGCACTGCGCCGGCCGGAGGCCGACCCGGAGGTGACCGCGTATCTGGACGCGGTGCCGCCGTACCCGGCGGTCGACTACCGCGGGCGGCACACCGCCACCGGGGCGTACCCGCAGGTCCCGTCCTCGCGGCAGGCGTACCTGTGATGACCTGGACATGGGGGATCCGCTGGCTGGTCCGGTTGTGCGACCGGGAGGCCATGCGGTCGGGGGTGGAGGTCAGCGCGCTGCGTACGGCGCTGGTCGCGGAGAGCCTGCTGGCCCGGCAGGCCGAGGAACTGGCCCGGCGCGCGTGCCGCGAGCGGGACCGCTACCGCGGCGAGGCGGTGGCGCTGCACGCCGAACTCGCCGCGGCACGCGGGCCGGGCCGCCCCAGGACGAAGGAGCACGCCGGTGTCTGAGCAGGCGGCGCCGGTCCCCCGGCTGCCCGCGCACGTGCGGGAGCTGGCGTTGCGGGCGTACGACGGCGACGAGCTGTCCCCTAAGCTGCAGGCGGTGCTGGCCGCCACCTACGCGGCGGGGCTGCGCGACGGGGCGGGCGTGCGGGTGGGCCGCCGCGAGATGATGACGCCGGCCGAGGTGCTCGCACTGCTGCCGGTGGACCGCAAGACGGTCAAGCGCTGGGCCGATCGCGGCCTGCTGCGCGTCACCCGCACCGCCGGCGGGCACCGCCGCTACCTGCGCGAGGACGTGGCGGCGCTGCTGGTCAAGCACGGCTGGGTGCCACGCTGAGAGGGTGGGCCATGGCAACGGAGCTCTACCGCCGCCGGCACGGCGGCCGCAGGATGGTCGCGCTGCTGCTCCTGTTCACCGAGGGCGTCGTGTTCGGTCTGGGGGTGTTCGTCTCCTTCGGAGTATTCACCACCATGCTCGCGCTGATGAACTGATCAGCCTAGAGTGATCGACTATCACGCAGTGTGATTGAAAACAGCAGTGGTCTGTCCGTTTAGATGTAACAACTCGTTAATGTGCATCGATGTCCTTTGGGTTGCTCGCGATGAGCGACGGGCGAATCGTTGGTATACAGTCGTTTTTATACGGACTTTTAGTTGTAGCGTGCACGTGCGAATTGCAACATGCGTCTTCTTTGAATCGGTGATGTCCTCAGCGCCCAGAGTCGAGACGTCCGGACGATGGCGCGTTGTCCTGCAGTCCAGAATTTGGCGCTGCGATTGAATTCGCTCTCTGTTACTAGCGCACGCGGCACTTCTCAGCGCACGCTGAGTGCTCGTAGATATTCGGCGCGTACGCCCGACGCCCGGCTGTCCCGGAAGGGAAGACAGGTGATTGTCAAAGTCAAGAGTGGGGCGTTCTGGCTGTGCATGGGCGGACTCACTCTCATTCTGGTGCTCGTGGCCTACCTGATCGTCTGGCCCGCCACGCCGAACATCGATCAAGACATGGCCATGATGGCCCGGGTCATCGCGGCCACCACCCTGGGGGTGGTGCTGATGCTGGCCGGCGCCGTGGCGCTGTCCAACCAGCACATCGTCGACCGGCTGCGTGAGCACGAGATCGCCCAGCTGGCCCGCGACCACCAGCGGGGCGAGCACATGCGCATCGTGATCACCGCGCTGAGCGACATCGTCCAGCAGCTCTCGCAGTACAGCAAGATCCTGGAGGAGGCGACGGGCCCCGCCACCGTCGGCGGTGAGGTGCCCCACCTGCACGTACGCGAAGACCTGGGCAAGCTCAGCGCGATGGTGGAACTGCTGCGCGAGGACCAGGAGGAGCTGTTCGAGGTGGTGACCCGGATGCAGGCCGACAACGTCACCGTGCTGCCGGTGCGCCGCAACAACGGCAACGGCCGCGACCCGGCGCACCGCTGAACCTGAAGAGTTAAGAAGGGCACCTTCTTCTACGCATAGCGTTAAGAAGGTGCCCTTCCTTTTGTCTAGGCGGGGATGAGGGGGCGGGAGGAGGGGGCCACCGGGGCGGGGAGGCTGCCCTCGCCGCCGAGGTAGCGGTGGATCGCGGCGGCGGCGCTGCGGCCCTCGGCGATCGCCCACACGATCAGCGAGGCGCCCTTGTGCGCGTCGCCGGCCACGAAGACGCCCTCGGCCGGGGTCTGCCAGTCCGGCCCGCATTCGACCGTGCCGCGCGGGCTGCGCGCCAGGCCCAGCTGCGCGAGCGCCTCGGTCGCGTCGGTGCCCTCGAAGCCGATGGCGAGCAGCACCAGGTCCGCCGGGACCTCGCGCTCGGTGCCGGCCACCTCGGTCACCACGCCGCGCCCGTTCACCCGCTCGACGACGACGTCCACCAACACGATCGCGCGGACGCGGCCCTGGTCGTCGCCGACGAAGCGCTGCACCGCGACCGAGAACGCCCGCTCGCCGCCCTCCTCGTGCGCCGCGTAGTTGCGCAGGATCCACGGCCAGGTCGGCCATGGGTCGCGCGCCTCGTCGCGGGCGTCCGGAGGCTGCGGGTAGCGGTCGAGCTGAAGCACCGAGGCGGCGCCCTGCCGGTGGGCGACGCCCAGGCAGTCCGCCCCCGTGTCGCCGCCGCCGATGATGACCACGTGCTTGCCCGCCGCGGTGATCTCCGGCTGCGGTCCCCCGGCGACGGCCACGTTGGCCTGCGCCAGGTGCGTCATCGCCATGTGGATGCCGGACAGCTCGCGGCCCGGGGTGTCCGTGTCGCGGCCGGCCAGCGCGCCGGTGGCCAGCAGCACCGCGTCGTGCTCGGCGCGCAGCTGCGCCGCGGGCACGTCCACGCCGACGTTCACGCCGGTGCGGAAGGTGACGCCCTCGGCCAGCAGCTGCTCGACGCGCGCGTCGATGTGGTGCTTCTCCAGCTTGAAGTCCGGGATGCCGTAGCGCAGCAGGCCGCCGATCGCGTCGTCGCGCTCGTACACGGTGACGGTGTGCCCGGCCCGCGCGAGCTGCTGCGCGGCGGCGAGCCCGGCCGGCCCGGAGCCGACCACGGCGACGGTCTTGCCGGACGGGGTCGTCGCGGGCTGCGGGCGGACCCGGCCGTTGACGTACGCCCGGTTGATGATCTCGACCTCGACCTGCTTGATGGTCACCGCGTCGTCGGCGATGGCCAGCACGCACGACGCCTCGCAGGGCGCCGGGCACAGCCGCCCGGTGAACTCCGGGAAGTTGTTCGTGCTGTGCAGCGACTGGATCGCGGCGTTCCAGTTGCCGGTGCGGACCAGGTCGTTCCAGTCCGGGATGCGGTTGCCCAGCGGGCAGCCCTCGTGGCAGAACGGGATGCCGCAGTCCATGCAGCGCCCCGCCTGCTCGCGGATCAGCTCGTCGTCGGCGGAGGGATACACCTCGCGCCAGTCCATGATGCGCACCGGGACCGGCCGGCGGGCCGGCATACGCCGGCCGTAGCGCAGGAAACCGTTCGGGTCAGGCACGTGCCACCTCCATGACCGCGGCGTCGATGTCGCGGCCGGCAGCCTCGGCGGCCCGCATGGCTTCGATCACGCGCTTGTAGTCGCGCGGGATCACGGCGGTGAAGCGCTCCGCGCTGCCCGCCCAGTCGGCCAGCAGCTTCTCCGCCACCGCCGACCCCGTCTCCTGGAAGTGCCGCTCGACCAGCTCGAACAGGCCCTCCGCGGCGACCTCGTCCACCTCGCCGAGGTCGACCAGCTCCCGGTTGACCAGCAGCGGGTCCAGGTCGAGCACGAACGCCGCGCCGCCGGACATGCCCGCGGCGAAGTTGCGCCCGGTCGGGCCGAGCACCACCACGGTGCCGCCGGTCATGTACTCGCAGCCGTGGTCGCCCACGCCCTCGACCACCGCGGTCGCGCCCGAGTTGCGGACGGCGAACCGCTGGCCCACCCGGCCGCGCAGGTACGCCTCACCCGAGGTCGCGCCGTACAGCAGGGTGTTGCCCGCGATGATCTGGTCCTCCGCCGCGAACGGGCTGCGCGCGTCCGGGCGCACGATCAGCCGCCCGCCGGACAGGCCCTTGCCCGCGTAGTCGTTGGTGTCGCCGATCAGGCGCAGCGTGACACCGCGCGGCACGAACGCGCCGAACGACTGCCCGGCCGTGCCGTGCAGGGTCACGTCGATGGTGCCGTCGGGCAGGCCCGCCCCGCCCGCGCGCCGCACGACCTCACCGCCCAGCATCGCGCCGACGCTGCGGTGCTCGTTGCGCACGGCCACGTCGAAGCGCACCGGGGTGCCGCCCACCAGCGCCGGCTCGGCGTGGCGCAGCAGCACGTTGTCCAGCGACGCGTCCAGGCCGTGGTCCTGCTCGCGCACCTTGCGGGGCGCGTCGCCGTACGGCGAGCCGGGGGCCGCGAGCACCGGCGACAGGTCCAGCCCGTGCGCCTTCCAGTGCTCGGTCGCGGGCACCAGGTCCAGCAGGTCGACCCGGCCCACGGCCTCGTCGATGCTGCGCAGGCCCAGCGCCGCCAGCTGCTCGCGCACCTGCTCGGCCAGGAACCAGAAGAAGTTCTCCACGAACTCCGGCTTGCCGGTGAAGCGCTCGCGCAGCACCGGGTTCTGCGTGGCGATGCCGACCGGGCAGGTGTCCAGGTGGCAGACCCGCATCATGATGCAGCCCTCGACGATCAGCGGGGCGGTGGCGAAGCCGAACTCCTCCGCGCCCAGCAGCGCCGCCACGATCACGTCGCGGCCGGTCTTGAGCTGGCCGTCGACCTGCACGGTGACCCGGTCGCGCAGCCCGTTGAGCAGCAGCGTCTGCTGCGTCTCGGCCAGGCCCAGCTCCCACGGGGTGCCCGCGTGCTTGAGCGAGTTCAGCGGGGACGCGCCGGTGCCGCCGTCGTGGCCGGAGATCAGGATGACGTCGGCCTTCAGCTTGGCCACGCCCGCCGCGACCGTGCCGACGCCGACCTCGCTGACCAGCTTGACGTGCACCCGCGCGCCGGGGTTGACGCACTTGACGTCGTACACCAGCTGCGCCAGGTCCTCGATCGAGTAGATGTCGTGGTGCGGCGGCGGCGAGATCAGGCCGACGCCCGGGGTGGCGTGCCGGGTCTTGGCGATCCACGGCCACACCTTGTTGCCGGGCAGCTGGCCGCCCTCGCCGGGCTTGGCGCCCTGCGCCATCTTGATCTGGATGTCGTCGGCGTGCACCAGGTACTCCGTGGTCACGCCGAAGCGGCCGGAGGCGACCTGCTTGACCGCCGAGCGGCGGGCCGGGTCGTAGAGGCGCTCGACGTCCTCGCCGCCCTCGCCGGTGTTCGACTTGCCGCCGATCCGGTTCATCGCGATGGCCAGGGTCTCGTGCGCCTCGGCCGAGATGGAGCCGTACGACATCGCGCCGGTGGCGAACCGCTTCACGATCTCGGTGACCGGCTCGACCTCCTCGATCGGGATCGGCGTCGCGTCCTTGAAGCGGAACAGCCCGCGCAGCGAACCGGCCTGGGCCGCGAGGCCGTCGACCTTCTCGGTGTAGCGCCGGAACACGTCGTACTGGCCGGAGCGGGTGGCGTGCTGGAGCAGGAACACCGTCTCCGGGTTGAACAGGTGGATCTCGCCCTCGCGGCGCCACTGGTACTCGCCGCCGACCTCCAGGCGCCGGTGCGTCTGCTCGGCCGGGTTGGTCGGGTACGCCACCGCGTGGCGCGCGGCGACCTCGGCGTGGATCTCCGCGAGCCCGATGCCCTGGATACGGCTCGGGGTGCCGGTGAAGTACCGCTCGACGAGCTGCGCGGACAGGCCGACCGCCTCGAACACCTGCGCGCCGCAGTACGACGACACGGTCGAGATGCCCATCTTCGACATGATCTTCTGGATGCCCTTGCCCAGCGCCTTGACGACGTTGCGCACGGCCTTCTCGGGCGCGATGTTCGGCAGCGCGCCGGTGGTGATCAGGTCCTCGACGCTCTCGAACGCCAGGTACGGGTTCACCGCGGCGGCGCCGTAGCCGACCAGCACCGCGGCGTGGTGCACCTCGCGGCAGTCGCCGGACTCGACGATCAGCGCGACCTGGGTGCGCGTCTGCTCGCGTACCAGATGCTGGTGCACCGCCGCGGTGAGCAGCAGCGACGGGATCGGCGCCAGGTCGGCGGTGGAGTCGCGGTCCGACAGCACCAGGATGCGCACGCCGTCCTCGATCGCCTCGGACACGTGCCGGCGGATCTCGGTCAGCCGGGCCTTCAGCCCGTCCGCGCCGTCGCGCAGCGGGTACAGGCCCGACACCCGCACCGCCTTGAAGCCGGGCAGGTTGCCGTCCTCGTCGATGGAGAGGATCTTCGCCAGCTCGTCGTTGTCGATGATCGGGTACGGCAGGACGATCTGGCGGCAGCTCGACGCGTTCGGGTCCAGCAGGTTGCCCTCAGGGCCGATGGTCAGCGAGAGGCTGGTGACCATCTCCTCCCGGATCGCGTCCAGCGGCGGGTTGGTGACCTGCGCGAAGATCTGATGGAAGTAGTCGTACAGCAGCCGCGGCCGGGTGGACAGCGGCGAGATCGGGGTGTCGGTGCCCATCGAGCCCAGCGGCTCGGCGCCGGCCCGCGCCATCGGCGCGAGCAGGATCTTCAGCTCCTCCTCCGAGTAGCCGAAGGTCTGCTGGCGGCGCTGCACCGAGTCGTGGGTGTAGACGATGTGCTCGCGCTGGGGCAGGCCCTCCAGGTGCATCAGCCCGCCGTGCAGCCACTCCGCGTACGGCGCCTCGGCGGCCAGCTCGCTCTTGATCTCCTCGTCGGAGATGACCCGGCCCGCCTCCGTGTCGACCAGGAACATCTTCCCCGGCTCCAGGCGGCCCTTGGCGACCACGGTGGCCGGGTCGAGGTCGAGCATGCCCGCCTCGCTGCCCAGCACGACCAGGCCGTCCTCGGTGCGCCACCAGCGCCCCGGGCGCAGGCCGTTGCGGTCCAGCACGGCGCCGACCACGGTGCCGTCGGTGAACGCGACGCTCGCCGGGCCGTCCCACGGCTCCATCAGGCTCGCGTGGAACTGGTAGAACGCCCGCTTCGCGGGGTCCATCACCGGGTCGTTCTCCCACGCCTCCGGGATCATCATCAGCACCGCGTGCGGCAGGCTGCGCCCGGCCAGGTGCAGCAGCTCCAGCACCTCGTCGAAGTTGGCCGAGTCGGACGCCTCCGGCGTGCAGATCGGGAACAGCCGGCGCAGGTTGCCGGGCAGCAGCGGGCTGGCCAGCAGCGCCTCGCGGGCCTGCATCCAGTTCTTGTTGCCCCGGATGGTGTTGATCTCGCCGTTGTGCGCGATGAACCGGTACGGGTGCGCCAGCGGCCAGCTCGGGAACGTGTTCGTGGAGAACCGCGAGTGCACCAGCGCGATCGCGCTCACCACGCGCGGGTCGGACAGGTCCGGGAAGAAGGTGCCCAGCTGGTCCGGCGTGAGCATGCCCTTGTAGGTCATGGTGCGGCCGGACAGCGAGGGGAAGTACAGCGGGACGCCGCGCTCGCGGGTCTCCCGCTCGGTCTGCTTGCGCACGCAGTACGCCACGCGCTCCAGCTCCAGGCCGCTGAGCGGCTCGCCGTAGCGGTGCCCGGCGATGCTGTGCGCGCTGAGGAACACCTGGCGGATGCGCGGGCGCGCGTTCTCCGCGGTGGCGCCCAGCCCTTCGGCCTCCACCGGCACGTCGCGCCAGCCGAGGATCTGCGCGCCCTCGACCAGTGCGTACTTCTCCAGCACGGTCAGCGCGCGGGCCTCGTCGGCGCCGTTGACCGGCAGGAAGACCAGGCCGGTCGCGTACTGCCCGGCGGGCGGCAGCGGGAAGTCCACCACCTCGCGCAGGAACGCGTCCGGCACCTGCAGCAGGATGCCCGCGCCGTCACCGGTCGTGGTCTCGGCGCCGCGGGCGCCGCGGTGGTCAAGCCGGCACAGCGCCGACAGGCCCCGGGCGACCACGTCGTGGCTGCGGCGGCCGTGCACGTCGGCGACGAACGCGACACCACAGGAGTCGTGCTCGAAGGCGGGGTCGTAGAGACCCACTGCGGCCGGGGCCGCCGTCAGGGCAGGCTGCGTCGCGGCCGGCTTACCAGGCTGCAGGGGGTGCGGGTATGGCGATGCCACCGGGCCTCCTGTCGTCACGGGGAGAGAGATCATTCGGTATCGGCCACGAACGGGTGGAATGCCTGCAAGCCGCGACGGCGATGGCGCGGGGGCGTGCCGGGTTCGTTAACGGTCCTATCCGAGCGGGACGACGTCGGCCCTTGAGTGAACCCGCAGGTTCAGCGGTGCACGGACTCCCTCGCGCGGTTCGCACGAGTATGGGGACGAGTCTGTGAGTGTTGAGTCTACGTTAAACGGCCTGGGTGTCCACCAGACACAGATTGATCACACGTCCACATGGTGAGAAGCTACTTCCCAGTTAGTAGGTAAAGGGACGGGCCGCCGCAGGCTGATCACCTGCACCCGGTCACGTGACCGAAACGTTTCCCGCGCGTGTCGGGCGCGTCGCCGAGGTTAACGGCGCGACGCCCCACCGCAGCCCTTCGATGATCGCTGATCTGTGCCGCGAAGTGCGGCTCCGATGGATGTTTAGATCCGAAACCGCGATCACCGGTCCCCGCCCCGCCGTAGTCTGCGGCTGAGCACGTCCGCTTGGACCGAGGGGGACGACCGTGAACCCGACTCTGCAGGTCACGCTGGGTGCGCTGGCGTACATCGGCCTCAAGATCCTCGCCTGCGCCGCCATCCTGGTCATCGGCTGGATCATCGCCAAGGTGATCGGCACACTCGTCGACAAGGGCCTGGCCAAGGTCCGGTTCAACCACCTGGCGCAGCGCACCGGCATGGACCGGTGGACCGGCCGGTACACCCCCAGCGGGCTGGTCGGCATGGTGGTCTACTACGCCTTGCTGCTGTTCACGTTCCAGCTCGCGTTCAGCGTGTTCGGGCCCAACCCGATCAGCAACCTGATCGACGACGTGATCGCCTGGCTGCCGCGCCTCATCGTCGCCTGCGTGATCATCGTGGTGGCGGTGGCCATCGCGAACGCCGTCTTCAACGTCATCAGCAACGCGCTGTCGCACTTCTCGTACGGGCGTACCGTGGGCCGGATCGCCCAGGTCGCGATCATCGCGCTGGGCGCCATCGCCGCGCTCAACCAGGCCGGCATCGCCACCACCATCACCACGCCGGTGCTCGTCGCCATCCTCGCCACCATCTCCGGCATCCTGATCGTCGGCGTGGGCGGCGGCCTGATCGGCCCGATGCGCTCCCGCTGGGAACGCGCCCTCGGCCGGATCGAGGAGGAGAGCACCCGGGTGTCGGCGCACCTCAAGGCCCGCGCCGCCGAGCAGGAGACGGCCGCCGCGCTCACCAAGGCCCGCGGCGACACGATGGTCCAGCCGAAGTACCCCGGCGAGACCCCGCAGGACGTCAAACCCGGCACCAAGGTCACCGCCGAGGAAGCCGCCGACCGCCTCACCAAGAAAGCCACCGCCCTCCGCAACGACATGAAACCCGGCCCCGAACTCTGACCCGGCAACGACTCGCCGGGTCAGCCAGCCCTGCCCCTGACGCGCCGATCTTGCGCGAACTGTGGGTACGACACGCCCATATCGCCCATAAGGGCAACACTTCGCGCAAGATCGACGCGATCATGGTGGGCGAGGTCGCGGGGCCAGCTCATGATCGCGGTCTCGTGTCACAACCTGCGGTCCAGCCCCACAATCCGACACGAGCCCGCGATCATCACCTGGCCGCGGAGTTCCCCACAGAGCACACCCCGCGCGAAGATCACTGTCTCGTGTCAGAACCTTGCGTCCAGCCCCACATTCCGACACGAGACCGCGATCATGGCGCGCGGCGCGGCGCGGCGCGGGGCGCGCGGGCGCGGGTGGCACGGCGCGGGGCGCGCGGGTGGCGGCGTGGTGCGGCGGCGGGGATCGCGCGGTGGCTGGTGGAGGGCGGTGGTGTGGGCCGTCGGGTGGCCCCGTCAGGTGGTGGGGGGTTGCCAGTCGGCGGCGACGGCGGCGGCCTTGTCGAGGACGCGCGGGGCCAGGGCGCCGAAGGCGCGGTCGCGAGCCCGGGTGACCAGGTTGCCGCGCGGGGCGAGCACCGCGCCGACGCGCTGGGTCTGCCGGACCACCTGCGCCGCCCGTGCCCGGCGCGCGGCCGAGTACGCCGCCAGCGCCGCGTTGCAGCCAGGGCCGGGGATCGCCGGCAGCAGCAGGGCGCGCAGCGTGGCCGCGTCCTCCAGGGCCAGGCCGGCACCCTGGGCCAGGTGGTGCGGCATGGCGTGCGCGGCGTCGCCGACCAGCGCGAACCCGCCGGTCCCGACGGGGAACGCCAGCTCCGAGGGCAGCGGCCGCAGCTGCCGCCCGTCCTGCTGGACGAGGTCGTCGGGCTCGGTCGCGGCGAGCAGATCCGAGATGGGCGCGTGCCAGCCCGCGAACCAGCGCTTGAGCAGGGTCAGCTGGGTGGCCTTGGGCTCGGGCCGGGCGGCACCGGCCACGGTGGCGGTCCAGTAGATGCCGCCCCGGCTGGACGCGCCGGAACTGCCCCGGTCGCCGAGCGAGGCGGCCAGGAAGCGGTAGCCGCCGCTCAGCGTCTCCCCCGCCAGGACCAGGTCTTCGGGCAGCTTGGGCGCGCGATACCACGGGATGACGGCGCGCCAGGCGGCGTATCCGGAGCTGACCGCGATCGACTGCGGCGCGAGCCGGGCCCGCAGGGTGCTGTCGGCGCCGTCGGCCGCGACGATGACGTCGGCCTCCCAGGTGTGCCGGCCGTCGCCGACGGCGGGCCGGTCACCGGGGCGGGCGTGCATGGTGCGCACGGTGATGCCGGTGCGGATCTCGATGTGGTCGCCGAGCCCGGCGATGAAGGTGTCGTGCAGGTCCTCGGCGTGCACCACGACCGGGGTCGCGGTGGCGCTCGCCGCGGAGGGCTGGGCCAGCCACTGCCCGTCGGCGCGGCGCAGGCCGCCCACCGGCACCGGGGTGGCGATGGCGCCGAGCCCGGTGCCGAGGCCGAGGGAACGCAGCGCGGCGACGGCGTTGGGCCACAGCAGCAGCGCGGCGGGCTCGGCACGCAGCCGGTCCGCGCGCTCCAGCAGGGTGACCCGCCATCCGGTCCGGGCGAGGGCGCCCGCCGTGGCGAGGCCGCCGACGCCCGCTCCGACCACCACCGCGCTGCGCATGTGGCTCAGCCCTTCGCCGCGGTCTTCTGGGCGGGCAGGTCGGCTGGCCCGTCCGAGTCCGCCTCGTCGGCCGGGCCGCCCGGCTCGTCGCCGGTCCCGTCCGACGGGGTGTCCGTGATCGCGTCGGGGCGGCTGCCATCGGCGAGGAAGGCCTGGTACTGCTCCTCGGTGACGGTCTGGAAGCCCTTGACGGGCTCGCCCTCGGCGTCGACGTTCGGGATCAGGAACTCCTGGACGCCCTTGACGAGGAAGAAGTACGCCGCGGCGGCCAGGAACACGATGATCGAGGTCCACACGTTGAGGCGCAGGCCGCCGATCATGGTCGCCGGGTCGGTGCGCATGGCCTCGATCCAGCCCCGGCCGAGCGTGTAGAGCATCACGTAGAGCGCGAACGCGCGGCCCTTGCCGAACTTGTAGCGCTTGTCCAGCCAGTACACGACGCCCGCGACGCCGAGGTTCCACAGCAGCTCGTAGAGGAACGTCGGGTGGTAGAGGCCCTCGCGCAGCTCCGGCTCGCCGTCCGGGCCGACCATGGCCTGGCCCGGGGTGGTGTCCGACATGACGTGGACCTGCAGGCCCCACGGCAGGTCCGTCCTGCCGCCGTACAGCTCGTTGTTGAACCAGTTGCCGAGGCGGCCCACGGCCTGCGCCAGCGGCAGGCCCACGGCGATGCAGTCGGCCACGAAGCTGAACGACATGCCGAGCTGGCGGCAGGCCAGCCAGGCGCCGAGCGCGCCGCCCGCGACGCCGCCCCAGATGCCGAGGCCGCCCTCCCAGACGTAGAGCGCCTTGACCAGCTCGCCGCCCTCGCCGAAGTAGGCGTCCGGAGAGCTGAGCACGTGGTAGATGCGGGCGCCGACGATGCCGAACGGCACCGCCCACACGGCGATGTCGAGCACGGCCCACGGCGGGGCACCCCGGCTGCGCATCCGCCGGTCGGTGACGATGCAGGCGAGCACGATGCCCGCGATGATGCACAGCGCGTACGCCCGCAGCGGCACCGGTCCGAGGTGCCAGACCGCCGTGGACGGGGACGGGATGGAGGCGAGGTTCACGAGCGCAAACCCTACCGTCCCGGCCCGTCGATCCCCACCCCCCGCCCACCCCGGATTTCCCGGACGGAAGGGGGGTGGGGCGGGTCGTCAGGGGGTCAGGCCGGCGCGCAGATCGTGAGTGAGCGTGCGCAGGGCCGGCTCGCCGCCCTCGGCCAGCGCCGAGACCAGAGCGCTGCCGACGATGACGCCGTCGGCGTAGGCGCCCACCTCGGCGGCCTGCACGCCGCTGCGTACCCCCAGACCGACGCCCACGGGGAGGCTGCCGGAGACCTTCTTGGCCCGCGCGACCAGGGTCGGCGCGGCGGTGGAGGTGGCGTCGCGGGCGCCGGTCACGCCCATGACCGCGGTCGCGTACACGAACCCGCGGCAGTGCCGCACGGTCATCGCGATGCGCTCGTCGGTCGACGAGGGCGAGATCAGGAACACCCGGTCCAGGTGGTGCTGGTCGGAGGCGGTCAGCCACTCGTCCGCCTCGTCGGGGATGAGGTCGGGCGTGATCAGCCCGGCGCCGCCGGCCGCGGCGAGGTCGCGGGCGAACGCGTCGACGCCGTACTTCTCGATCGGGTTCCAGTAGCTCATCACCAGCACGGGCACGCCCGCGCCGGACACGGCCTCGACGGTGGCGATGACGTCACGGGTGCGTACGCCGCCCGCCAGCGCCTGCTCGGTGGCGCGCTGGATGACAGGGCCGTCCATGACCGGGTCGGAGTACGGCAGGCCGATCTCCACCAGGTCCACCCCGGCCTCGATCATCGACTTGACCGCGGAGATGCCCCCGGCCACCGACGGGAACCCGGCGGGCAGGTAGCCGACCAGCGCCGCCCGGCCCTCGGCCCGCGCCTTCTCGTAGGCGGTGGTCACGTTCATCCGATTACCTCGCCGTCGAACAGCCCGAAGTACTCACCCGCGGTGTGCATGTCCTTGTCGCCGCGGCCGGACAGGTTCACGATGACCGTCGGCTCCCGGCCCAGCTCGGCGCGCAGCGCCGGGATCTCGCGGATCATGCCGGCCAGCGCGTGCGCGCTCTCGATCGCCGGGATGATGCCCTCGGTGCGGCACAGCAGCGCGAACGCGTCCATCGCCTCGGCGTCGGTGACCGGCTGGTAGCGCGCCCGGCCCTGGTCGTGCAGCCAGGCGTGCTCGGGGCCGACCGACGGGTAGTCCAGGCCGGCCGAGATCGAGTGCGACTCGATGGTCTGGCCGTCCTCGTCCTGCAGCAGGTACGACCGGGAGCCGTGCAGCACGCCGTGGCTGCCGCCGGTGATGCTGGCGGCGTGGCGGCCGGTCTCGACGCCGTCGCCGCCCGCCTCGAAGCCGTAGAGGCGCACGTCGGCGTCGGGCACGAAGGCGTGGAACATGCCGATGGCGTTGGAGCCGCCGCCGACGCAGGCCGCGACCGCGTCCGGCAGCGCGCCGGTCTTGTCCAGGCACTGGGCGCGGGCCTCGACGCCGATGCCGCGCACGAAGTCGCGCACCATCGCCGGGAACGGGTGCGGCCCGGCCGCGGTGCCCAGCAGGTAGTGGGTCTCGTCGACGTTGGTGACCCAGTCGCGCAGCGCCTCGTTGATCGCGTCCTTGAGCGTCTTCGAGCCGGTGGTGACCGGGATGACGGTGGCGCCGAGCATCTTCATCCGGGCCACGTTCAGGGCCTGGCGCTTGGTGTCGACTTCGCCCATGTAGACGACGCACTCGAGGTCGAGGTACGCCGCGGCGGTGGCGCTGGCGACGCCGTGCTGGCCCGCGCCGGTCTCCGCGATCACGCGGGTCTTGCCCATGCGCTTGGTGAGCAGCGCCTGGCCGAGCACGTTGCGCACCTTGTGGGCGCCGGTGTGGTTGAGGTCCTCGCGCTTGAGCAGGATGCGCGCGCCGCCGACCCGCTCCGACAGCCGGGTGGCGTCGTAGAGCAGGGACGGGGTGCCCGCGTACTCGCGCAGCATCCGCTCGAATTCGCCGGTGAACTCGGGATCCGCCATGGCCTTGCGGTAGTGGGCGTCCAGCTCGTCGAGCGCCGCGATGAGCGCCTCCGGAACGAACCGGCCGCCGTACGGGCCGAAGTGGCCCCGGTCGTCGGGCAACATGTGCCCCTCCTTCGGCGTCAGCCGCCCCGCAGGCGCAGGGGCGGTCAGGCGAGGGGTGTGCGCGTCAGCGGGCGGGGCGCGGCGTCGCGGGGTGGTTGCCCGCGTTGACGAGCTCCGCGACCGCGTCGCGCGGGCTCTTCTGGGTGACCAGGCCCTCGCCGACGAGGACCGCGTCGGCGCCCGCCGAGGCGTACTTGATCAGGTCCAGCGGACCCCGGACGCCCGACTCAGCGATCTTGATGACGCTGTTGGGCAGGCCGGGCGCGATCCGCTCGAACACCGACCGGTCCACCTCCAGTGTGCGCAGGTTGCGGGCGTTCACGCCGATGACGCGGGCGCCGGCCTCCAGGGCGCGGTCGGCCTCCTCCTCGGTGTGCACCTCGACCAGCGGGGTCATGCCCAGCGACTCGATGCGGTCGAGCAGGCCGGACAGCACCTTCTGCTCCAGCGCCGCGACGATCAGCAGCACCAGGTCCGCGCCGAACGCGCGCGCCTCGTGCACCTGGTACGTCGAGCAGACGAAGTCCTTGCGCAGCACCGGGATGCCGATGCGGGCGCGGACCGCCGCGAGGTCGTCCAGGGAGCCGCCGAACCAGCGGCCCTCGGTCAGCACGCTGACCGCGCGGGCGCCGCCCGCCTCGTACTCCGCGGCCAGCTCGGCCGGGTCGGGGATCTCCGCCAGGGCACCCTTGCTGGGCGACGAGCGCTTCACCTCGGCGATCACGCCGACGCCCGCGCGGCGCAGGGCCGCGTACGCGTCCAGGGGCGGCGGGGCCGCCGCCGCGCGCTTCTTGATCTCGTCCATGGAGACCAGGCGCTCGCGCGCCTCGACGTCCTCACGGACCCCCGCGATGATCTCGTCGAGCACGCTGCCGCCGTGGTCTCGCATCGATGCGCTCGGGGCCGGCTCGCCTGGCTCCATGCTGCTCAGCTCGTCGGATGCCATGGGCAGATGCTAGGCACCCGCCGCACGCGCAAGGTAAACGGGGTATGGCGTGCCTCACCTGATGGGCTAGTGCATAATGCCGCACCCGGTGACACGCGATGGACGACCCGCTGGCTGCTCAGGCATGCACAGCCGGCCGAGCACCGGCCACCAGGCATTCATTCATCCCATCGCGGGCGCACGCTCCGCACGAACTCCGCCAGCCGCGGGCCGTGCTCGACCCGGGCCCGGGTGGGGTCGGCGGCGATGCGCCGCACCAGCGCGCGCACCCCCGCCGCATCGTCCCCGGCGACCAGCAGCAGGTTGCCGGTGCCCCGCCCGCGCAGCAGCGCCGCGTCGCCCACCACCGCCACCTCGCCGAACACCTCGCGCAGCGTGGCCGCCTGGCGGCGGGCGAACATCAGCGGGGCCAGGTCCATGACGTTGGCCAGATACCAGCCGCCCGGCCGCAGCGCCCGCCGCGCCGCCTGCGCGAACTCGACCGTGGTCACGTGCGGGGGCACCTTCGCGCCGGTGAAGATGTCGGCGACGATCACGTCCGCGGAGGCCGGCTCAGCCTGCTCCAGGGCCGCCCGCGCGTCGGCCACCACCAGCTCGATGCCGTCCTGGGCCACCGGCAGCCGGGCGGCGACCAGCTCGGCCAGGGCCCGGTCCAGCTCGACCACCGTCTGCCCGCTGCCCGGCCGCATCTCCGCCAGGCAGCGCGGCAGCGTCATCGCTCCCCCGCCCAGGTGCAGCACGTCGAGCGGGCCGGGCGGGCACACCGCCTCGATCACGTCGGCGAAGCGGCGGATGTAGTCGAACGCGATCAGCGTCGGATCGTTCAGGTTCACGTGCGACTGGGCGGTGCCGTTCAGCCGCAGCAGCCAGGCGTCGGGCAGATCGGGGTCGGGGATCAGCTCGGCAGTGCCCGTGTCGACCCGGACGATCAGCGCCCGGTCAGACCCCCGGATCATCGAAGACCTCCGTGGTTGCCCTGCCTTCAGGCGGGGATGAATACGGAACTCCTGCGGAGCGGGAGCGGGACCGCCGATTCGTCACCGCGCCAACCACCCAGGTGGCAGATGCGAACAGGTGTGCTATTTTCTTTGGGTCCACATCGGCGATAACCAAGCCGGTCGGGCCTACCGCCGGGCTGGCGGGAAGTGACGTCTGTGGAGACGGTGTAAGACCGATGGCGGTACACCGCCCCTCGCCGGTAATCCGGATCGGCTGTTGTCTGCGAAGCAGAAAATTCAACCCGCGAGGGTGGAATCCTCCTGCTTCAGCGGAGGGAGATGTCAACGGTCAGGTCCTCGCCCCGATCGAGCGCGTCCCACACGTCGCGGGTGTTATCCACCCGCGGCGCTGCTGGGGCGGTACGGCGCGCATGGTTTCCCGACCGCCGCCAGTACCAGACCGCGACCACGCCAGCAGCCACTGCCAGCACCGCCGGCCGCACCCAGGAGACCGACCCTCCGGGGACAATCCACAGCAGCGCCAGCACCGCCAAGCCCGCGACCACCGCCATGCGGGTACGCCACACCGCGGCGCGCTTCGCATCGTCGGCGCTCGTCGGAGCGGCCGTGTCGCGGGTGCTCATCGGGCCGCCTGGAGGGTCTGCGCGGTGGCGATCGCGGCGAGCACCGCCATCGCCTTGTTCCGGGTCTCCTGCTCCTCGAACGCCGGATCCGAGTCGGCCACCACGCCCGCCCCGGCCTGCACGTACGCCGTGCCGCCGCGCAGCAGCGCGGTCCGGATCGCGATCGCCATGTCCAGGTCGCCGCCGAAACCGAAGTAGCCGACGGTGCCGCCGTACAGGCCGCGCCGGGTCGGCTCCAGCTCCTCGATGATCTCCATCGCGCGCACCTTCGGCGCTCCCGACAGCGTGCCCGCCGGGAACGTCGCGGCCAGCGCGTCCAGCGCCGTGCAGTCCGCGCGCAGCTCGCCGACCACCGTCGACACGATGTGCATGACGTGGCTGTAGCGCTCCACCATGGCGAACTCCGGCACCTCGATCGTGCCCGCGCGCGACACCCGGCCCAGGTCGTTGCGGCCCAGGTCGACGAGCATGACGTGCTCGGAGCGCTCCTTCGGGTCGGCGATCAGCTCGGCGGCCAGCGCGGCGTCGGCCTCCGGCGACTCGCCCCGGGGCCGGGTGCCCGCGATCGGGTGCAGCAGGCCACGGCGTACCCCGTCGTCGCCCTTGGTGATCTTCACGTGCGCCTCGGGGGACGACCCGACGATGTCGAAGTCGTCGAAGCGCAGCAGGTACATGTACGGGCTCGGGTTGGTCGCGCGCAGCACCCGGTAGATGTCGAGCGGGTCGGCGTCGGTCTTCGTCTCGAAGCGCTGCGACACCACGATCTGGAAGCAGTCCCCGGCCCGGATCGCCTCCTTGGCCACCTCCACGGCCTTGCCGAACTCCCCCGCCGCGGTGCGCGACACCAGCTCCGCGGGCCGCACCCGCTGCACCGTCGAGATCATCGGCGGGGTCGGCCGGGACAGCGCGGTCGTCATCGCGTCCAGCCGCCCGATCGCGTGATGGTACGCCGCCGCGACCTGCTCCTCGTCAGCCTGCTCGGGCAGCACCGCGTTGGCCACCACGATCGCCTGGCCCAGGAAGTGGTCCAGCACCACCAGGTCGGTCGCCAGGAACAGCCCCAGCTCCGGCACGTGCAGATCGTCCAGGGCCAGCTGCGGCAGCCGCTCGAACCGGCGCACCAGGTCGTACGACAGGAAGCCGACCAGCCCGCCGGTCAGCGGCGGCAGGTCCTCGTCCCCGGCGTCGTCGCCGGTCAGCGCGGCCACGGTGTCCCGCAGCACGGCCACCGGGTCACCCGTCACCGGCACGCCGTCCGGCGGGCTGCCCAGCCAGTGCGCCTGCCCGTCCCGCTCGGTCAGGGTGGCCAGACTGCGTACCCCGATGAACGAGTAGCGCGACCAGGCCGTGCCCGCCGCGCCCGCGCCCTGCTCCGCCGACTCCAGCAGGAACGTGCCCGGACCGCCGGCCAGCTTGCGATACACCCCCACCGGCGTCTCCGCGTCGGCCAGCAGCCGGCGGGTCACCGGCACCACCCGGCGGCGCGCGGCGCGCTCACGGAAACCGGCCAGGCCGGGGCTGACCGCCCCGCTGCTCGCGGCGTTGCTCATGCCGTCATCTCCTGGCGCTCCGCGGTGATCTCCAGCTCGTCGGTGAAGCAGCTCCGGCTGCCCGTGTGGCACGCCGGGCCGACCTGGTCCACGCTCACCAGCAGCGCGTCCCCGTCGCAGTCCAGCGCCACCGAGCGCACGAACTGGTGGTGGCCCGAGGTCGCGCCCTTCACCCAGTACTCCCCCCGGCTGCGCGACCAGTACGTCGCCCGGCCCGTGGACAGGGTGCGGCGCAGCGCCTCGTCGTCCATCCAGGCCAGCATCAGCACCTCACCGGTGTCGAACTGGCGCACCACCGCCGCGACGAGCCCGTCGCGGTCGCGCTTCAGGCGGGCCGCGATGCGCGGATCCAGCTGCTCGGTCCCTGACACACCGCGAATTCTCCCCCACCCGAGATCACATCGACACGCCGGTGCGGCGGGCGTCTCACCTGTTGCCGCATGATCGCCCGACTTGCCTGGCACCTGTGCGTATCTTGACCGCGCATACCACTGTCTGCCAGGCAAGTCGAGTGATCGAGGTGGCCCCGGTCACAGTTTCGGCCGCTGGGATGACGCGCGGCCGGGGTGCCCGGCGGTAGGTTGCCCGCACCTACGCGAGCGCCCGTCGTGGCGCTGTCCCCCATCGCGCGAGAGCCGAGGTTCGTATGACCAACCCCCACTTCGCCCCGCTGCCGCCACGCATCCCCGCCTTCATCCCGCCCGTGCCCCCGCAGCCCGCGCCGCAGGCGGAGGCCGAGCAGGAGCCCACCCTCCAGCTGAGCCCGCAGGAGCAGGCCGCCCTGCTGGAGAACACCAGCGAGCTGCCGACCGTCGCCCCACCGGCCGGCACCGACGAACCCGACGCCGAGACCGACGACACCCCTGACTCGCATGCGGACGACGCCCCCGACGCGCAGGCGGACGACGCGGAGTCCGGCGAAGTGCCCGAGGGCGGGTACGGCGTCGTCGCGGCCGATACCGACCAGGCGCCCGACGCGCAGGCCGAGGACCCGGCCGACGCGCAGGCCGAAGACCCGGCCGACGCGCAGGTCGAGGACGCGGCCGACCCGGTGGCCGAGGACCCGGCTGACGTGGAGGCCGACGAGTCCCTCGACGCGGCGGCCGAGAACGGCCCGGACGCCGAGACCGGCGAGACCGGCGAGACCGGCGAGACCGCGCAGCCCGAGGCCGAGTCGGACGAGGCCGCCTACGCGGAGAGCTACGAAACGGCGCAGCTCGTGGCTGAGTCGGACGAAGCCGCCGACGCGGAGACCGAAGGGGCCGCGCCGCTTGAGGCCGAGTCGGACGAAGCCCTCGGCGCGGAGGCGGACGGCGATGACGCGCCCGAGGCGGAGGCGGACGGCGAGGACGTGTATGAGGCCGAGGCCGAGGCGGACAACGCGCCGGAGGCCGTGGCCGCCGCCGACGCTGACGAGGCGCTCGAGGCTCAGAGCGACGAGACCGATGCTCCCGAAGCGGAAGCCGACGCCGAGGCGGCTCCCGAGGCCGAGGCCGAGACGGCGGATGAACTCGACGGACAGGCTGACGGCGAGATCACCGCCGAAGCCGCGACCGACGCGGCCGAGGCGTCCGACGGCGAGGTGGCCGCGCAGGAAAAGGATGAGGTGGACGGGCCGGAGGCGGAGACCGGAAGCGCGTACGCGCCCGAGGCCGAAGCGGACGGCGACGAGGTGCCGGAAGTGGTTAGCTACGGCGAGGACTCACGCGAGGCGGTGGCCGCGCCGGAGATCGAGGCCGTGAGCGAGCCGGAGGCCGTTGAGGGCGAGGACGCGGGCGAGCAGCTCGACGCCGCGGCCGACGAAGTGGACCTCCCGGAAGCCGAGGCGGGCGAAGCTGACGTCCCCGAGGCCGAGGCGGACGAAGCGGACGTCTCCGAAGCCGAGGCGGCTGTGGACGACACCGCTGACGCAGCGGACACGCCCGAGGCGGAGGCGGAGGCCGAGCACACCGCCGTCGCGGCGAGCGGCCCGGCGGCCGGGGAGCCGGCCGAGGCCGACGACGAGGTGGTGGACGCGGAGATGGAGCTGGACGCGCCGGCCGGGGGGCCTGGCGTGGACGTGGTGCCGGTGGCTGCCGCGGCCGGGGAGCCCGTGGAGGAGCGGGAGCTCGCGCTGGTCGCACCGGCCGCGACCGCGCTGCGGCCGGGGGACGTGGCCGAGAACCCCATCGCGGTATGGGAGCCGGCGCAGGCGCAGCGTTTCCGGGAGGCGTGGCGCGAGGTGCAGTCCCGGTTCGTCGACGAGCCGGAGGCGGCGCTGAACGACGCGCACGAACTGGTCAACGAGGCGGTGGCGGCGCTGGCCGCCTCGCTGCTGGCCGAGCAGGGCGACGTCGACCCGCGCCGGGGCACGGCGACGCCGGACACCGAGGCGATGCGGATCGCGATGCGCGGCTACAAGAACTTCCTCGACCGCGTACTGGCTCTCTGAAACACGGTGCCCGCCGCGCGTTCCGCTGCCGGGGCGCGCGGCGGCGCCGTTTCCGGGCCCCGCCGCACCCGAAGGTGCAATTCAGACCTTCCCGGCGCAGCAGCGTTGTTGGCCGCGCGGTGATCGCGAGTTCGTGTCCAAACCTGCAGTCAGGCCGCAGTTATTGACACGAGACAGCGATCTTGCCCCCGAACAAACGCCACTTGACCACCGCCGGGGCCGCCCTTAACTTGTATTTCATCAGTGTTGAATTACAGGGAGGACGCCCATGGCATCCGCGATCGAGGTCGCCGACCTCGTCGTACACCGGGGGGCCAGGCCGGTGCTGCACGGCCTGAGCTGCACGATCCCGGAGGGCAGCGTGACCGGCCTGCTCGGGCCGTCGGGCAGCGGCAAGACGACGCTGATGCGCGCGATCGTCGGCGTGCAGGTGGTCAAGTCGGGCACGGTGACCGTGCTCGGCCGCCCGGCCGGCGACGCGCACCTGCGCAAACAGATCGGCTACCTCACCCAGGCCCCCAGCGTGTACGCCGACCTGACCGTCCGCGAGAACGCCCGCTACTTCGCCGCGCTCTACGGGCTGGGCGCGTCCGACGCCGACGCGGCCGTACGCGATGTGGGGCTGGCCGAGGCCGCGGGGCAGCTGGTCGGGAACCTGTCCGGCGGGCAGCGCAGCCGGGCGTCACTGGCGTGCGCGGTGGTCGGGCGGCCGAAGGTGCTGATCCTGGACGAGCCCACGGTCGGCCAGGACCCGGTGCTGCGCGACGAGCTGTGGGCGCAGTTCCGCGGCATGGCGCAGGCCGGTTCGACGCTGGTGGTGTCGAGCCACGTGATGGACGAGGCGAACCGGTGCGACCGGCTGCTGCTGATCCGCGAGGGCGCGCTGATCGCCGACGACACCCCCGCCGCGGTCAAGGCCGCCGCCGGCACGGACGACCTGGACCAGGCCTTCCTCACCCTGATCCGGCGCCAGGAGCCGGCCGTGCCCGGCCCGCGCGCCGGCGAGTCCGCGAGCGAGGTCCCGGCATGATCCTGCTGCACACCACGGGCCGCATCCTGCGCCAGCTGCGCCACGACCGGCGCACCGTGGCGATGCTGGTGGCGGTGCCGACGCTGCTGCTCACCCTGCTGTACTTCATGTACGAGGAGGAGGAGTTCGTCTTCGACCGGATCGCCCTGATCATGCTGGGCGTCTTCCCGTTCATCATCATGTTCCTGATCACCAGCATCGCGATGCAGCGTGAGCGCACCACCGGCACGCTGGAGCGCCTGCTGACCACGCCGCTGCGCAAGACCGACCTGCTGTTCGGGTACGGCCTGGCGTTCGGGGTGGCAGCGGCGGTGCAGGCGTCGCTGGCCGCCGCGCTGGCGTACCTGCTGCTCGATCTGGACACCCGGGGCGGCGCGGGCTACGTCATCATGATCGCCGTCGCGAACGCCGTGCTGGGCATGGCGCTGGGCCTGCTGGCCAGCGCGTTTGCCAAGACGGAGTTCCAGGCGGTGCAGTTCATGCCGGTGCTGGCGGTGCCGCAGCTGCTGCTGTGCGGGCTGTTCGTGCCGCGCGAGCTGATGGCGGGCTGGCTGCAGGCGGTCAGCGACGTCATGCCGCTGACGTATGCCGTGGAGGCGCTGCAGGAGGTCGGCACGCACGCCGAGCCGACCGGCACCATGTGGCGCGACTTCGCGATCGTCGCCGGGGCGGTGGTGGTCGCGCTGGCCGCCGCGGCGGGCACGCTGCGCCGGCGTACCCCCTGATCGGCTGAGACGGTCCGGTCCGGGAGAATCGTCGGGACGGACCTGTCCGTGCGCCGGCCGGGCCACGCCAGTGGCCCGCCGGCGCACGAGCCGCGGGAAGGACCAGAGGATGCGCATCCGCACCGGGCGCCGGCCGGGCAACCCCGACACCCGTGAGGCCATCGTGGCCGCGGCGCGGCGGCTGTTCGTGGAGAAGGGCTTCGACGCGGCGACGATGCGCGCCATCGCGGCCGAGGCGCAGGTCGACCCGGCCCTGGTGCACCACTACTTCGGGACGAAGGAGCAGCTCTTCGTCACGGTCATGCAGTTCCCGATGGCCCCGTCCGAGATGATCGGCGAGGTCACCGCGGGCGGGGCCGAACAGGCGGGAATGCGGCTGGTACGCCTGTTCGTGACGATCTGGGACTCGCCGGTGGGCGCGATCGGCGCGTCGGTGATCCGCACCGCGATGAGCAACGACCTCAGCATGAAGCTGCTGCGCGAGTTCCTGAACACGCAGATCCTGCGCCGGGTGGTCGCCGACCTGGGGCTCGACCCGGCGCAGGCGCCGCTGCGCGCGTCGCTGGTGGCCAGCCAGATCGCCGGGCTGGCCATGATGCGCTACATCATGAAGCTCGAGCCGCTGGCCTCGCTGCCGCCCGAGCAGGTCGTCGCCGCGGTCGGCCCGACCCTGCAGCGTTACATCACCGGCGAGCTCGACGGCTCCGGCTCGGCGGCGGCGTAGTCGTCCACGTCGACCTCGGCGAGGTGCCCGGCGGGGCACTCCAGCCGCACCTCGGCCACGTCCATGCGGTAGAGCCGGAAGCCGCGGCCCACGTCGAGCAGGTCGCTGACCGGGTTGGCCGCGGCGAACTCCAGCGCGGCGGCCCTGGCCTCGATGTCCTCCAGCGCGGTGGCCCAGCCGGAGATCCATACCCGGGCACCGCGCGCCTCGCCGACGGCGAGCACCACCGCGGTGTCGTCGCCCTCGCGCGGGCGTAGCGCGGTGTCCAGCCGGCCGCCCTCGCGGCACAGCAGCAGCGGCCGTCCTGCCTGGTCGGTCGCGTGGCGCACCCGGTACGGGCTGGAGTGGTACGGGACCTGCGCGACACCGGGCAGGCGGCCCGCGGCAAGGGTCCGGGCGATCTGGGCGGGGTGCGGCACGGCATACCTCCAACGTCGGTTAGGCTTACCTTCGTTAGGTGAGCCTAACCTATTACCGTTGGACGTTGGAGGCACCCTCGTGAACCAAGCGCGGCCCAAGGCGAAGCTGTCCCGGGCGCTCGGCATCCCGCTGACCCGCAAGTGCGTCAAGTACTTCGAGCGCCGGCCCTTCCCGCCGGGCGTGCACGGCCGCGCCCGCAAGAAGCCCTCCGACTACCAGGTCCGGCTGCTGGAGAAGCAGCGCCTGCGCCACCAGTACTTCATCAGCGAGACCCAGCTGCGCAACCAGTTCGACAAGGCCGCGCGCGGCGCGGGCAAGACCGGCGAGAGCCTGCTCATCGCCCTGGAGTGCCGCCTCGACGCGCTGGTGCTGCGGGCCGGTTTCGCCCGCACGATCTACCAGGCCCGCCAAGCCGTCGCCCACGGCCACATCGCCGTCGACGGCCAGAAGGTCGACCGCCCGTCCTACCGCGTCAAGCCCTGGCAGACCATCACCGTCCGCGAGCGCAGCCGCACCAAGCCCCCGTTCCAGATCGCCGCCGCCGGCGCGCACGCCGACGGCCCCACGGCCCCCTACCTCGAGGTCAGCCTGGCAGACCTCCGCGCCACCCTCACCCGCGAGCCGCTCCGCGCCGAGATCCCGGCGATCTGCGACGAACAGCTCGTAGTCGAGTTCTACTCCCGCTGACCCCACACCCCGCCGGGCCGCGCCAAGATCGCGTCGATCTTGCGTGAAGTGTTGGGGATATGTCCTATATGGGCGTGTCGCACCCACAGTTCACGCAAGATCGACGCACCGCACCGCACCGCAGCGCGCCGCGCCACGGCGGGCGGGGTCAGCGGGTTTGTTCAAGCCAGCTGGCGTAGAGCTTGGCGTAGATGGAGTCGGCTTGGGTGATCAGGGTTTCGTGGGGGCCGCGCTGGACTACCACGCCCTTGTCGACGACGAGGACCTCGTCGGCGGACTGGGCGGTGGAGAGGCGGTGGGCGATGGCGACCGTGGTGCGGCCGCGGGTGACCGCGTCGAGGGTGCGCTGGAGGCGGACCTCGGTGGCGGGGTCAACGGCGCTGGTGGCCTCGTCGAGGACGAGGAGGTCGGGATCGGCTACGTAGGCGCGGACCAGGGCGACCAGTTGGCGCTCGCCGACGCTGAGGGCCTCGCCGCGTTCGCCGACGGGGGTCTGCAGGCCGTGGGCCAGGCCCTGGACCCAGTCGTGCAGGCCCAGGTCGGTGAAGGCGCGTTCGAGGTCGTCGTCGGACAGGCCGGGCTTGGCGAAGCGGACGTTCTCGGCGATGGTGGCGTCGAACAGGAAGCCGTCCTGCGGCACCATCACCACGCGGCTGCGCAGCGAGCTGAAGCGCACGTCGGTGAGCGAGGTGCCGGACAGCAGCACCCGGCCCTCGGACGGGTCCATCAGGCGGGTCAGCAGCTTGGCGAACGTGGTCTTGCCGCTGCCGGTCTCCCCGACCACGGCGACCTTGGTCTTGGCCGCGATGTCGAGATGCACGTCGTGCAGCACCCGCGGGCCGGGCGCGCCGTCCACCGGGTAGCTGAAGCTGACGTGCTCGAAGCTCACGTCCAGCGGGCCGGGCGGCAGGTCGACGCCGTGCTCGGCCGGGTCGGCGACGTCGGGCTCGAGGTCGGCCACGTCGAGCAGCCGCCGCCAGCCCGCGACCGCGTTCTGCGCCTCGTTGAGCACCTCGGTGGCGATCTGCACGGGCTGGATGAACAGGGTCACCAGGAACAGGTACGCCGTCATCTCGCCCAGGGTGATCTGCCCGGCCACGCCGAGCTTCACGCCCACGACCACCACCGCGGCCAGCGCCACCGCCGCCGCGATCTCGCCGGTGGAGAAGCTGGTCACGCTGATGCTCAGGGCGCGGCGCTGGGCCCGCTGGTAGTCGTCGATGGTCTCGGACAGCTTCGCGCCGCTGCGCGCCGAGATGCCGTACGCCCGGATCACCGGGGCGCCGACCACGGATTCGGAGATGGCGCCAAGCATCACGCCGATGCGCCGGCGGCTCACCTGGTACGCCTCGGCCAGCCGCTTCTGGAACGACTTGATCACGATCACGGCGGGCACGAACGCGGCCAGCACCACCAGCGTGAGCTGCCACGAGTAGACGGCCATGACGATGGTGGTGACCACCAGCTGGCCGCCGTTGACCATGAGGATCACACCGCCCCACTGGATGAACTGCGTGATCGAGTCGACGTCGCTGGTCACCCGGGACACCATGGTGCCGCGCCGCTCCGACTGCTGGTGCAGCATCGACAGGTCGTGGATGTGGCGGAAGGTGCGCACCCGGATGTTGGCCAGCGCGGTCTCGCTGACCGTGAACAGCCGCCGCATCATGAGGTAGCCGCAGGTCGTGGTGATCACCAGGATCGCCGCGGTGATCGCCACGACGGTGGCCACGACCCCCATGTCCAGGTGGCCGGTCTGCACGCCCAGGCCCTTGTCGATGCCCTGCTGCACGGCGACCGGCACCGCCGCCCGCCCGATCATCGCGATCAGCGCCAGCCCCAGCGTGCCCGCCAGGCCCGCCTTGAGCTCCGGCGACATCGCGAACCCGCGCCGGAACGTCGCCCACGCCGACTCGTGCCTGCCTTCCGAGATGGCCCCCGCGGTCACGCCGTCGCCCCGCTTCGCGCCGCGCCGACGTGACTTTCACGTTGCCGTCGCGTTCGCTCGCTGCGCTCGCTCACGCTGCAACTCCTTCCTCGACAGAGGTCTCCGCGTCGCCGTCGGCGTCGTAGACGTGCTCCCGCTCGCGTTCCTCCTCGGCCTTCTCGTACGCCGTGACCAGCTCGATGTAGCCGGGCACACTCGCCAGCAGCTGCTCGTGCGTGCCGGACGCGACCACGCGGCCGGACTCGATGTATACGACCTCGTCGGCCAGCGCGATGGTGGCCCGGCGGTACGCCACCACGAGGATCGTGGTCGCCTGGGCCGCGCCGCGCAGGGAGGCGAGGATGCGGGCCTCCACCCGCGGGTCGACGGCGCTGGTCGCGTCGTCGAGCACGAGCAGCCGGGGCCGGCCCGCCAGCGCGCGGGCCAGGGTCAGCCGCTGCCGCTGGCCGCCCGACAGCGAGGTGCCCCGCTCGCCGAGCTGCGTGTCCAGCTCCTCCGGCAGCCGCGCGACGAACGTGTCGGCCTGTGCGGTGGCCAGCGCGTGCCGCACCCGGTCCTCGTCCACGCCGGGCCGGTCGAGACAGACGTTGCCGCGCACCGTGTCGTCGAAGACGAACGCGATCTGCGGGACGAGCGCGACGGTGTCGGCCAGCGAGGCCGAGGTCAGCGTGCGCGCGTCGGCGCCGTCGAGGCTCACCTGCCCGCCGTCCGGGTCGAGCAGCCGCGCGGCCAGCGTGGCGATGGTGGACTTGCCGGAGCCGGTCGGCCCGACCAGCGCGACCGTCTTCCCGGCCGGCACGGTGAAGGTGACGTCGCGCAGCACCGGCTGGCCGGGCTCGTACGCGAAGTCGACGTGCTCGAAGCTCAGGCGCGCGGCGCCCGCGCCGGTGAGCGCCTCGGTGCCGTACGGCATCTGCCCGGTGGAGCGCAGCACCTGCTCGACACGATCCCAGCCGGCCACCGAGCGGGGCAGGTCGCCGAGCACCCAGCCGATGGCCCGCACCGGGAACGCCAGCACGGTGAACAGGAACGTCACCTGCACGAGCTGCTGCAGGTCGATCGCACCGGCGTCCAGCCGCCAGGCGCCGACCAGCAGCGCCAGCAGCGTGCCCAGGAACGGCAGCGACTCCATGAGCGGGTCGAACAGGCCGCGCAGCCGCCCGACGCTGATCAGGGCGTCGCGCAGCTCGCCCGCGCGGCTCGCGAAGCGCTGCGTCTCCAGGTCCTCGCGGCCCATGGTCTTGACGACCAGCGCGCCGTCGAAGCTCTCGTGCGCGATCGCCGCGACCTCGGCCCGCATGTGCTGGGCGCGGGCCTGGCGCGGGGCCATCCGGCGGGAGAAGATCACGTTCATCACGAACAGCACCGGGAAGACGACCAGGCCGACCAGGGCCAGCGCCCAGTCGATGGCGAACAGCACGGTCACCGCGACGAACAGCATGAAGACGGTGCCCACGGCGAACGGCAGCGGCGCCACCGGGAACCAGGCCGCCTCGACGTCGGAGTTCGCGTTGGACAGCAGGGTGCCGGTGGGGTGGCGCTGGTGCCAGGACAGCGGCAGCTGCAGGTAGCGCCGGGTCACCTCGTGGCGGTAGCGGGCCTGCAGGGCGAACTGCATGAAGCCCGCGCCCAGGCGGCGGCCGAAGATGCCGAACACCCGGCCCACGCCCATGGCGATCAGCACCGTCGCGCACAGCGCGATCGCGCCGGTGGCGACGTCGCCGCCCGTGGTCGCCGGGGCGACCAGCGTGTCCACCACCCAGCCGACGACCAGCGCCTGGCCGATGACCAGCGCGCCGAACAGGCAGCTGCCCGTGACGGCCAGGGTGAACCGGCGCGGCTCGTCGCGGATGCCGCGCCACATCACCCGCGCGCCGCGGGCCAGCACGTCACGTCCGGTGATCTCGGGTTTGGCCCCCGCCTCTTCCCCTGCCACTCGTCATCCCCGTTGCTCGGCTCGGTAAGTAATTAGCTTGGCTTCCTATCCTTACCGAAAGGAACTACCGCAGGCGAGCGGGTATGCCCTGTGCGGGGCGTCACACCACCGGGCGGATACGTAGGATCGCCGACATGACCCGGTACGCCTTCGCCGAAAGGCTAGCGCTGGCCGACCTGATGACGGAGGCCGGACCCGACGCGCCGACGCTGTGCGGCGACTGGACGGTACGCGATCTGCTGGCCCACCTGCTGCTACGGGAGCGGCGGCTCGACGCGGCAGCCGGCATCCTCATCAAGCGGCTGGCCGGGCGCACCGAGCGGGTGCAGCGCGAGATCGCGGCCGGCGACTTCGGCGCGCTGCTGGAGCAGCTGCGCACCCCGCCCCGGTGGAGCCCGGCCGGGCTGGCCCCGCTGGACGAGCTGGTGAACCTGTCCGA
Organism: Catellatospora sp. IY07-71; assembly: GCF_018326265.1. Classification (GTDB taxonomy): domain Bacteria; phylum Actinomycetota; class Actinomycetes; order Mycobacteriales; family Micromonosporaceae; genus Catellatospora. The sequence goes on from NZ_AP023360.1 coordinate 8,084,670, forward strand.
GATGTTCGTGCACCACGAGGACGTACGCCGCGCCGTCCCGGGCTGGCTGCCGCGCAAGCTGGAGCCGGGCCTGTCCTCGGCGCTGTGGACGCAGGCCCGCCGCCGGGCCGCGCTGGTGCTGCGGCGCTACCCGGTGCAGGTGCGGGTGATCGCGCCCGGCCACGGCACGATGGTCGCCGGACGGCCGGGCACCACGCCGGTCAACCTCACCGGCGAGCCGGGCGAGCTGCTCATGTTCCTGTTCGGGCGGCAGGGGCACGCGCGGGCCAGCGTGGACGGGCCCGCCGCGCACACCGCCCGGCTGCGCGCCGCGCGGCTGGGCGCCTGAGCCTCGGATCAGCGGCAGCCCACCCGGCCAGGGCAGAAAGATCTTCCCGAGGGGTTCCCACTACCCGTCAGCAGCATTACCCTTCGGTAACACCCAAGTTAAACGTGTCCCCCGTCACTCTTGCCTACCCCCAAGGCGGCCTGACTTATGACCATCAACGTGCCTTACCGGTCCATCCCGGACATGTTCCTGCAGCGCGTCGCCGCCTCGCCGGACGCGCGCGCCTTCGGCGCCCCCGACGCGAACGACGCGCCGGTCTGGTACACCTGGGCCCAGATCGCCGACCGGGCCAAGGCGATCGCCGCCGGCCTGACCACGCTGGGGATCGGCCGCGAAGACCGCGTCGCCATCCTGGCGAACACCCGCCTCGACTGGATCGTCGCCGACCTGGGCATCATGTGCTCGGGCGCGGCCACCACGACGGTCTACCCGACCACCGAGCCCGAGGACGCCTGCTTCATCGTGGCCGACTCCGGCTCCAAGGTGCTCATCGCGGAGAACCCGGCACAGGCCGCGAAGATGAGCCCCGCCGCGGTGCCGACGCTGACCCACGTCATCCTGATCGACGGCGCGGCCGACCCCGCCGCGGCGATCCCGCAGCTCACCCTCGCCGAGCTGGAGCGGCGCGGCGCCGAGGTGCTGGCCGGGCAGCCGACCCTGGTCGACGACCTGGTCGCCGCCATCGAGCCGGACGGCCTGGCCACCCTGATCTACACCTCCGGCACCACGGGCCGCCCGAAGGGCGTCGAGCTGCTGCACCGCGGCTGGTGCTGGGAGGGCGTGGCGCAGTCCGACGTGGGCGTGCTGCTCCCGAGCGACCTGCAGTTCCTCTGGCTGCCGCTGTCGCACTCGTTCGGCAAGACGCTGATCTGCGGCATCATCCACGTGGGTGTGCCGACCTACGTCGACGGCCGGGTCGAGAAGATCATCGACAACCTGAGCCTGATCCGGCCGACGCTGATGTGCGCCGCGCCGCGCATCTTCGAGAAGGTCTACAACAAGGTGGTCACCCAGGCCACCTCGGCCGGCGGGCTCAAGGCGAAGATCTTCGCCTGGGCGCTGCGGACCGGCCGCGCGAAGGTCGCCCTGGAGCAGGCCGGCAAGCCGGTCCCCGGCGGGCTCATGCGCAAGTACGGCATCGCGCACAAGCTGGTGTTCAGCAAGCTGCACGCGCGCCTGGGCGGCAACATCCGCTACATGGTGTCCGGCTCGGCCGCGCTGTCCGTGCCGATCGCGGAGTTCTTCGCGGCGGCGGGCCTGCCCATCTCCGAGGGCTACGGCCTGACCGAGTCCAGCGCCGGCAACTTCGTCAACCGGCCCGGCCAGCTGAAGATCGGCACGGTCGGCCAGGCGCTGGCCGACCTGCAGGTGCGCATCGACACCGACGGCGAGGTGCTGCTGCGCGGCGCGCCGGTGATGCGCGGCTACCACAACCTGCCGGCCGAGACGGCGAGCGTGTTCACCGAGGACGGCTTCTTCCGCACCGGGGACATCGGCGAGCTGGACGCCGACGGCTTCCTGAAGATCACGGACCGCAAGAAGGACCTGGTCAAGACGTCCGGCGGCAAGTACATCGCGCCGAGCCACATCGAGGGGCTGTTCAAGGCGCTGTGCCCGTACACCTCGCAGGTGCTGGTCATCGGCAACGCCCGCAACTACTGCACGATGCTGGTGACCCTCGACCCCGAGGCGATCGTCGGCTGGGCCGCAGGCACCTCGGTGGAGGGCCGCCCCTACGACGAGATCGTCGGCTCGGCCGAGGCCGTCGCCATGGTGCAGGGGCACGTGGACGAGCTGAACGCGAAGCTCAACCGCTGGGAGACCATCAAGAAGTTCACCATCCTGCCGCGCGACCTGACCATCGAGCACGGAGAGATCACCCCCTCGATGAAGCTGAAGCGACGCACGGTGGAGACCAATTTCTCGTCGGAAATCGAGAGAATGTACGAGGGTTCCCTCGTCGAAATCTGACCCGGCGAGGGTTGCTCGTTCCCACGAGTGAGGTACGCAGGGGCGGCCACAAGCCGCCCCTGCGTTTTTGTGCGCGCAAGGAAGGGCACCTTCTTAACGCTTTCCGTAGTAGAAGGGCACCTTCTTAACCTCCGCAGCTCGCGGCTCGCCGGCCGCCACCGCGTTGATCGCCGTCTCGTGTCAGAAAGCGTGGCTCAGCCATAGGTTCTGACACGAGACAGCGATCAAGCCTGGTGTCCGCAAGTCGATCAGGCAGTTGTGGACGCGACACGCCGTCGAGCACGCCCATAAGTTCATGATCGACCGCGCGGGAGGGGGTCGGGCGGGTCAGGCGATGAGGGCGGGCTCGCTCCACTGCGGACGGCCGGTGCGGTCCAGGTCGTAGCGGGCGGCGGCGATCCGGCGGACGCCCTCGACCAGCTCGGGGACCGGCTGGGTGAACGGCAGCCGGATGAAGCGCTCCAGGGTGCCGTCCACCCCGAACCGGGGACCGGGCGCCAGCCGCACGCCCAGCGGCTCCACCGCTCGGGCCAGCGCGCTGGACACCGGGCCGTCCAGCTCGGCCCACAGCGTCACCCCGCCCGAGGGCACGGTGATCCGCCAGCTCGGCAGGTGCTCGCGTACGGCGTCGACCAGCGCGTCGCGCTGCGCGGCGAGCTGCGCGCGGCGAGCCGGGATGACCTCACCGGAGCGGGCCAGCAGCCGGACCGCGACGAGCTGGTCCAGCACCGGCCCCGCGGTGTCGACGCCGACCCGCACCGCGGCCAGCCGCTGCACGATGGGCGCCGCGGCGCGGATCCAGCCGACCCGCAGCCCGCCCCAGAACGGCTTGCTCATGCCGCCGATGGTCAGCACCCGGCCGTGCCGGTCGAACGAGGCCACCGCGGGCGGCATCGGCTGGCCGTCCAGCGCCAGGTCCACGAACGACTCGTCGATGACCAGGTCGGTGCCGGTGCGCTGCGCGGTGGCGACCAGCTGCTCGCGCAGCGCGGGGGGCATCAGGTGCCCGGTCGGGTTGTGGAACTCGGGGATCAGGTACGCCAGGCTCGGCCGGGTCTGCCGCAGCGCGCCGAGCAGCAGCTCGGCGTCCCAGCCCGCCTCGTCCAGGCCGTGCGTGCTGATCCGGGCCCGCCGCCCGGCGAGCGCGGCCAGCGCGTTCGGGTAGGTCGGCGACTCGACCAGCACCGACGCGCCGACCGGCACCTGCAGCCGCAGGATCAGGTCCAGCGCGTGCAGCACGCCGTTGGTGATCATGATCTGCTCGGGGCTGGTGGCCAGGCCGCGCTCGCTGTAGTAGTCGGCGACGGCCTCGCGCAGCTCGGTGATGCCGCTCGGGTGGTAGCCCGCGTCGGCCAGGTGGCGCGGCAGGTCCTCGACCGCCTCCCGCGCCGCCGCCAGCATCGGCTCCGGCGCGCCCATCGCCGCGCAGCTCAGATCGATCAGGTCCAGGTCGTCGTCGGCCATCCACAGACCGCTGCTCGCGACCCGGTGCCCGTTGGGCAGGGTGGTCCAGCTGCCCGCGCCGCGGCGGCTGGTCAGGTGGCCGGTCTCGCGCAGCTCGCGGTACGCCGCGCTGACCGTGGTCCGGGAGATCTCCAGCGCCTCGGCCAGCTCCCGCTCGGCGGGCAGCCGCACGCCCAGCGCCAGCCGGCCGTCGGCGAGCAGGCCGCGCACGGCCGAGGCCAGGGCGGCGTAGTCGGGGCTGCGGCGGCGGGCGGGCAGCGCGTGCCAGCGCCCGAGCAGCCGGGCGAGCTGCGTGCCGCGTACCGAGACGGACATCCTGGCCTCCTGGTCCCCGAGCCCCGTAAGGCCACTCCTCCGGGATTGGCCCTTTCAAGCAGTCCTATTGGCCTCCAGACTGGCAGACATGACAGGCGCAAGCAAGCCAGTGACGATGCCAATCGATGCGACCCAGCGCCGGGCCGCCCCCACCCGCCGACCCGCCCCGATGCCGCTGCGCGAGCGGCTCCCCCGACGCCTGTTCCAGCTCTACGCCGGCCTGGCCGGCTACGGCCTCAGCATCAGCCTGATGCTGGCCGCGCACCTCGGCAACCAGCCCTGGGACGTGCTACACCAGGGCCTGGCCCACCGGACCGGCCTGAGCGTGGGCACCGTGCTGATCATCGTCGGCGCACTGGTGCTGCTGTGCTGGATCCCGCTGCGCCAGCGGCCGGGCCTGGGCACCGTCTCCAACATCGTGGTGATCGGCCTGGTCGTGGACGCGGCCAACCAGGTGCTGCCGCAACCCTCGCACATCGTGACGCGGTGGGCCTTCATGATCGGCGGCATCGTGCTCTGCGGCTTCGCCAGTGGCCTCTACATCGGAGCCAATCTCGGCCCCGGCCCGCGCGACGGGCTGATGACCGGGCTCGCCGCCCGCACCTGGTCGCTGCGCGGCTGGCGCACCGTGCTGGAGGTCGGCGTCGTCGTCACCGGCGCGCTGCTCGGCGGCACCGTCGGCATCGGCACCGTGCTCTACGCGCTGGCCATCGGCCCGCTGGCCCAGTTCTTCCTGCCCATGCTCACCGTCGCGCCCCGCGCCCCGCGTACCCCCGCCGCCGTCCCGGAGCCCGCCCCCTGCTGACCGCACCTTGATCGACCGACTTGCCAGGCACCTGGGCGTATCTTGGACCGCCTTTCGCCCACCTGCCTGGCAAGTCTGACGATCGACGCAGGCCGCCGGGCGCGTCGAGCAGGGCAAATAGGGCGAAATGGGTTTTATTGGTACGGACACCTGACCCTGCCTGCCGGAGGCAACCCGTGTTCGTGACCATGAAACGGCTGGCCGTAGCGTCTGCCGTGATTCTCTCCGCGCTCGCCCACGGCACGCCGGGGGCCGCCGCCCCTGACGTGACCGTTCTCTACACGGGCTTGAGCAACCCGCGTGGCCTCGCCTTCGACGACGACGGCGTGCTGTACGTCACCGAGGCAGGCCGGGGCGCCGACGGCGCGCCGGACCCGGTGTGCCTGCCGCGCCCGCAGGGCATCGGCTGCCTCGGGGCGACCGGCGCACTGGCCCGCCTAGACCGCGACGGCTCGCTCACCCGCGTGCTCACCGGCCTGCCCTCGCTGGCCGGCCCCGACGGCACCGAGGCCATCGGCCCCAACGACATCGCCTTCCACCGCCACGGCCGCAGCACGCTGCTCACCGTCGGCCTGAGCGAGGCGCCCGCCAACCGGGACACCCTGCCCGAGGTCGGCCAGGAGATGGGCCGCCTGCTGAGGGTGCGCCCGGACGTCGCCACCGGCCGCCCGTATACGGCGCGGCTGCAGAGCGAGCGCTTCGCCGACATCGCCGGCTGGGAGGCCGCACACAACCCCGACGGCGGCGAACTCGACTCCAACGCCCAGTCCGTCGCCTACGGGCCCGGCGGCACGGCCGTGGTCGACGCGGGCGCCAACTCGCTGCTGTTCGTGACCCACGGGGGGCAGGTGAGCACGCTGGCCGTGTTCGGCGAGCGGCAGATGCCCGCGCCGCCCTCGATGAACCTGCCCGCCGGGACCATGCTGCCGATGCAGTCGGTGCCGATGAGCGTGGCCTACCGCGACGGCGCGTACTACGTCGCCGAGCTGACCGGCCGACCGTTCACGCAGGGCAGCGCCCGCATCTTCAAGGTCGTGCCCGGCCAGCAGCCCACGGTGTACGCCGAGGGCCTGACCACCGTCGTGGACATCGCGTTCGCCCCCAACGGCGACCTGTACGCGCTGGAGTTCACGCACACCTCGATGTTCGGCCCGAGCCGTGGCGTCGGCGCCCTGATGCGCATCAAGAGGGGCGGCGGCGCCCCCGAGATGATCCTGGAGAACGTCGACCACCCCGGCGGCATCGCGATCCGCGGCCGCAACGCCTTCATCACCACCGGCTCGGTCCACCCCACCAACGGCGCCGTCATCAAACTCCGCCTCCCCGCCTGACCCGCCCGCGGGCAAGATCGCGACGATCTTGCGTGAACTGTTAGGGATATGCCCGGAAGGGGCGTGTCGTCCCCACAGTTCACGCAAGATCGTCGCCGGTTAGGGGGTCGGGGCCGCGTCGGGGGTGACGTGGCGGGAGGCGACGAGCCAGCCCTCGGGTTCTGTGGGGGCGGGGACGAGGACGTCTTCGCAGAGGCAGTGGCGGTGGAGGCGGGGGGTGCCCTCGGGGTCGACCGCGATGACCATGCCGTAGCACTTGACGTGGGCGGTGCCGTCGGCGGCGGGGGTCACCCAGACCATGCCGTGCCAGTGGCGGTGGGTCTCGCCGGAGGCGGCGAGGCGGGCGTGGGTCTGCTCGACGGCCTTGGCGAGCGCTGCCCGGCCACGGACGGGCGCGTCGAGGCCGGGGGCGGTGAAGGTGCCGTCAGAGGTGAAGGTGTCCGCCCACTCCTGGGCGCGGCCGGAGTCGAGCAGGTGCATGTGGCGGGCGTAGAACTGCTGGACGGACAGGTAGAGCGCGGACGTGTCGGTGAGGTCGGGCAGGACGGTCGTGGCCATGTCGGTCTCCTTGGGTCGAGATGAGTCTGGTCAGAGGATGGCCACGGCGCGGGTCCAGCCCGCTCCGGCACCCTTGATCTTGATGGGCAGGCAGGACACCGTGAAGCCGTACGGCTGCGGCAGCGCGTCCAGATTGGCCAGCCGCTCGATCTGGCAGAACTCGCGGTCGCGGCCGGTGAAGTGGGCCGGCCACAGCACGCCGCGGTCGCCGGTCTCCTTGTACTTCGCGAGCATCGCGCCGAACGGGGCGTCCAGGCTGAACGCGTCCGTGCCGATCACCCGGACGCCCTTGTCCAGCAGGAAGTTCGTGGCGCCGGCGTCGAGGCCGGTGAACTCGGTGAAGTAGCGGGGCGTGCCGGACCAGGCCGAGGCGCCGGTGTGCAGCAGCACGATGTCCAGCGGCTGCAGCTGGTAGCCGATGCGGGCCAGCTCGGTGGCGAGGAAGTCCGCGTCGACCGTCGGGCCGGTCGCCGAGCGCAGGTCGAGGCAGACCGCGGGCCGGTGGAACCAGTCCAGCGGCATCTCGTCGATGTGCCGGGGCGTGCCGTAGCTCGCCTTGCTGCCGTAGTGCGACGGCGCGTCGATGTGGGTGCCGGTGTGCGTGGTGAGCTTGAGCGTGTCGACCGACAGCAGCTCGCCGTCGGGCAGCACGGACGGGTCGAAGTCGACGCCGAAGTGGTGCTTCATCTCCTCGGCCATGTGCACCGCACCCTGGGCCGGGGTCATGATCTCGTGAAGCACCGGCTCCGGCTCCCAGGCGGCGGCGTCCACGGGCGTGGACAGGTCGATGAAGCGGGCGGCGGTCGTCGAGGCCGGCCGGTGGGCCGTGGCGCGGGTACGCCGGGTCGTGGCGGTCTGCTGTGGCATGTGGTGCTCCCGTCGGGATCGGTATCGGGATCGGTCAGGCGGGCGGGGCCGGGCGGGCGGCGCCCGTAGTGGCGTAGAGATCGGAGCGCACGCGGCAGGCCGGGTTGCCGAAGGCGACCATCCGGGTGAGCTTGTGGCCGATCGGGGTGCGGTGCACGATCGAGGCCATCAGGTGGCGGCCCGCCTCGACCGCCCTGCTGCGGCTGCCGAGCATGCCCTTGGCCTGGATGTGCTGGAACTTCAGCACCTTGCGGATGTCGGCGGTGCGCGGCGCCGTGTAGTCGGACAGCGCCGCCGCGTCCACCGGGCCGCTGCGGCGCAGCGCCTTCAGCAGCACCGGGTGCGCCAGCACCGCGTCCTGCAGGGCCAGGTTCAGGCCCTGCGCGCCCAGCGGGCTGTGCGTGTGCGCGGCGTCGCCGATGAGCAGCAGGCCGTCGCGCGACCACTCCCGGGCGGTGCCCGCGAACACGTCGAGCAGGCTCAGGTCGGTCAGCCCGCGTACGCGTTCGTAGATGCGCCCGGCGTACTCCGGGGCGGCCTGGCAGAGCTGGTCGCGGAACTCGGTGAACGGCCGGGCCGCGAACGCCCGGTAGCCGCCGTGCGGCAGCGCCCAGCCCAGCTGCACGCCCTCCGGGTACGAGCTGTAGCTGAGCAGCATGCGGCCGCCGCCGCCCCGGATGGTCACGTCGCGCAGCGGCTCGCCGGTCGCGGGCAGCTTGAACCAGAGCAGGTCGAAGGTGAACACGTCGCGCCGGTCGTACGGGATGCCGGACAGCTGCCGGGTCTTGGAGTAGCGCCCGTCCGCGCCGACCACGCAGCGCGCCCGGACGGTGCGGGCGCCGCGTGGCCCGGACACGACCGCGCCGCGCACCGCGCCGCCGTCGCGCACCAGGTCGGTGACGCGGGTGCCGGCCAGGTAGCGGAACGCCGGCTCGCGCCGGCACGCGGCCAGCAGCTCCTCCAGGATGTTCTGCTGCGGCACGCTGAGCATGTAGTTGTACGGCCCAGGCAGCGCCTTGTAGTCCACGCCCAGGATCGCCTTGCCACCGCTGAGCAGCTGGAACCGGTCGTGCACGTGGCTGCCCCGGTTGCGGGCGGACTGCAGCACGCCCAGCTCCTCCAGCACGGCCAGCCCGCCCGGTTGCAGGATCTCGCCGCGGAACGCGCGCTCGAAACTCGACGACTTCTCCACCACCGTCACGTCCACGCCGGAGCGGGCGAGCAGCAGCGCGAGCGCCAGCCCGGCCGGCCCCCCGCCGATGACGCAGACGTCGGTGAGGACGTCGCTGTCCCTGTCAGCCAACGGATGCCTCCTCGATCGGACCTCGCGCCCGGTCTTGCTCGGTGATGCCGGTGACCAGCGAGGTGTCATGGGTGCCCGCGATGAACCGCGGGTGGTCGAGCACCGCGAGCAGGAAGTCGCGGTTGGTGGCCAGGCCCGGCCCGGCGGCGTGGAACTCGCCCAGCGCCCGCCGCATGCGCTCCAGCGCCTGCGGCCGGTCCGGGGCCCAGACCACGACCTTGGCCAGCAGCGGGTCGTACGCCGGAGACACCCGCCCGCCCTGGTAGGCGTCGGTGTCGACGCGGACGAACGGCCCGCCGGGCAGCCGCAGCTCGGTGATCCGGCCCGGCGACGGCACGAAGCCGCGCGCCGGATCCTCGGCGTTGACCCGGCACTCGATCGCCGCGCCGCGCGCCGCCAGCTCGTCCTGCCGCAGCGTGAGCCGCTCCCCCGCGGCGACCAGCAGCTGCTCGCGGACCAGGTCGACGCCGTGGGTCAGCTCGGTGACCGGGTGCTCGACCTGGATGCGGCAGTTGACCTCCATGAAGTGGAAGCCGCCGTCGCCGTCCACGAGGAACTCGAACGTGCCCGCGCCGACGTAGCCGGCCGCGAGCGCGCCGCGCAGGGCCGCCTCGCCCATCCGCCGGACCAGGTCGTCCGGCAGCCCCGGGGCCGGCGTCTCCTCGATGATCTTCTGGCGGCGGCGCTGCGCCGAGCAGTCGCGCAGGCCCAGGTACACGCCGTCGCCGTACTGGTCGCAGAGGATCTGCACCTCGACGTGGCGCGCGGCGGGCAGGTAGCGCTCCAGGTAGAGCCGGTCGTCGCCGAACAGCGACTGGGCCGCCGAACGCACCTCGCGGAACCGCGCCACCAGGTCCCCCGGCTCGTGCACGACCTGCATGCCGCGGCCGCCGCCGCCCGCCACCGCCTTGACGATGACCGGGTAGCCGATCTCGCCCGCGAGCCGGGCCGCCACGTCCGGGCAGCCCACCGGACCGTCGCTGCCGGGCAGCATGGGCAGCCCGGCGGCGGCCATCGCGGCACGCGCGGCGGCCTTGTCGCCCAGCCGCTCGATCGTCGCCGCGGGCGGGCCGACGAAGGTGATGCCGACCGACTCGCACGCCTCGGCGAAGTCGGGCACCTCGGACAGGAAGCCGTAGCCGGGGTGCACCGCGTCGGCGCCGGTGCGCCGGGCCGCCTCCAGGATCGCGGACATGTTCAGGTAGCTGGAACGCGCCGGGCCCGGCCCGATGCACACGGCGTCGTCCGCCATGCCCACCACCGGGGCGTCACGGTCCTCGGTGGAGTAGACGGCCACCACGCGCAGCCCCAGCTCGCGGCAGGTACGGGCGACGCGCAGCGCGATCTCGCCCCGGTTGGCGATCAGCACGGTGGTGAACACGGCGGCCCCCTCAGTGCCCGGTCGCCGGGGCGAGCGTGAGCAGGCGGTCGCCGTACTCCACGGATGTGCCGTCGGCCACGTGCACCGCGACGACCTGCCCGTCGTGCTCGGCCTCGACGGGGATCATCAGCTTCATCACCTCGATGATCGCGACCTGCTGGCCGCGCCGGACCTGGTCGCCCTCGGTCACGAACGGCGGCGTGCCCGGCTCCGCCGCGCGGTAGAAGGTGCCCACGGTGGTCGCGCAGACGTCGATCCCGGCCGGTGCGGCGGGCGCGGCGGTCTCGGTGGTGCAGACCGCCGCGGCGGCGGTGGTCACCGTCGCGGCCGGCGCGGCCGGCTGGGCCGCGGCGGCGGGCGGGGCGACGGCGGCCAGCACGGCCGCGGCCGCCTGAGCCGCGTCCGCCGCGGGCGGCGCGGGGTGCTCGTCGGGCCACTCCAGCTCGACGACCACGTCACCGGCCCGGATGCGCAGCGCGCGGGGCTGCTTGTCCACGCCGGACAGCAGGTGCTGGGCGCTGCGGCGCACGTCGTCGAGGTCGTCGGCGACGGTGCGGGCGGGCTCGGCGAGCGGGGCGTGCAGCGGACAGGCGTCGGCGGTATCCACCGGGATCGATGGAACGCGCACGGACGGATCCAGCAGACCGGTCACCGGAAACCTCCTTCGGTCGGGATCAGAACGGCCTCCTCGGGCCGGCGGGTGCTGCCGAAGCGGCGGAAGCGGGCACGCCGCTGCGCGACCAGGCGGCTCTCGTCGAGCCCCGCGAGATCGGCCAGCTCGGCGTGTACGGCGGCGCGCAGCGCGGCGGCCGCGGCGGCGTGGTCGGCCTCGGCGCCGCCCGGCGGCTCCGGGATCACCGCCTCCACCACGCCCAGCTCCAGCAGGGAACGCGCGTCCACGCGCAGCGCCTGGGCGGCGGCGGGCGCCGCGGCGGCGTCGCGCCACAGGATCGCCGCGCAGCCCTCGGGGCTGATGACGGTGTAGACGGCGTTCTCCATGATCAGTACGCGGTCGGCGACGGCGATGCCGAGCGCCCCGCCGCTGCACCCCTCGCCGGTGATCACGGTGACCACCGGGACGGGCAGGCCGCCCATCAGGCGCAGGTTCTCCGCGATCGCGGTGGCCTGGCCCTGCTCCTCGGCGTCCACGCCCGGGTACGCCCCCGGCGTGTCCACCAGCGTCAGCACCGGCAGCCCCCACTTGGCGGCCAGCCGCAGCAGCCGCGCGGCCTTGCGGTAACCGGCCGGGCCGGGCATGCCGTAGTTGCGGGCGGCCAGCTCGCGCGTGGTGTGGCCCTTCTCGTGGCCGATCACGACCAGCGGCGTGCCGCCCAGCCGGCCGACCCCGCCGATGATGGCGGGGCAGTCGCCGCCCACCCGGTCGCCGCGCAGCTCCTCGAAGTCGTCGAGGATCATGCTCAGGTAGTCCGAGGTGGTGGGCCGGTTCACGTTGCGAGCCCGGCGCACCGCCTCCCAGGCGGGGCGCTCCGGCAGCAGCGCCGGATCGCGGATCACGACGGCGGGCGGCTGTGGCGGCGCGGGCGGCTCGGCGTCGCGCCGGGCGCCGATCGCCAGCAGGCGGCCGATGCGGTGGCGCAGCGCCGGGCGCGGGCAGATCAGATCGAGGAAGCCGCGTTCCAGCAGGAACTCGGCGGTCTGGAAGCCGGCGGGCAGCTCCTGGCGGATGGTCTGCTTGATCACCCGGGGCCCGGCGAAACCGAGCCGTGCGCCGGGTTCGGCGACCACGACGTCGCCGAGCATCGCGAACGAGGCCGCCACTCCGCCGTACGTGGGGTCGGTGACCAGGCACACCGTGGGCAGCCCCGCCTCGTCGAGCTGGTGCAGCGCCTGGGCGGTCTTGGCCATCTGCATCAGGCCGATGACGCCCTCCTGCATACGCACCCCGCCGGAGGCCGTGACCAGCAGCAGCGGCAGCCGCTGGGCCAGCGCCGTCTCCGCCGCCACGGTGATCAGCTCACCGACCGCGCCGGACAGGCTGCCACCCATGAAGCGGAAGTCCATCACCGCCGCGATCGCGGGCGTGCCGGTCATCCGCAGGCGGCAGCAGACCACCGCCTCGGGCAGCCCGGTGGCGTGCCGGGCGTCGGCGATGCGCTGCGGGTAGGGCTTGTCGTCGACGAAGCGCAGCGGGTCCGCGGCGTCGGTGCCGAGGTCCAGCAGCTCCACCGAGCCCGGGTCGGCGAGCAGCGCCAGCCGGTCGTACGCGGACAGCGGCCGGCAGTGCCCGCACTGCGGGCAGATGCCGTGGCTGCGGGCCAGCCGCTTGCCGTACACCACCGCCTGGCACCCCGCGCAGGACACCCACGGCGCCTCCGGCCCGGCCGGACCGGGTGCGAACCCCGGTCCGGCCGTCTCTCCGGTCACGACAACGCTCCGGCCCGCGTGGAGCTGACCAGGTCGATCAGCTGTCCGGGTGTGCTCACCGCCAGCACCGCGTCGTCGGGCAGCCGGATGCTCAGATCACGCTGCAGCCGTGCGGTCGCCTCCAGCAGCGCCAGGGAGTCATACCCCAGGTCGGCGAAGCTGGTGGCGGCGATGTCCCCGTCCAGGTCCACTCTCTCGTCCGCCCCGGCGACATCCCGCAGGATGCGCCGCACGTCCTCGATGGTGAAGTCGGTCATGACGCGCTCCCTTCCACTTCGGATCGGACATGTCGGTCAGCGCACGGCGGCGGGCGCGTGCTCGCCCACCGCGTCGTACAGGTCGTGCTCCGGCACGGCCAGCCCGGCCAGCTTCATGACCTGCTCCCGGAAGCCCGGGGTCTGCACGGCCTTGGCGTGCGCGGCCGCGTCGGCCCACTGCGCGGTCTCGATGAAGACCTCCGGCCGGCGGCGCGAGCGGTAGAGCTGGCGGCCGATGAAGCCGGGCTGGGCCTGCATGTACGCGGAGATCTCGTCGAGCACCTGCTCGAACCGGGCGACGTCGCCGTTGACGGTGATCTTGTTGATGAACGTGACCATGTGGTCGCTCCTCTCGGACGCGGCGCGGTGCCGCTCGTGTACGTGGGTGCGCACGTCCCGGCGGCGGGCTTTGCCGTTGGGCGAGCGCGGGATCTCCCGGACCAGTTCGATGCCGTGCAGGTGCTGGTATTCGGGCAGCCCGGAGTTGACGAACTCGGTGATCTGGTCCGCGGCGACGTCCTCGTCGTCGGTGACGACCAGGGCATAGGCCACCGCGCCGCGGTACTCGTGCGGCATGTCGACGACCATGCAGTCGGTGACGGCCGGGTGGCGCATGATGACGCGCTCCAGCTCGACCGGCGACACCAGCCAGTTGTCGCACTTGAAGACGTCCTTGAGCCGGTCGACCAGGAACAGGGTGCCCTCGTCGTCGAGGCGGCCCACGTCCCCGGTGTCGAACCAGCCCTCGGCGTCGAACGGGCGCCCGATCCCGTCCGGCGTCAGGTAGCCCGCCATCAGCTGCGGGCCGCGCACCTGCACCTCGCCGGGGGTGCCCGCGGGCAGCGGCTGCCGGGTGTCCAGGTCGACGACCCGGCACTCGGTGGCGGCGACGGGCCCGCCCACCGAACCCGCCGACGGCCGGTCGATCCGGTCGCAGTGGGTCAGCGGCGAGGTCTCGGCCAGGCCGTACCCCTGGATGACCGGCACGCCGAGCCCGGCGCAGAGCCGGGCCGCCGCGGCCGGGGCCAGGGCCGAGCCGCCGGACAGCACCGCCCGTACCCCCGGCATGCGCCAGGTGGGCAGGCGCGGGTCCGCGGCCATCCGGGCCAGCCGCACCGGCAGGCTGTAGAAGTGCGTCGCGCCGGACCTGGCGGCCGTCGCGACGGCCTGCGCCGGGTCCGCGTCGGGGCACAGCACCTGAGTCGCCGCGGTCTGGACCGCGGAGTTCAGGTGCATCGGGTGGTATGTCGGCAGGTGGTTGAGCGTGACCGAGTCCGGCCCTAGCCCGTGCACCTGCGCCACCTGCGCCGCGTTGTAGACGAGGTTGCGGTGGGTGAGCAGCACCGCCTTCGGGCGCCCCGTGGTGCCGCTGGTGAACTGCAGCACCGCCACGTCGTCCGGATCGTGCGGCACGGCCGGGAAGCGCGCCGCCTGCCCGGCCCGGCCGGCCGCCGGCACGCAGTGCTCGCCGGGCCGGTCCAGGTAGTACACGTGGGCCAGGTCGGGCAGGTCGAGCCGGATCCGCTCCAGCCGGTCGGCCATGTCGGCGACCCCGATCAGCACCCGCACCCGGGCCAGGTCCAGCGCGTACGCCAGCTCCTCCGCGCCCTGCAGCGGGTTGATCACGGCGCAGACGTGGCCCGCCCGCACCGTGCCGTAGTAGGCGATCGCGAACGACGGGTGCAGCGCCGCCGCGACGCCGACCACGGCGCCCGGCAGGCCGCCCGCGCCGCCGCCCGGGGGCAGCAGCGCGGACAGCTTCGCCGCGAAGGCGTCGGCGGCCGCGTCCAGCTCGCCGAAGGTGAGCGCGCGGGAGCCGGTCTGGATCGCGCTGCGGTGCGGCGCGACCGCAGCGGCCCGGCGCAGCAGCCCGTCCAGGGTGCCGCCCGCGCGGGCAAGCACCCCTGCCAGCTCCCGCTCCTGCGCCGCGAGCGAGCCGGTGGCGGCCCTAGGCACGAGCCGGCTCCTCGGCGTACGCCTGCGCGTGGCGCAGCGTCTGCAGCGAGTTGGTGCTGAGCACCCGGCGCAGGTAGCGGCGCGCGTCGGCGACCGTGGTGCCGTCGCCGAGCAGGTCCAGCGCGGACGGCTTGATGGTGGCGGTGTGCCGCGCGGTCACCGTGACGCCCTCGGGCGTGTGGTGGAAGTGCCAGTGGCCGGTGTGCGCGTCGAGCAGCTTCGGCAGGCCGATCTGCTTGTAGATGATTTTGTGCGGCAGGCAGATGCGCACCGAGCGGGTGGTGTGCGCCCGGCCCTCCGGGGTGACCGTGTCCATGTCGAAGAACTGCACGCCCGGCTGGTCCTCGGTCATGTTCAGCGCGGTCACGTGCGGCACCCGCTCGGGCCACTTGTCGGCCGCGTAGAGGAACTCGTACACCTGCTGCGGCTGCCCGGCGATGAACAGCGGGTCCTCGAACTCGATGACCAGCTGCTCCAGCTCGCCCCAGCGCTCGGCCAGGCCGCCGACCTTCGCGACCAGCGCGGCGGCCCCGTCGAGCTGCGCGGCGGCGGCGTCCGCGCCCTCGGCGCCCGGCGCCGCGGTGACCATGATCGTCAGCTCCGCCTCGCAGGACTTCTCGCCCTGCGGCGTGAACGTCCACTCGGTCCGAATCGACTGCAGCGGCGCCGCGCAGTCGGTCTGCTCGGTGACGACGCGCAGGTTCTGCTTGTCCACCGTGCGCCGGGTGGTCCACTGGCGGACCCCCTCGCCCTCCAGCGCCCACCAGCGCACCTGGCCGCCGTCGGGGTCCGGCTCGGCGTGCACGCCGTCGGGGAAGAACTGCGGCCAGTGCCGCAGGTCGTTGACGATCTCGAAGGCCACCGCGGCGGGCGCGGCCACCTCCGCGCGCTGCGTCTCGGTGTAGACCTTGTTCTTGGACATCGGCGCTCCTCAAGCGGGCCGGGATGCTGGGATTTCGGCCGCACGCGGTCCTCCGCTGCGAGCCGTCTGCCAAGAACCGTCGCAGCCGGCCACTTGAGAACCGGTCGAAGACGACTTGAATGCCCAGGTCAAGGCACCACACCGCGATCAAGGGCGGGACACGGCGCCGGTCACCGGAGATCATCGCCAATTCCGGCGAATGGGTCAGATAGGCCCTCGCCAGCACTAATAGTGGTGGAGGCGGCATTCGCACACGGCGGGCGCGACGGCCACAGGGGGTTGCACATGGACTGCCGGGTACTCGGCCCACTCGACGTACGCTGCGGCGGCGTCCGCGGCGACCTCACCGCGCCCAAGCCCCGCAAGGTGCTCGCCCTGCTGCTGGTGCACGCCAACCGGGTGGTCTCGGTCGACTCGCTCACCACCGAGCTGTGGGACGACGAGCCGCCGGCCAGCGCGCTGACCACCCTGCAGACCTACATCCTGCAGATCCGGCGCATGCTCGCCCGCGTCTGCGGCCTGGACCCCGCCCAGGTGGCCCGCGAGCTGCTGGTCACCCACGCCGACGGCTACCAGCTGCGGCTCGACGGCGCCCGCCTGGACCTGCACGAGTACGAGCGCCTCGCCGACCAGGGCCGGCTGGCCCTGCTCTGCGGCGACCACGCGCACGCCTCCCGCCTGCTCACCGCCGCGCTCGACGTGTGGCAGGGCACCGCGCTGGTCGACGTGCGCCTCGGCCCGGTGCTGCGCGTCGAGGCGGCCCGCCTGGAGGAGGCCCGCCTGACCACCTGGAAGCAGCGCATCGACGCCGACCTCGGCCTGGGCCGCCACCGCGAGATCCTGGGCGAGCTCGGCTGCCTCGCCGCCCGCCACCCCCTGCACGAGGACCTGCAGGCCCAGTACATGATCGCCCTCTACCGGGCGGGCCGCCGCACCGACGCCCTCGACGCCTACCGCCGCCTGCGCGACGTCCTCATCAGCGAACTCGGCCTCGAACCAGCCCGCCGCATCCAGCGCGTCCAGCACGCCATCCTCACCGGCGACCCGGTCCTCGACACCGCCTCCGCCCTCGACACCGCCTGGACCTACGAACCCACCGCGGAACTGGTCCCCGCCGCCTGATCCACCCCGCCCCGCCCAAGATCGCGACGATCTTGCGCGAACTGTTAGGGATATGCCCGAAAGGGGCGTGTCATCCCCACAGTTCACGCAAGATCGTCGCCCTTTAGTGTGGGGAGGGATTCTCAAGTCAGGCTCAAGTGGGGTGGGGGGACGCTCGGGGGAGGTCCATCGACCCCGCAGGAGGCGTCCATGCATCGTCGTGTCGTGATTACCGGGATGGGCGTGGTGGCGCCGGGCGGCGTCGGCGCCAAGGCGTTCTGGGAGCTGCTCACCTCCGGGCGCACCGCGACCCGCACCATCAGCTTCTTCGACCCCTCGCCGTTCCGGTCGCAGGTCGCCGCCGAGTGCGACTTCGACCCCGCCGCGTGCGGGCTCACCCCCGCGCAGACCGGCCGGATGGACCGCGCGGCGCAGTTCGCGGTGGTCGCCGCCGCCGAGGCCGTCGCCGACGCCGGCCTGGAGCTCGCCGAGCTGGACCCGTACCGGCTGGGCACGGTGGTGGGCAGCGCGGTCGGGGCGACCATGAGCCTGGAGCGGGAGTACGTCATCGCGTCCGGGAAGGGCGCCCGCTGGCTGGTCGACAACACGCACACCTCACCCCACCTGTACGACTACTACGTGCCGGGCTCGTTCGCGGCCGAGGTGGCCTGGTCCGTGGGCGCCGAGGGGCCGGCCGCGGTCGTCTCCACCGGCTGCACGTCGGGGCTGGACGCGGTCGCGTACGCCGCCGAGCTGATCCGGGAGGGCAGCGCCGACGTCGTGGTCGGCGGGGCGACCGACGCGCCCATCTCCCCCATCACCGTGGCCTGCTTCGACGCGATCAAAGCGACCACGCCGCGCAACGACGACCCGGCGCACGCCTCGCGCCCGTTCGACAACAGCCGCAACGGGTTCGTGCTCGGCGAGGGCTCGGCCATGTTCGTGCTGGAGGACTTCGAGCGGGCCCGCCGCCGCGGCGCGCCGGTGTACGCCGAGATCGTCGGCTTCGCCTCGCGCTGCAACGCTTTCCACATGACCGGGCTGCGCCCCGACGGCCGGGAGATGGCCGAGGCGATCCGCAGCGCGCTCGACTTCGCGAAGCTGAACCCGGAGCGGATCGGCTACGTCAACGCGCACGGCTCGGGCACCAAGCAGAACGACCGGCACGAAACCGCCGCGGTGAAGCTCGCGCTCAAGGACCACGCGTACGCCACCCCGATGAGCTCGATCAAGTCGATGGTGGGGCACTCGCTTGGCGCCATCGGCGCGATCGAGGTGGCCGCCTGCGCCTTGGCCATCGTGAACGGCGTGGTGCCGCCCACCGCCAACCTGCACGAGCCCGACCCCGAGTGCGATCTGGACTACGTGCCGCTGGAAGCGCGCGACCGGCACCTCGACGCGGTGCTGTCGGTGGGCAGCGGCTTCGGCGGCTTCCAGAGCGCGATGCTGCTGGCCCGCCCGGAAGGAGACGCCCGATGAGCGAGCGAACCATGTCGCAGGGCGGCGCACCCGTCGTCACCGGCCTCGGCGTCATCGCCGCGACCGGCCTGGACACCGCGACGTACTGGAAGAACCTGCTGGACGGGCGCTGCGGCATCGGCCGCATCGAGCGCTTCGACCCGGCGTCGTACGCCTCCCGGCTGGCCGGCGAGATCCGCGACTTCGACCCGGCCGCACACCTGCCCGACCGGCTGCTGGCGCAGACCGACCACGTCACCCGGTTCTCGCTCACCGCCGCCGCGGCGGCCCTCGACGACGCGGGCATCGACCCCGCCGCGCTCGGCGAGTACGACATGAGCGTGGTCACCGCCAGCTCCGCCGGGGGCTTCGAGTTCGGCCAGAAGGAGCTGGAGAAGCTCTGGGCCAAGGGCGGCGATCACGTCAGCGCGTACCAGTCGTTCGCCTGGTTCTACGCGGTCAACACGGGGCAGATCTCGATCCGGCACGGCATGCGCGGGCCCAGCGGTGTGGTGGTCACCGACCACGCGGGCGGGCTCGACGCGGTCGGGCAGGCGCGCCGCCACCTGCGCGCGGGCACGCCGCTCGCGGTCACCGGCGGCGTCGACGGCTCGCTGTGCCCGTGGGGGTGGATCGGGCAGCTCGCGACGGGACAGATCAGCGAGCGGGACGATCCGGCGCGGGCGTACCTGCCGTTCGACGCCGACGCGAACGGCTGGATCCCCGGCGAGGGCGGCGCGATCCTCATCGTCGAGCAGCCCGAGGCCGCCGCCCGGCGTGGCGCGGCCACCGTGTACGGCGAGCTCAGCGGCTATGCCGCGACCTTCGACCCGGCGCCGGGCAGCGGGCGGCCGCCGGGGCTGCGGCGCGCGATCGAGCTGGCGCTGGCCGACGCGGGGTGCGCCCCGTCCGAGGTGGACGTGGTCTTCGCCGACGCGGCCGGGGTGCCCGAGCTGGACGCGGCCGAGGCGCGGGCGCTGACGGAGGTGTTCGGGGCGGGCCGGGTGCCGGTCACCGCACCGAAGACGGCGACCGGGCGGCTGGCGGCCGGGGCGGGCGGGCTCGACCTGGCCACCGCCCTGCTGTCCCTGCGCGACCAGGTCATCCCGCCGACCGTCAACGTGACCACGGTCGCCGCCGCCTGCGCGGACCTGGACCTGGTCCTGACCGCAGCCCGCCCCACCCCGCTGCACCGCGCCCTGGTCGTGGCCCGCGGCCTCGGCGGTTTCAACGCCGCCGTCGTCCTCACCGCCCCCTAGCCACCACCGCCAGCCCCGGCGGGCGCCGAGATCGCCGTCTCGTGTCAAGACCTGCGGTCCAGCCGCACCTTCTGACACGAGACGGCGATCTTCCACACCACGGCGGGCGGGTGGGGCCTTCGCGCGCAGGTCCGTCGGTGCGCCTAAGCGGCCTGGTGGCGGCGGGTCGGTAGGGTGGCGGAGTTCCTGGCATATCGGACAAATTGTCCTTCCCAGGCTTTCTGCGCCGCACGCCAGGTCCTCCGACATCGGTGACCGAAGGGCGTGCCATGCCTTCCCGACGACAACTACTGACCACCGGCGTGCTCTCGGGCGCGGCGCTGCTGATCCCGTCCCCGGCGAGCGCCGCCCGCGCGGCCGCCGCGGCGGTCGCGGCGCAGAAGCTCGACGCCACGAAGATCCACAAGTACAAGACCCGGCTGCCGATCCCGGCCGCCATGCCCGCGGTCTCCCGTAAGGGCGGGACCGACCGCTACGCGGTGGCCGTGCGGCAGTTCCGCCAGCAGATCCTCCCGCCGGGCCTGCCGAAGACCACGGTCTGGGGGTACGGCTCGGCCGGGCACCGCAGCACGTTCGGCTACCCGGCCCGCACCATCGAGGCGCGGGTGGACCGCCCGGTCGAGGTGACCTGGATCAACGGCCTGGTCGACGGCAAGGGCCGGGCGCGCCCGCACCTGCTGCCGGTGGACCAGACGCTGCACTGGGCCAACCCGGCGGGCGGCGCGGGCCACCAGGACATGCCGGCCCACTTCACCAGCACGCCGCAGCAGTACACCGGCCCGGTGCCGATCGTGACGCACGTGCACGGCGCGCACGCCACCGAGGAGGCCGACGGCTACCCGACCGCGTGGTACCTGCCGCACGCCGACCTGCCGCGGGGGTTCGCCGCGACCGGCTCGGACTACGCGGCGATGCGGGAGAAGGCAGAGAGCTACGGCGCGCGCTGGCAGCCCGGCGAGGCCGTGTTCCGCTACGGCAACGACCAGGCCCCGGGCACGCTGTGGTATCACGACCACACGCTCGGCCTGACCCGGCTCAACGTGTACGCCGGTCCGGTCGGCTTCTACCTGCTGCGCGGCGGCGACGGCGACCTGCCCGAGGGCACGCTGCCCGGCCCGGCGCCCCGCCCCGACGACCCGGACGGCACCCGCTACTACGAGATCCCGCTAGTCATCCAGGACCGCTCGTTCCGCAGGGACGGCTCGCTGTACTACCCGGACAGCCGCAGCCAGTTCCATGACGCCTTCGCCGGGCCGTACGCCCCGGTCAGCGACATCGCCCCGGTCTGGAACCCGGCGTACCTGGCCGACACCGTGGTGGTGAACGGCCGCACCTGGCCGCAGCTGACGGTGGAGCCGCGCCGCTACCGGTTCCGCGTGCTCAACGGCAGCAACTCGCGCAGCTTCATCCTGAAGATCGCCGGCAGCGCGACGGTGCCCCGCCCGGCCACGGCGGCGGTGCCGTTCTGGCAGATCGGCTCGGACGGCGGCTGGCTGCGCACCCCGGTGCGCCTGGACCAGCTGCTGCTCGGGCCGGGCGAACGGGCCGACGTGATCGTCGACTTCACCGGTCTGAAGGAGGACACCGCGCTCTACCTGATCAACGAGGCGCCGGACGTGCCGTACGCCGCCGGGGTGCTCGGCACCGACTACCAGGCGGCGAACCCGGCCACCACCGGCCAGGTCATGAAGCTGCTCGTGGCCGGCCTCCGGGGCAGGGACACCAGCGTGCCCCCGGAGCACCTGACCCTGCCCGCGGCCGCCCCGCTGCCCGAGTCGGCCGCGAGCTGGCGCGTCCTGCTGGACGAGCTGCCCTCGGCGGCGCTGACCGGCGTCAACCACCGGGTCGCGATGCTCGGCACCGTGGCCGCCGACCGCACCCAGACCCACCTGCGCTGGCACGACGCCCCCACCGAGAAGCCGGTGCCGGGCCGCAGCGAGACCTGGGAGATCCTCAACTTCACCGACCACTCGCACACGGTCCACCTGCACCAGGTGCAGTTCGAGGTGATCAGCCGCCAGCCCTTCGGCATCCCGCCCACGCCCCGCCCCGCCGAGGCCTGGGAATCGGGCCGCAAGGACACCGTGCTGGCCCACTCCGGCGAGGTGACCCGCGTCAAAGCGGTCTTCGACCTCCCCGGCCGCTTCGTCTGGCACTGCCACATGCTCGAACACGAAGACAACGAGATGATGCGCCCCATCCTCGTCGCGTAAAGGAAGGGCACCTTCTTATCGTTTTCCGATGTAGAAGGTGCCCTTCCTAACGCTCTCCCCTACAGGGGCGTCCTGGTGACCTTGCCGGAGGCGTCGACGTACCACTTCTCGCTGGTCATCGGCGCGCCGCCCAGGCGGTCGGCGAGCCAGTCGGCGGCCAGGGTGGGCGCGAACGGGCCCAGGTTGGCCGCGGGCACGCCGCCGATGGAGTGCCGCGAGTCCTGGTACACCACCAGCTGCTTCGGGCCCGGTACCGCCGCCAGCAGCGCCTCGGTGCACGCCAGCGGGCTCAGCTCGTCGCGGTCGCCGGCCAGCACCAGATACGGCATGGACAGCTGCTCGGCGTGCCCCTCCCAGGTCAGCGTACGGGCGAACGCGTCGAACGCGTCCTCGTCGGTGTGCCCCGACATGTACATGAAGCGCATCTTGTACGTCGGCCACGCCTGCTCGAACGCCGCCGTCCAGCCGGGCTGGTGGCAGGTGTTCATCACGGCGCAGGCGCGCAGCCGGGGCTCGTGCGCCGCGGCGATCGTGCCCGCGAACGAGCCGAAGCTGATGCCGCTCAGCCCGATCCGCTGCGCGTCCACCTCCGCGCGCCGCACCAGCCAGTCGACGCAGGCGGTGCCGGTGCGCGCCCAGGCGGGCACGGTCATGTGCAGGCCCGTCATCGCGGCCTCGTACTGGCCGGGGCCCTCCACCGCGAGCACCGCGAAGCCCCGGGACAGGAAGCGGTCGGCGTACAGCGCGACGGTCGCCTCCTTGAAGCTGTCCATGCCCGGCACCGCGATCACCGTGGGCAGCCGCCCGCCGTGGTAGCCGGGCGGCAGGTGGAACCAGGCGGGCAGCGCGCCGCCCGCGAACGGGATGCTCACCGCCTCTATCCGGTGGTCGGCCAGCTCGGCGTAGCGCGCGTAGCAGGCCCGCTTGCGCCGGTGGTAGAAGCGGTTGACCTCGTCGTCGGTGTGGATGGGCCACTGCGCCGCGCCCCAGTGCACGGCGGCCATGAAGTAGTTGTCGCGCGCGGTGACCTGGTGCCCGTCGGCGGCGGCTGCCTCGGCGCGGGCCTCGCGGCGGCGCGCCACGGCCTCGAACGTGGGCGCGAAGTCGGCGTAGCGGCGTACCCGCGCCCGAATCGCGGCGAAGTCGGCCCCGGCCTCGACGCCGCAGGCGGCGTTCCAGTAGATGGACCGGGGCTGGTCGAAGTCGACGCCGGTCTCGGCGATGGCCGCCTCCAGGCGGTCGCGTTCGGCGGTCCAGCGCCGCGTCGACGGGCCCGGCGGCGCCTCGGTGCCGGGAGGCACGGCCAGACCCACCGCGGTCCGGTCATCGGGTGGAGATACGTCCATTTCGGTCTCCTTAACCAGGATTGCACTACCTTGCACCCTGGCATATCGGGCGGGCTCAGGAGATCGAATCCCTGCAGCTCAGAGCTTTCTTGGTGGGAGCCCCCGGCGGCGCCCGAAGCGGGCACGCCGAGCACGTGAGTGCCGAGCACGTTAAGAAGGGCACCTTCTTCTACGGGAAGCGTTAAGAAGGTGCCCTTCCTTGCGGGTCAGGCGCCCGGGGCCGGCTCCGGGGCGGCGTGGCTGGGGGCGCGGCGACGGCTCTTGGCGAACCGCAAGTAGAGCGACGGCACCACGAACAGGTTGAGCAGGGTCGCGGTGATCAGGCCGCCGATGATGACCACGGCCATCGGGTGCTCGATCTCCTGGCCGGGAATCGAGCCGGTGACCAGCAGCGGGATCAGCGCCAGGCCGGTGGTCAGCACCGTCATCAGGATCGGCACCAGCCGCTCCTTGGCCGCACGCAGCACCAGGTCGGGGCCGAACTCCACCCCCTCCTCCTGCTCCAGGTGCTGGCAGTGGCTGATCAGCATGATGCCGTTGCGGGCCACGATGCCGAACACGGTCAGGAAGCCCACGAGCGAGCCCAGCGACACGATACCGCCGCCCAGGAACGCCGCGATCAGGCCGCCGACCAGCGCGATCGGCAGGATCAGGAAGGACAGCACGGCCAGCCGCCAGCTGCGGTACGCCAGCTGCAGCAGCAGCAAGATCGCCACGCCCGCCACGATCGCGGCCAGCAGCAGGCGCTGCTGCGCGGCCTGGCGCTCGGTGTACTCGCCGAGCAGCTCGGCCCGGAACTCCAGCGGCCAGTCCATCTTGTCCAGCCGCGACTGGATGTCGCGGGCCACCGAGCCGAGGTCGCGCGTGCCGTCCAGGCTCGCCCCGACGTCGATGTCGCGCAGCAGGTCCTCATGGTGCACCACGTTGGGCACGGCCACGATGCTGACGTTCGCCACGTCGTCGAGCCGGACCTGGCCGCCCGACGGCGTGTCGATGGGCAGGTTGCGCAGGTCGGTGATGGTCTGCCGGTTGGCCGGCGGGCTCCACAGCTGCACGTCGTAGGCGCGGCCGCCGACGTACACGTCACCGGCCTCCTCGCCCGCCATCAGCCAGGCCGCCGCGCGGCGCACGTCGCCGGGCTTGACGCCGTGCTTCTGGGCGGCGGCCAGGTCGACCTCCACCTTGAGCTGCGGCACGTTGTCCTGGAAGTCGACGTAGTGCTCGCCCACGCCCGGCGTCTCGCCGAGGATCTTGTCCACCTCCTCGGCCTTGGCGCGCAACTGGTCGAGGTCCTGGCCGTAGATGCGGATCGTGATCGGCTCGCTGGTGCCGGTCAGCACCTCGCGGATGCGCTCCTTGAGGTAGGTGAGCACGTCCCGGTAGATGCCCGGGTATCCGTTGACCACGTCCTTCACGCTGGCGAGGGTCTTGTCGTAGTCCGCGTTGCGATCGACGCTGATCCAGTTCTCGCCGAAGTAGACGCCGTAGGGCTCGTCGCCGAGCAGCGCGTTGCCGATGTGGGACCCGGCGTTGCGCACCCCCGGGATGGTCAGCAGCTCGCCGTTGACCAGCTTGGTGGTGCGCACCTCCTCCTGCAGCGAGGTGTCCGGCTTGGTCAGCCAGTGCATGAGGAAGTCCCGCTCCTTGAAGTTGGGCAGCAGGGACTGGCCGAGCAGCGGCAGCGTCAGCACGCCGAGCACGGTGACCACGGCGACGCCGGCGTACACCGGCAGCGGCCGGCGCACGATGCGCGACAGCAGCCACTCGTAACCGCGCTTGAGCGGCGGCACCAGCGGCGACTCGCGCTGCTGCAGCGACTTCGGGCTGCGGAACATGATCAGGCTCAGCGCCGGGGTGACGGTCAGCGCCACCACCATGGAGGCGAGCAGGGCCAGCGCGTACGACAGCGCGAGCGGCCGGAAGAACGACCCGGACAGGCCGGCCAGCATGAAGATCGGCAGGATGGCGACGACCTCGATGACGGTCGCGTACACGATCGCGCCGCGCACCTCCATCGACGCGTCCAGGATCACCCGCGCGGTGGACCGCGGATCGCCCTCGGCGCGGGCCTGGCGCAGCCGCCGGACCACGTTCTCGATGTCGACGATGGCGTCGTCGACGATGTCGCCCAGGGCGATGACGAAGCCCGCCAGCACCATGGTGTTGATGGTCGTTCCTCTCCAGTGCAGCACCAGGATCGCCGCCAGCAGCGACACCGGGATGGCCACCACGCTGATCACGGCGGTGCGCCAGGAGTAGAGGAACAGGCACAGCATGACGACCATGAGGATGGCGCCGAGCACCAGCGCCTTGGTCAGGTTGTTGATCGCGTCCTCGATGAAGGTGGCCGGGCGGAAGATCTGCGGGTCGACCGTGATGCCGGTCAGGCCCGGCTCCAGCTCCTTCAGCGCCGCCTCGACGCCCTGGGTCACGTCGAGGGTGTTCGCCCAGGGCAGCTTCTCGACGATGAGCATCAGCCCGTCGCCCTCGTTGATGACCGCGTCGCCGATCAGCGGCTGGTGGTCACGCACCAGGTAGGCGACGTCGCTGAGCTTGATGGTGCGGCCGTCGCGCGTGGTGATCGGCAGGTTGGCCAGATCGTCGTGGGTGACGATGGGCTGGATGTGGCGTACGCCCATGCGCTGCGCGGAGTCCTCGACCCAGCCGCCGCGGCCGATGTAGTGGCCGGCCGAGTACTGCTGCAGCCCGGCGTCGAGCGCGTCGGCGGTCGCCGTCATGACCGTCTCCAGGCTGACCTTCTGCTCGGCCATGCGCTTCGGGTCGGCCTGGACCTGCAGCATCTCCAGCCGCTCGCCCCAGATCGGCACGTTGGCCACGCCCGGCACCCGCAGCAGCCGCGCCCTGATCTTCCAGTACGCGGCCATCGACAGGTCCATCATGTCGATCTTCGGATCGCTGCTGGACAGGCCGATCTTGAGCACCCGGCTGGTGGCCGACAGCGGCTGCAGCATCACCGGCGGCGCGGCCCAGCTCGGCAGGGTCGGGGTCACCGCGGCGATGCGCTCGGCGACCAGCTGCCGGGCGGTGAGCAGGTCGGTGCCCGGCTCGAACAGCAGCACGATCTGCGACAGCTGCTCCACCGAGCGCGACCGGACGGTCTTCACCCCCGGGATGCCGTTGAACGACTGCTCCAGCGGCACGGTGATGAGCTGCTCCACCTCGGTCGGCGCGAGCCCGATCGCCACCGTGTGGATCTCCACCTTGGGTGGGGCGAACTCCGGGAACACGTCGACCTTCATGCTGCCGAGCTGCTGGATCCCGAAGAAGATCAGGAACGCGGTCAGCGCGACGACGATGTAGCGGAACTTCAGGCTCCAACCGACGATCCACCTCATGATCGGCTTCTCTCCACTACCCGGCCGTCAGTGGCCGACCTCGTCCTCGATGCCGGCCAGTTCCTGCACGCCGACGACCACCACGGGGGTGCCCGGCGCCGGGCCGTGCGACAGGTGTTTGACCTGCCCGCTCTCCTGTTTCACGGTGACCTCGTGCCGCTCGTACACCAGCGGCGCCGGGTTGGTGTAGACGAACCACTCGCCGTCGTCGTCGAGGAACGCGGCACCGGCGGGCACGGTCAGGCCCTGGGGGGTGGCGGTGACCGGTGACGTCTGCAGCGCCAGCCGCTTGGCGGCCTGCTCGGTCAGCGTGATCCGGACGTGGTCGGACCCCTCGATCTCCTCCACGGTGGCCGGCTCACCCTCGATCTTGTACTTGTCGGGGATCACGCCGCCGCAGCCGGACAGCGCCAGCGCCCCCAGCAGCGGCACGGTGACCAGCACAGCCCGGATCCGCCGCATGACGCCGCCGTCGGCAGCGGGCCGCGCCGGGCCTGCCGCCGGAGCGGGGCCGAAGAGGTCGTCGGCGGCGGTGTCGCGCTCGCGCACCTGCCCGAAGCGCAGGTACAGCACCGGCAGCACGAACAGCACCACGATCAGCAGGGTGACCAGGCCGCCGAGCACGACCACCGACATCGGGCGCAGGATCTCCAGCCCCGAGGCGCCCCCGAAGATCGCGATCGGCAGCAGCAGGGCGGCGATCGCCACCGCGCAGACCACGGTCGTCGCGGCGGCGTCCTTCGTGCCGCGGACCACCAGGTCCCGGCCGAAGGGCACGCCGTCGACCAGTTCCAGCTGCTGGTATCGGCGGATCAGCAGCACCACGGCCCGCGCGGCCAGGCCGAACACCGCGATCAGCCCCGCCGAGGCGCCCAGCGACAGCCCGCCGGTGAACAGCGCGGCGAGCACCCCGCCGACCGTGGCCAGCGGCAGCGCGATCAGCGCCAGCAGCGCCAGCCGCCAGCTGCGGAACGCGGACTGCAGCAGCAGGAAGATCGCGATCGCGGCGGCCAGCGCCGTCCAGGCGACCTTGACCAGCGCCGCCTGCCGCTCCTCGAACCGGCCCACCACCTCGGCGTGGTGCTCCAGCGGGAACTGCACCTGCTTGAGCTGCTCGCGTACGTCCCCGGCCACCGCGCCGACGTCGCGGCCGCTGACGTCCGCGGTCACGTCGAGGTGGTTGGACACGTCCTCGTGCAGGATCACCGCGGGGTTGGGCGCCACCTTCACCTGCGCCACGTCGCCGATCCGGACCTGCCCGCCGTTCGGGGTGTCCACCAGCAGCTGCTCGACGTCCGCGGCGCTCTGCCGGATCTTCGGGTCGCCCCAGACCACGACGTCGAACACCTTCTGCTGGTCGAACAGGTTGCCCACGGTGAGGCCGCCCACCAGCGTCGCCGCGGCCCGGCGTACATCGCCCGGCTTCACCCCGGCGGCCTGCGCCTTGGCCAGGTCCACGGTCACCTCGACCGCGGGCTCGTCCAGCGCGCGCTCGATGTTGACAGCGCTGACGCCCTTCACCCGGCCCAGCAGACCCTTGATCTCCTCGGCCTTCGCGGCGAGCACCTGCGGGTTCTCACCGTAGATGCGCACCTCGACGTCCTCGTTGCGCTCGCCCAGGATGTCGTTCACCCGCTCCTGCGAGTAGGTGCCGACGTCGGACGAGACGCCCTGGTAGCCGTGCACCTTGTCGCGGATGGCGGCGATGGTGCCGGCGTAGTCGGCGCCCGGCTCCACCTTGACCCACACCTTGCCCGCGTTGACGTTGACGATCTGGTCCGACATCACCGCGCGGCCGACATGCCCGCCGACGCCGGCGACCCCGGGCAGCGCGCCGATGTCGGCGACGGCCTTCTTGGTGATCTCGGTCATCTTCGGCAGCGAGGTGCCGGGCGCGGCCTCCAGGTGCACCAGCACGTCCCGCTCCTGGAAGCCGGGCCGCAGCGCCGGGTGCAGGAACGGCAGCGCCAGCGCACCGAGCAGGGCGAGCGCGGCGGCCGACGCGATGGCGATCCCGGTGTGCCCCAGCACCCGCGGCGCGACGCGGTCGTAGCCGCGGCGCAGCGGCCCGGCCGCCGGGGAGCCGGCCTGGAGCACCGGACCGCGGCCCAGCAGCAGCAGTGCCAGGGCTGGCGTCACCAGCAGCGCGACCAGCATCGACGCCAGCACGGCGAGCAGGTAGGACAGCGCGATCGGGGCCAGGAACGCCTTGCCCGCGCCCTCCAGGAAGAAGATCGGCACCGTCGCGGCGGCCACGATGAGGATCGCGTACACGATCGACCCGCGCACCCCGGCGAGGGCGTGCGACACGGCCGACCCCGCCGCGTCGGGCGAGCCGCCCTTCAGGCGGTACTCCCGGATGTCGCGGGCGGCGTGATGGGTGTCGGCGACCACGTCGTGGATCACCGCGGTCAGGCCGAGCACCAGCCCCGCCACGATCATCGGATTGACCGTGGTGTCGCGCAGGTACAGCACCACCACCGCCACGGCCAGCGACAGCGGCACGGCCACCGCGATGATCACTGCCTTGCGCCAGCTCCACAGCAGCAGGGCCGCCGCGATCAGCATCAGCACCACGCCCGCCAGCAGCGCCCAGGACAGGTGCTGGAACGAGGACTCGATGAACGTCGCCGGGCGGTAGAGCGAGGTGTCCACGGTGACGCCGGTCAGGCCCGGCGCCATCGACGCCATGGCGGCCTCGACGCCCTTGGTCACCTCGACCGCGTTGGCATCCGGGAACTTCTCCACCACCAGGTAGAGGCACTGCTGCCCGCCGGCGCAGACGGCGTCGCCGATGAGCGGCTGGTGGTTCTCCACCACGGTCGCCACGTCGCCGAGCGTCTTCGGCGGGGCCGCCGGGGCGGGCTGCCCGGCTGCGCCGTTCTCGGGTGCGGCGCTCTCCAGCGGCACCTTCGCGAGATCCGCGGCGGTCTTGATGGTCTGCTCGTGGAAGATGTTGAGCCGCTGGTTCACGGTGTCGATGAAGCCGCCGGTGCCGGGGCTCGACGCCTCCAGGAAGGTCAGCGGCGAGACCTCCAGCGCGTTGCCGGCGGTGGCGATCACCTGGGCCAGCGTGGTGCCGTTGGCCTTGAGCTTCGCCGGATCGACCAGCACCTGCAGCTGGCGGTCACGGAAGCCCCACACCGTCACGTTCGCCACGCCGGGCACGCCCATCAGCCGCGGGCTGATCACCCAGCGGGCCAGCACCGACACGTCGATCGGGCTGAGCTTCTCCGAGCCCAGCTTGATCATCGCAGCGCGCCGGTACGACGACATCGGCTGGATCATCTGCGGCGGCTTGGCGACCTCCGGCAGGCCCGCCACACCGACCGCCTGGGTGAGCCGCTCCTGCACCACCTGCCGGGCGTCGAGCATGTCCGTGCCCGGCTCGAACGTCATCACCACCGAGGAAAGCCCCGGCAGCGACGCCGACTCGATCTCGTCCAGGAACGGCACCCCCACCAGCAGGTCCTGTTCCAAGGGGACGGTGATGAGCTGCTCGACCTCCTCAGCGGACAGTCCGAGCGCCTCGGTCTGCACCTCCACCGTGGTCGGCGTGAACTCCGGCAGCACGTCCACCGGAATCTTGTGCAGTTGCACCGCGCCGAACAGCATCAGGCCCGCGGCCAGTGGCAGCACCAGCAGCCGGAACCGCATACCCGCTTCGATGATCCAGCGCATCACTGCCCCCTGAGGCCGGCCGGGGTGACATGGTGGTGACGAAGGTGGACGAAACGTCCCACTTTATGAGATTTTTTCAGGCTAATACGGGCGTGCACCCTAAGGGTCCGAAAAACGAAAAGTAAGACAAATCAGGTAACCCTCAGCTGATTGCCAGACTGCTTTACGCCGCTGTACCAGCGCTTTCGGCCTACTTCCGGCTTCTTGCGACACCGCGCCCCAGACCGCTCGACAATGGAGGTACGAGCAGCGGAGGACACCTGTGGTGATGCAGAGTTCCAACCCCGTGCTGACCCGGCGGATCGACGCACCCGTCATCCTCGACCAGCGCGGCAGAGTGACCCTGGACGGGGTGGCAGGCCGCACGCTCGTGCTCATCGCGGTGACCGTGGCCGCCGCGGCGGTCTCCTGGAACGTGCTCCGCACGCCTGCCTGGACCGGACTCGCCGCCCTCGGCTCCACCCTGGCCACACTGGTCCTGGTGCTGGTGATCACCATCAAGCAGATCACCAACCCCCTGATCATCAGCGGGTACGCCGTGCTCCAGGGCGTCTTCCTGGGCGTGGTGAGCCGGGAGCTGGAGCAGCGGTTCCCCGGCATCGTGATCCAGGCCGTGATCGGCACGTTCGGCGTGTTCCTGGCCATGGCCGCGCTGTACCGCGCCCGGATCCTGCGCGCCAGCCGCCGCTTCGCCCAGGTGATCACCGGCGCCCTGCTCGGCATCCTGCTGCTCAGCCTGCTCGACCTGGTGCTGCGCTTCTTCGGCACCAGCCTGCCCATCTACCGGGCCGGCACCGTGGGCGTGATCTTCGCGGTGATCTGCGTGATCGTCGGCGCGCTCACCTTCGTGCTCGACTTCGACCAGGTCGAACGCGCCGTGGCGGGCGGCCTGCCACCCCGCTACGGCTGGTACCTGGCCTTCGGCATGCTGGTAGGCCTGATCTTCCTCTACTGGCAGATCATCCGCCTGCTCAGCTACCTCCGCCGCTAGGAAGGAAGGGCACCTTCTTAACGCTCTGCGTAGAGGAAGGGCACCTTCTTAACCCTGGCCGGACTGCGGCGCTCGGCACCCGGGCGTTGATCGCGATCTCGTGTCGAAAGCTGTGGTCCAGCTGCACGTTTGGACACGAACTCGCGATCATCCCCACCCGCCGGCGGCACCCGCCGTCCACGCGGGCGGGACCGAACCGGACCGCGTTAAGAAGGGCACCTTCTATAACGGAAAGCGTTAAGAAGGTGCCCTTCCTTTCAGCGGATGGGGTGGCTGGCGGCCCGGAGGGCGGTCTTGACCTCGCCGATGGAGACCTCGCCGAAGTGGAAGACGCTCGCGGCGAGCACGGCGTCGGCGCCGGCCTCGACGGCGGGCGGGAAGTCGGCGGCCTTACCGGCGCCGCCGGAGGCGATCACCGGGATGTCGACCACGGCGCGCACCTCCTTGATCAGCTCCAGGTCGAAGCCCTCCTTGGTGCCGTCGGCGTCCATGGAGTTCAGCAGGATCTCCCCTGCGCCCAGCTCGGCCACGCGCCGTGCCCACTCGATCGCGTCCAGCCCCGCCGACTTGCGCCCGCCGTGCGTGGTCACCTCGAAGCCGCGGCCTTCCTTGAGGCGGCGCACGTCCAGCGAGAGCACCAGCACCTGGTTGCCGAACCGGCGCGCGATCTCGGTGATCAGCTCGGGCCGGTGGATCGCCGCGGTGTTGACCCCGACCTTGTCCGCCCCCGCGCGCAGCAGCACGTCCACATCGTCGACCGAGCGCACACCGCCGCCGACGGTCAGCGGGATGAAGACCGTCTCCGCGGTGCGCCGCACCACCTCCAGCATGGTGCCCCGGCCCTCGACAGAGGCGGACACGTCCAGGAAGGTGATCTCGTCGGCGCCCGCCGCGTCGTACGCCGCCGCCAGCTCCACCGGGTCGCCCGCGTCGCGCAGGTCCACGAAGTTCACACCCTTGACCACCCGCCCGGCGTCCACGTCCAGACAGGGGATGACCCGCACCGCGACACTCATGCCGTCGAAACTACCCGGCACCCCGCCGGGGTGACGCTTTGGTCCGGTTCCTGAGACGTGTGCCGCGTACCCGCGCCCGCCGCGCTGAGCAGCACGCCGCCCACCACCAGCGCCCCCGCCACCAGGTCCGGCGCGCCCAGCGGCTCGTGCAGCACCAGCGCCGCCGACCCCATGCCGAAGAACGGCACCAGCATCGAGAACGGCGCCACGGTCGCCGCGCCGTACCGCCGGATCAGCAGCCCCCACCCGGCGAACCCGGCCAGCGTCGAGATCCACGCGATGTACGCCAGCGCGCCCAGCCCGGCCCCGTCCAGCGCGGCAACCGCCTCGCCCACCCGAGCCGGTCCCTCGACCAGCAGCGACAGCCCGAGCAGGGGCAGCGTCGCCACGGCCGATACCCAGACCATGAAGCGCAGCATGTCCGGCGGCGCGGCGCGGCGCATCATGATGTTGGACAGGCCCCAGGCCACCGCCGCGGCCAGCACCAGCAGGAAGCCCTCGACCGGCCGGTCGGCACCCAGCCGTGAGGCGACCAGCAGCACGCCCAGCACCGCGACGCCCAGCCCCGCCCACTGCCGCGCGGCCGGGCGCTCGCCCAGCAGCCCCACCGCGAACACCGTGGTGAACACGGCCTGGCTCTGCAGCAGCAGCGACGACAGCCCGGCCGGCAGCCCGGCGGCCATCCCCCCGAACAGCAGCGAGAACTTGACGACCCCCAGCACCAGCCCGATGCCGAGGACCCACCGCCACGGCGTACGCGGCCGCCCCACGAACAGCACCGCGGGCAGCGCCGCGAGCCCGAAACGCAGCGCGCCGAACAGCAGCGGCGGCATCCGGTCCAGGCCCACCTCGATCGCCACGAAGTTGCAGCCCCACGCGGCGGCGACGGCCACGGCGAGCATCAGGTCCCTCGGTCTCATGAGCCGAGCATCGCCCGCGGCATCGTGAAGCACCATCGAATAGTTCTAAGCGATCCGTTTAGAATGACTACATGCTCGACCTCGGACGCCTGCGCGCCATCGACGCCCTGGCCCGGCACGGCACCGTGCACGCCGCGGCGGCGGCCCTGCACTGCACCCCGTCAGCCGTATCGCAGCAGCTCGCAAAGCTGGAACGGGAGGCCGGCACGGTGCTCTGCCACAAGGACGGGCGCGGGCTGCGCCTGTCCGACGCCGGGCGGCTGCTGGCCGAGCACGCCGCGCTGGTGCTCGCCGCCGCCGACACCGCTGCCGCCGCGCTCGACGCCTACCGGGGCGAGGTGGCCGGCGAGGTCACCGTGGCCTGCTTCGCCACCGCCTGCCGCGGCCTGCTCCCGCCCGCCCTGTCCGCGCTGGCCACGGCATACCCCCGGCTGCGCCCCCGGGTCATCGAGACCAACCCATACGAGGCGCTGCGCGACCTCGACCGCGGCCGCGTCGACGTCGCCGTCATCGACGACTGGCGCGAGGTCCGCCTGCACCTGCCGGCCGGGGTCTCCTCCACGGTCCTCGGCGAGGACACCGCCGACCTGGTCGTACCCGCCGACCACCCGCTGGCCACGGCAGGCCCCGGCCCGCTGGACCGCGCGGCGCAGGAACGCTGGATCGCCTCGCCCGAGGGCACCATCTGCCACGACTGGCTGGTCCGCGCCCTGCCCGGCCTGCGCCCGGCCTACCTGGTCGGCGAGTTCGAAACCCAGCAGGCCCTGGTCGCGGCAGGCCTCGGCGTCGCCCTGCTCCCCCGCCTGGCCCGCCTCACCACGGCCCCCGGCACCGTCGTCGTCCCCGTCGACCCCGTCCCGACCCGCCGCGTCAGCGTCACCTGGCGCACCCCCAACTACACCCGCCCCGCCGTCAAAGCCGTCATCACCGCCATAACCCAGGCCTGGTCCACCCGCACCACCGCCCGCACGGGTCAAGATCCATTTGATCTTGCGCGAAGTGTTGCCCTTTTGTCCTGAAAGGGCGTGTCGCACCCACGGTACGCGCAAGATCGACGCACTTGAGCGGTCAGGCGAGGGCGGTGAGGGCTTCCTCGATGGTGAAGGCGCCGGAGTAGACGGCCTTGCCGGTGATGACGCCCTCGACGCCGAGGGGTTCCAGGGTGGCCAGGGCACGCAGGTCGTCGAGGGTGGAGACGCCGCCGGAGGCGATCACCGGTGCCGAGGTCGCGGCGCAGACGTCGCGCAGGAGCTGGAGGTTGGGGCCCTGGAGCATGCCGTCCTTGAGGATGTCGGTGACGACGTAGCGGGCGCAGCCGGCCTTGTCCAGGCGCTCCAGGACCTCGTAGAGGTCGCCCGCGTCCTTGGTCCAGCCGCGCACGGACACGGTGCGGCCGCGCACGTCCAGGCCGACCGCGACCCGGTCGCCGTACTCGCCGACGACCCGGTCGCACCACTCGGGATCCTCCAGGGCGGCGGTGCCGATGTTGACCCGGGCCGCGCCCGTCGCCAGGGCCGCGCGCAGGGACTCGTCGTCGCGGATCCCGCCGGTCAGCTCGACCTTGATGTCCAGGCGCGCGATCGCGTCGGCGAGCTGCGCCGCGTTGGAGCCACGGCCGAACGCCGCGTCGAGGTCGACCATGTGGATCCACTGCGCCCCGGCCGCCTGGAAGGACAGCGCGGCGGTGAGCGGGTCGCCGTAGGACGTCTCGCTGCCGGCGGCGCCCTGCACCAGGCGCACCGCCTGCCCGTTGACGACGTCCACGGCGGGCAGCAGATCCAGGGCCATCAGGAACTCCTTCGGTCGAACGCGACGATCACGAACACGGGCAGGGCCAGCACCAGCAGCAGCGACAGCGCCACCGCCAGCGCCGTCGAGGGCACCAGCTTCCAGATCACGAACAGCACCAGCGCGGCGACGACGGCGATCACGGCGCGCTCGGTGGCGGTGCGCCGCGCCGACAGGCGGCCGGTGCGCCGCTTACGCAGCTCGTACAGGCTCAGGCGGCGCCACACGGCACGGCGCGCCATCCGCCGCCCGGCACGCCGCTCCTCGGCGGCGACGGCAGCCCGCGCGGCGGCCTCCCGCGCCTCCCGCCGCAGCTTCCGCTCTTTACTCATGCCGCCGCTCCGCTCCGCTGCGCGTCGTCATGAGTCTCCACTGCACCACCGATTCGCTCGCTGCACTCGCTCATGCCGCCGCTCCGCTCCGCCGCGCGTCGTCATGAGTCTCCACTGCACCACCGATTCGCTCGCTGCACTCGCTCATGCCGCCGCTCCGCTCCGCCGCGCGGCGTACCGGGCCCGCACCGCGGCACCGTCCCGCTCGCTCACGACTCTGCTCCGCTCGTCGCCTCGCCGTACGGGACCCCGCACGGCGAGGCGAGCCTAGCGAGCGGGCTCACAGCGTGGCGATCCAGTTGCGCAGGACGCTCGCGCCGATCGCGCCGGACTTCTCCGGGTGGAACTGGGTGACCGCCAGCGGCCCCCGCTCCGCGGCGGCGACGAACGTCGCGTGCTCGTGGGTCGACGTGGTGACCAGGGCGACCCCGTCCAGGTCGGCGCTGGGCAGGGCGGCGTACGAGTGCACGAAGTAGCAGCGCGCGTCGGCCTGCACGCCGGAGAACAGCGTCGAGCCGGCGGGCGCGTCGAGCAGGTTCCAGCCCATGTGCGGCACGCGCCGCGCGGCCAGCCGGGTCACCGTGCCGGGCAGCAGGCCCAGGCCCTTGGTGACCACGCCGTGCTCGTCGCCGGAGTCGAACATGACCTGCGCGCCGACGCAGATGCCGAGCACCGGCCGCCCGGCCATGACCCGGTCGGTGATGACCGGCCCGGCCTGGGCCGCCTCGATCCCGGCCATGCACGCCGCGAACGCGCCGACACCGGGCACGACGAGGCCGTCGGCCCGCTCGGCGGCGGCCAGGTCGGGCGTGACCAGCACGTCCGCTCCGGCCGCTTCGAGGGCCCGCTGCGCCGATCGCAGGTTGCCCGACCCGTAGTCGAGCACCGTCACCTTCGGTTTGGCCGTCACAGAACCCCCTTGGTGCTGGGCACCGCGCCCGCGCTGCGCGGGTCGATCTCGACGGCGGTGCGCAGGGCGCGGGCGAGCGCCTTGAACTGGCCCTCGACGACGTGGTGCGCGTCGGGCTTGGTGCCGGGCCGGGCGGCCCGCAGCACGGACACGTGCAGCGTGACCTTGGCGGTCTGGCCGAAGGACTCGAAGATGTGCCGCGTCATCGACGTCGGGTAGACCGGCCCGATGTACGGCGCGAGGTCCATCGGCTCGTCGTGCACCACGTACGGCCGGCCGGACAGGTCCACGGCGGCCTGCACCAGCACCTCGTCCATGGGGACGACGGCGTCGCCGTAGCGCCGGATGCCGGCCTTGTCGCCCAGCGCGATGGCGAACGCCTCGCCGAGCGCCAGCGCGGTGTCCTCCATGGTGTGGTGCGCGTCGATCTCGAGGTCGCCCTCGGTGCGCACGGTCAGGTCGAAGCCGCCGTGCCGGGCGATCTGGTTGAGCATGTGGTCGAAGAAGCCGACCCCGGTGCTGATCTCACCGCGGCCCGTGCCGTCGAGGTCGATCTCGACGAGGACCTTGGTCTCCTTGGTGACCCGCTCGACGCGTCCGGTCCGGCTCATGCCTGCAGCTCCTTCATGGCGTTCAGGAAGGCGGTGGTCTCGGCGTGGGTGCCCGCGGTGACCCGCAGCCAGCCGGGCAGGCCCACGTCGCGCACCAGCACGCCCTGGTCGAGCAGGGTCCGCCAGGCGGCCTGCTGGTCTTCGAAGCGTCCGAACAGGACGAAGTTGGCGTCCGAGTCGGCCACGGCCCAGCCGCTCAGGCGCAGCTCGGACACGATGCGGTCGCGCTCGGCCTTGATCGCCTCGACGGTGCCCAGCAGCACGTCCGCGTGCGCGAGCGCGGCGCGGGCGGCGGCCTGGGTGAGCGCGGACAGGTGATACGGCAGGCGCACCAGCTGCACCGCCTCCACGATCGCCGGGTGCGCGGCCAGGTAGCCGACGCGGGCCCCGGCGAAGGCGAACGCCTTGCTCATGGTCCGGCTGACCACCAGGCGCGGGTGCCGGTCCAGCAGCTCCAGCGCGCTGGGCGTGCCGGGGCGGCGGAACTCGGCGTACGCCTCGTCGATCAGCACCAGGCCCTCGGTCTCGGCCAGCACCGCCTCGACGATCGAGAAGTCCAGCGCGGTGCCGGTCGGGTTGTTCGGCGAGCACAGCAGCGTCAGCGCCGGCCGGTGGCGGCGCACCTGCGCCACCGCGTGCTCGGCGGTGAGCCCGAAGTCGTCGCCGCGGCCGCCGTCCACCCAGGTGGTGGCGGTCCCGGCGGCCAGCAGCGGATGCATCGAGTACGCCGGGCCGAAGCCCAGCGCCACCCGCCCCGGCCCGGCGAACGCCTGGAACAGCTGCTGCTGGATCTCGTTGGAGCCGTTGGCGGCCCACAGCTGCTCGGCGGTCAGCCCGTGCCCGCAGTAGGCGGCCAGGTCGGCGCGCAGCTTCACGGCGTCCCGGTCGGGGTAGCGGTTCAGGTCGGCGATCTCCCCGGTGATCGCGCGGCCGACCGCCCGCACCACCTCGTCGGGCAGCGGGTACGAGTTCTCGTTGGTGTTCAGCCGCACCGGCACGTCGAGCTGCGGCGCGCCGTACGCGGTGCGCCCGCGCAGCTCCTCGCGCAGCAGCCCCTGCACCCAGTCGTGGTCGCTCATGCCGCGTTCTCCCTCTCGAAGCGCGCGGTCACGGCCTCGCCGTGCGCGGGCAGGTCCTCGGCGTTGGCCAGCGCCACCACGTGGTGCGCCACGTCGCGCAGCGCGTCCTGGGTGTACTCCACGACGTGGATGCCGCGCAGGAACGACTGCACCGACAGCCCCGACGAGTGGCGCGCGCAGCCCGCCGTGGGCAGCACGTGGTTGGAGCCGGCGCAGTAGTCGCCCAGCGACACCGGCGCGTACGCCCCCACGAAGATCGCCCCGGCGTTGCGCACCCGCATCGCCCACTCCCGGGCGTCGCGGGTCTGGATCTCCAGGTGCTCGGCCGCGTACGCGTCCACCACGCGCAGCCCCTGCGCCAGGTCGCCGACCAGCACCACGCCCGACTGCGGGCCGCTCAGCGCGGTGGCGACGCGCGCGCTGTGCTTCGTGCGGGCCACCCGCACCGCCAGCTCGGCGTCGACCGCGTCGGCCAGCGCGACCGAATCGGTGACCAGCACGCTGGCCGCCATCGGGTCGTGCTCGGCCTGGCTGATCAGGTCGGCGGCGACGTGCGCCGGGTCGGCGGTGTCGTCGGCCAGGATCGCGATCTCGGTCGGCCCGGCCTCGGCGTCGATGCCCACCACGCCGCGCACCAGGCGCTTGGCGGCGGTCACCCACAGGTTGCCCGGGCCGGTGATCAGGTCGACCGGAGCGCAGTCGTCGGCGGCGGTCAGCTCCCGCTCCGGGTCGGCCGTGCCGCGGGTGCCGTAGGCGAGCATCGCCACGGCCTGCGCGCCGCCCACGCCGTACACCTCGTCGACGCCCAGCAGCGCGCAGGCGGCCAGCACCCGCGCGTCGGGCAGCCCGGTCGCCTTCTGCGGCGGGCTCACGATCACCAGGCTGGGCACGCCCGCGGCCTGGGCGGGCACCACGTTCATGACCACGGTCGACGGGTAGACGGCCAGCCCGCCGGGCACGTAGAGGCCGACCCGGGACACCGGCAGCCAGCGCTCGGTCACCGTGCCGCCGGGCACCACCTGGGTGGTGTGGTCGGTGCGGCGCTGGTCGGCGTGGACCTTGCGAGTGCGCTCGATCGCCTCCAGCAGCGCGGCCCGGACCTCGGGCTCCAGCGCCTGCTCGGCTTCCTTGATCGCTTCCGCCGGCACCCGCAACGCGGCCAGGTCCACCCCGTCGAGCCGATGGGTGGCCTCCTTGACCGCCTCGACACCATGCTCGCGCACCCCGTCGACCAGCGGGCGGATCTGCTCCACCGCCTGGCTGACGTCGATCTGGGCACGGGGCAGCAGGTTGCGCGGATCGATGTCACGTCCACGCAGGTCGATACGGGTCAACACCCCCAAAAGTCTACTGGCGTGCCTCTTCGCCCCGGACCCGCCGCCCAGGCACTGGGACAGTGACCCGGGCCACCCCGCGACGACTTCCGCCGGTGGGCGGAACACGGGAGCGCCGTTGACACATCCCGGCGTTAGGCTCAGCCAATGACCGGGACGCTGCCGCTGTTCCCGCTGGGCACGGTGCTCTTCCCGGGCCTGGTGCTACCGCTGCACATCTTCGAGGAGCGCTGGCGCACCCTGGTGCGCAACCTGATGGAGCTGCCCGACGGCACGCCGCGCGAGTTCGGCGTGGTCGCCATCGAGCGCGGCCTGGAGGTCATGCCCCCGCCCCACGACGGCGTCGCCACCTCCGAGGTGGTGGTGCACGAGGTCGGCTGCGTGGCGCAGCTCCGTAAGATCACCGAGCTGCCGGACGGCCGGTTCGACATCGTCACGGTCGGCCAGCGGCGCTTCCGCATCACCGGCTTCGTGCCGAGCCCGCATCCCTACCCCGTGGTGGGCGTCGAGTGGCTGCCCGAGCCCGCCGCCGACGAGAACGCCGAAGGCCTCGCCCCGCGCGTGCTGTCCGCCTTCCGGGAGTATCTCGGCGTGCTGCGCGGCGGCCCCGACGACCAGCTGCCGGAGGACCCGGTGGTGCTGTCACACCTGGTCGCGGCGAGCGCCTCGCTCACCGTGGGCGACCGCCAGGCGCTGCTCAGCGCCCCCGATCCGGCGACGAGGCTGCGCCAGGAGCTGAAGCTGCTGGCCCGGGAGACGGCGCTGCTGCGCGAGGTGCGGGCCGTGCCGGCGCAGCTCGCCCAGCTCGGCCCCACCCCGGCGATGAACTGAGCGCGCTCAGCGCGCCGGGTCGAGCGGCTGGTCGCCGTACCCGCCGTACTCGTCGGTGTAGACGTCCTCGTCCTCGCCCCGGCGCAGCGACGGCCAGCGCGACCAGGCCGCCATCAGGGCGTAGCTGACCACCGCGCCGAACGCGGGGATGAGCAGCGTGCCGCCGATCGCGTACGGGAAGAAGCCCAGCTCCTTGACCGCACGCAGGTCCGGCGGCCGGTGCACGATGGTGTCCACCGGCGCGCTGGCCTTGAGCTGCTCGTACTCGACCAGGCCGATGTTGTGGCCCACCCACCAGGCGACCCAGCCCGCGATCACGGAGCCCAGCAGCACCCCGGCCAGCTGGATCGGGCCGCGCCTGGCCGGCAGCAGCACCCACGCCAGCACCGCGACGAGCACCCCGAACCCGAGCCCGAGCAGCACGAACCAGCCCTCGGCCGCGGCCAGCTCCTCCGGCTCCGGCGAGGTGTAGACCAGGCCCTGCTCGGTGCCCAGCTCGGCCATCCGCAGCGGCAGCGTCGGCGCGAACCGGTGCCACAGCAGCCCTAGCCCGATCCCCAGCACACCGATCACGGCGGCGGTGACCAGGGCCCACAGCACGTCGGCACCGTACCCGCCGCGCGCGGGCGCCGGCTCCTGCACCGGGTTGACGGGATCGCCGTAGCCGGGTGTGTCGTCGGAAAGCATGCTCGAACCGTATTCCTCTCCGCCTGGGCCCGTGTCCGCGCCGGGCACTGCTGGGCGTGATACGACCCTTCGTGCCGTGCTGCGATAGGTTGTCCAGACCGATCGCCGAACGCGGGAGCCGCAATGATTTCACAGGAACGGCTGGAGGAGATCGTCCGGCACTGGGCCGTCACCGAGACGCTGCGCCGCGGCTACCCGTGCGAGCCGAGGCTCACCGAGTTCGAGGCGGGCTGGGTCGTCTGGGCGCCCGCGCCGTCCGGCGGGCCGATCCCCGAGCCGGGCAGCGGCGAGACGGTGATCATCGACCGGGAGACCGGCGAGCTGACCGTCGTGCCCGGCCTTCCCCCGCAGGTCGCCATGAGCCGGTACGCGGGCGGCGAGCACCGCGTCACGGCGGGCGCGACGCAGTTCGGCGGGATGCCGACCGTGCCGCCGATGCCGCCGGTCCCGCCGTCGTTCGACGGCACGGTGACCCCGCCCTCCTTCGACGGGCAGCCGCTGCCGCCGCCCCCGGTCTCGCCCGTGTCGCCGTTCGGGCCGCCGCCGGTGGAGCCCGCCGAGCTGGCCCGGCGCGCCGAGGCGCTCGCCGCCGAGCTGGCGCGCCTCGGCGGCGACACGACACTGCCCCAGGTCGCGGCGGTCCTGGAGGTCGGCGGCCAGGTCTTCACCGCGCTCGGCCACACCGCCGACGCCGAACCCGACCACCACCCGGCGGTACGGCAGGCCCTGTCCGCGCTCGCCCCCGGCAACCGCAACCGGGGCGCGCACCGGCACCCGGAGCTGCTCGCGCTGTCGCGCGCGCTCTACGCGCTGGCCGACGGCGCGGCCCGCCCGGATCTGGTCGCGCAGTTGCTGTCGGGCGGGACGCTGCGGCTGACGCTGCTGCGCGAGGGCGCCGACCCGGCCGCCGCCACCCCGGCCGCCTCCTGCCACACCTGCGGCACCGTGCTGGTCAGCCTCGGCATGCGCGGCGAACTGCCGCGCGACCTGGAGACGCCCGAGCAGCCGCCCAACCCGCCCGCCGACGCCGCGGCGACCCGGGTGATCACCGCCGAGGCGGTCGCCGCCACGGTCGCCGCGCCCGGCCTGCGCCACCGGCTGCCCGTGCTGCCGTTCGTGGTGGACCTGCTCGCGCCGTACGCGCCGTTCTACCCCGTGCTGCAGAGCCGTCCCGGCGCGGCGCAGCGGGCCGAGTCGTTCACCATCGACGTCTGGGTGCGCGAACGCACCGCCGACACGCTCGGCGACGCCGCCGCCCGGGTCGGCGCGCAGCTCTACCCCATCGGCGGGGAGCCCGCCGGATATCACTCGATCATCGCCGTCGACGAGCACCGACGGGTGTTCGCGGTGGACCACGCCGGCATCTGGGTCCTCGGCGCCGACCTCCCCACCGCGGTGCAGACCCTGCTCACCGGCGGTCCCACCCCTCGGGTACGGGCCGACGGCACCTGGTGAGGCACCCCCGCGGTCCATTGTCGGCGCCGTGGGACACCGCCCGAGGGCGGTACCGGCCGCCGCAGGCCACAACTTCTGGGATGTGGGTACAACCCAGAAGTTGTGGCCGCCGGAAGGCAGTGCCGCTCAGCTCGGCAGTTCGAGGGTGCCGTCGTCGCGGACGCGCGGCATCGGGTGGCCCTGCAGCAGCACCACGAACGCGGTGTCCAGCTCCGGCCCGGCATACCACTCGCCGGCCTGATCGAGCACCCACACCCGGCCCAGCTCGTCCACCGCGATGATCGCGTCACCGGCCTGCTCCGCGCCGACCGGCGCCAGCGGGCAGCCGATCACCCCGGCGAACGCGGCCAGCGACGCCGCCGTCGCGCCGACCAGGTCACCGCCGAACTCGAACGGCCGGATCCGGTGCGCCACCCCCGGCCCACGCCGCACCGACACCAGGTACGGGAACTTCTCCACGGCCGCGCGTGCCGTGTCCAGCGGCGGGTGACCGTACTCGGCCAGCGCGGCCATGGCCAGGTCCGCCCACTCCTGCGCGGTGACCTGCCGCCCGCCGAGGCTCAGTGGCACGTCCCAGCCGCCCGCGGCCAGCGTCGCCGCGATGTCCGGGGCCAGGTGCGCCAGCGCGGCCGGGATGCCCGTCGGCGGGGCCACCGGCTCGACCACGGCCGGGGCCACCGTCTGCGGCGCGAGCCCGAAGTGGATCCACGCGGCGAGGCAGGTGTCGCACGGCCCGGCCGCCGTGCCCGCGAGCGGGTCGCCCGGGTCGCGCACCAGCGTCGCCCGCAGCTCCTGGATGTTCTGCGCGGCGGCGCGCACGCCGGCCAGGTCGATCCGGGTTTCGCCGCGCCGGGCCGCCGCGTGGTCGTGCTCGTGCAGCCAGTCCGAGAGCACCACCAGCTCGGCGTGCCGCCGCGCGCCGCGTACCAGCGAATTGGCGGGCTGCTCCGACAGCCAGGCCGCCACCAGCGGGTGGTGGTTGACGGTCTGGTCGCCCTTGGCTCCGGTCGACTCGCGCGGCACGCCGTCGGCGGGCACCAGGCGCACCGCCACGCCCGGCGCGGCGCCGCCGCCCAGGCGGCGCAGTGCCGCGAGCGGGTCCGCGGTCACCGGGGCGGGCTGCTCCTCCTCGGACCGGTACTGCTGGTGCATCCGGCGCACGTGCTCCAGCGGCACGGACGGGTACGTCATGATGCGGGCGTCGGCGCGGTCGATGACCAGGCGCGCGCCCGCCCCGGGCTCGGGTGGCCCGGCCGAGTCGGACAGCGTCCACACGATGAAGCACTCGGGGAACTCGGCGACGTAAGGCCGGTGCGAGCCGCCCGCCTCCCGGG
The DNA here is from genome assembly GCF_018326265.1 of Catellatospora sp. IY07-71. Taxonomy (GTDB): domain Bacteria; phylum Actinomycetota; class Actinomycetes; order Mycobacteriales; family Micromonosporaceae; genus Catellatospora. The sequence continues at coordinate 8,128,215 of NZ_AP023360.1, forward strand.
CCAGCTGCTCGGCCACCCGCTGCGCGTCCATGGCAGTGACGGTCATCGCCATTCCTTTCGTGTGCCCGATCCAGGCCCGGTCCCCCGCGAGCCCGTTACCACCCTCCCATGACCAGCACGGGTGAGGGAAATCCGTCCAATCAGGAGTGTCACTGGATCCGCCCGGTGCCCGGCCGGCGCGGCGGGCCGAACCAGCCGGCGGCGGTCAGGAGATTCCTTGCGCTCTCCGGCCAGCGGCCAAGGCTGCCCGGGTGCGCCGCCCACAGCTCGTCGGCCGTGGCCATGGCGAGCGGCTCCGCCGAGGCGACCGGGACCGGCGAATAGTTGTCCGCCAGCGTGCGGACCGGGACGCCCATGGTCCCGCCCACGTAGACAAGGCCGTTCTCCCGGCGCAGCGACCCGCCGCGCTCCCAGGCCGCGATCAGCGGCTCATACGGGTCCGGCAGGTCGTGCGGCACGTCCGGCAGGGCGGCGAAGTGGAGCGCGTACTCGGCCATCCGCTTCTCGAACGGCGAGCCGCCACCCTTGCTGATGCCCTCGTTGACCTGCTCCACCAGCGCGGCGTCCGCGCGCACCGCGGGATCGATCTCGTGTGCCACGTCGAACCAGGCCCACAGCTCCGGGCAGTCGAGAGCACGCGCCCACAGCGCCGCACGGCGCAGGTACTCCGAGACCAGCGCCGCTCGTGACGGCGCCCGCAGGTCGTCCTGCCACCAGTTCGTGATCCGCGCGAGACGGGCGGCGAGCTGCTCGGGTGTCATCCGACGGTCACCGCCGCCAGGACCGCCCAATCACAGGGCGGCACGTTCCGTTTCACACTGCCATGTCGCCCCACTATGGACGCCCTACCCTCGCGATACGCGCCGCGACGTCCGCCTGCCAGGTGGCGTCGATCCGCGCGAGCGCCTCCTCGCTCAGGTCGTAGCGCAGCTCCGGATCGAGATACTTCTCGATCGAGTGCCGTGACACGACAAGCCCGTGGACGAAGTTGATCGTCCCAGCCTCCATGCCGAACGAACCGCCCCGTTCGTACACCTGCACGAGCGGTTCGAAGGGGTCGGGGAGATCCGGACGCACAGCGCCGAGTGCGGAGAAACGCAGCGCCCACAGGCAGTATTCGCGATGATGGAACAGGGCACCGTTCTCGATGAGCCGTTGCTCGAAGCGCTGGGCGAACTGCTCGTCCAGGTGCACGGTGGGGTCGACACACTCCGCGATGTCGAAGAACGGCCAGTTCTCCGGAACGTTCAACGTCCGGGCCCAATGCGCCGAACGGCGCAGGTACTCACGCATCAGCCGCATGCGAGAGTAGGCGCGGGTGAAGTCCTCCGGCCACACGACCGCTGCCAGCCTGTCCGCCAGCCGCATGGTCGCACTCAGATCGGCGTCAGCCGCCCCGCCCGTCATGTGTGGCCTCTCCACTCCACCGAACCCCGCTTGGTCAGTCTGCCGAGCGCTGCTGCGCGGCACCGACTCGGCGAGCGGCCTCTTCCCGGCGCTCCTCCCACCTCCGGTCGAACAGGTCAAGAGCTGCTGGGCTCAGGTCCGGCTCTGACTCACGGGCGGCATGCATCTCAGGGTGCCGCTGCGGTATGCCGTCACCGTGGCCGATGAGGATGCAGCCGGCTTCTCTGCCGAACGAACCTCCCCGCTCGTAAACCATGAGCAACGGTTCGAAGGGGTCGGACAGGCCAGGTGGCCAGGCGCGCAGTGTGGTGAAGTTCAGCATGTACGCGATCACCCGCTCGTCGATGGGACGTAGGCCCCGACCGTCCAGCTCGCCGAGCACAAAACTGGTGAACGCATCGCCAAATCCGGCGGACGGGTCCGCGGCCGCCGCGATGTCGAAAAACGGCCACGCGGTGAGGCAGTCGAGGGCCTGAGCCCACAGAGCTGACCGGCGCAGGTACTCCCGCATCAGCACGAGTCGCGAACCATTGTGGTCCAGGCTCTCCTCGAAGCGCACACGCCTGAGCCGCGCCACGAGCTGCTCGGTGCTGACGCCCGTTGTCATCGGCAGCCCTGCGGCTCAGCCGGCCGTCTGCTGATGCGCTGCGCTGACTCGACGTGCGGCCTCCTGCCGGCGCGCCTCCCAGTCTCGGTCGAACCTGTCCAGAGCCTCTGCACTCAGATCCGGCTCCGGTGCCCGTCCCGCGTGCATCTCTGGATTGCGTTCAGGAAGGCCGTCGATGTGACCGATGCGGATGCTTCCGGCCTCCCGGCCGAATGACCCACCCCGTTCATAGACCATGAGCAGCGGCTCGAAGGGGTCCGGCAGGCCCTGCGGCCACTCCCGCAGTGTGGTGAAGTTCAGCATGAATCGGATGAAGCGCTTGTCGTGCGGGCGCATACCGCGTCCGACCAGCCCAGCCAGCACCGCCTTGACGGACTCGTCATCGAGCTGGGCAGAGGGGTCCGCCGCGGCCGCGATGTCGAAGAACGGCCACTCGTCCATGCGGCCAAGGGCCTGAGCCCACAGCGCGGACCGGCGCAGGTACTCCCGCATCAGCACAAGGCGGGAACCGTTGTGCTCGATACTCTCCTCGAACTGCAGACTTCCGAGCCGCCGGACCAGCCGCTCCGTACTGGTACCTGTACTCATCGCCGCCCCCTCATCGTCTCCAGGATCATGCTGGCCACCGCTTCAAGGTTCTCAAGATCGAGCGGCGTCTCCAGCTCCGGGGTGGGCAGACCGTAGGCGCGGTAATGCTTGAACGGCGTCAACCACGAGTATTGCGGTGCCAGATAGTGCGCATGGAACTTGTTCGGGACGAACTTCTCGTAATAGTCGTCGGGACCCTCCTCCTCCCAGCACTCCGGATCCGCGAGGTTGAATGGAATACCTTCCTCGATCAACCTCGACTCAATGTATTCATGGGCGAGCATCATGGCGAAGTACTGCACGTCGTCCTCGTCAGCCTGCTCCTGGTTGTAAGCCATCTCCCAAGGGTCAGCATTGCCGTGGTACGCCCTGAAGTAGACCCCGTGCTCCACCACGTTCGGACCTGCGGCGACGTCGTGCCGGTCGACGAAGAGGTTGCGCCACGCGCGCGTGATCACCTCGACAGGATGCCCGGTGTACTCCGCGATCCGCGCGAGGTCGTCCGACGACCACGACCGGATCTCGGCGTATCTCTCGGCCGCGCCTGGCTCAGACCCGCTGGCATGCCTGATCGGCTCACCAGGGGAAGGGCTCGCCTCAGCGGTGCCACCCGGCTCGGGAAGCGGTTCGACTGAGGGGTTCGCCGCAGCGCCAGGAAGCGGGACACCAGGCGTCTGGTGCGCGGATTGTGCGTGATGCTGCGGCAGCGCCTGTTGTTCGGGGAGTGCATTCTGCTGCGCGAACTGGGTCTGCTGCTGAGCCAGATTGGCCTGCTGCTGGGCGAGAGCCTGCTGCTGCGCCAGCGCCTGCTGCTGCGCCAGCGCCTGCTGCTGAGCCTGCTGCTGCGCGAGCTTCGCCTGCTGGGCGGCCTGACCCCACGGGGTCTGGGCCAGCGGGGCGATGTCCTGCGCCTGGCCGTTCGCGTCCAGCATCAGCGCGTGCAGGCCGACCACGTTCGACCCGTTGGCCGGGTTGCCGTCGTGCCCGTACAGCGTCACGTTCTCGCTGATCGCGCCGGTCTGCGGGTCCAGGAACAGGATCGTGCCGCCCTGGTTGACCGCGAGCCAGGCGTGCGAGTTGCCGCCCTGCCACTCCGTCACGATCATCATGGCCGACCCATGCCCGGCCTGCTGCAACTGCTGCGTGATGGTTGCGAAGCCCCAGTCGGACCACTGCTGCTGGGTGGCCGCGGGCTGGTTGGCCATGTTCGGGAAGACCGTCTGCCACTCCCCGCCGACCTGCGCCGCGACCCGCTGCATACCGCCGGTCTCGCCGTTGGCGGCCGCGTTGACGTCCGTGCCGGCGTACGCGTCGAGCGTGCGCGGCGCGGCCACCTGCGGCCGCCCCCGCCAGGTGCGCCAGGCCGAGATCATGCAGTCCACGCAGTTGACGCCGCGGGTCGGGTCGAACGACGGCCCGCCGTCGTTGGCCAGCCCGAACCAGCGGCCGATCCGCGGGTCGGGGGTGGCCTGCAGCGTCCCGTCCGGGTGGCGCGGCATGGCGGCGACCAGGTCGTCCTGGTGCTGCCGCAGCGGCACCCGCAGCCCGCCCCGCTGGCCGTAGGGCCGCCCGTCCGTCGGCGGGACGTCGTGCTGCGGCTGGCCCTGGTCGGTGTTGACCGCGGCCCAGGCGGCCGGGTCGGTGATCTCCGTGCTCTGGCTGGCCGTGTACCAGCCGTTGTAGGCCGCCTTGGAGCGGTTGCCCAGCTCCACCGACCAGTTGCGGTGGTACTCGGCCCACTGGTCGCACAGCGTGGCCTGGGCCAGGTCCGGGTTCTGGGTGCGGTAGTGCTGCGCCCAGGCCCGGTAGCGGTGCATCTCCGACAGGTGCTGCGCCGACTGCGCGGCCAGGGCCTGCGACTCCTGGTGGCGCCGCTGCAGCTCGAAGTTGCTGCGGCGGGTCATGAAATTGTGCCGGTACGGCCACTGCGGGTGGTGCGGGTCCGACGGCGGCACCGGCTGCATCGGCGTGCTGCCGGGCTCCGGCAGGGTGCCCTGCGGGTCGACGGGACCGGCCGGGTCGGCGTCGCCGGTTAGGGCAGCGTCCCCTGCTCGCGGCGCCGGTGCGACTCCGCGAAGATCGCCTCGATCTCCGCTTCGCTGGGCAGCGGGTGCGTCCCCTGCGAGATCAGCATCGAGATCTGCTCGGCCCGCGCCCGGTCGATCCGACGGCGCCGGTCGTCCCAGCTCTGGCTGTTCATGATCTGCGACACCGCGTCCGGGCGGTACCGCCAGCCCCCCGCTCGGTGGTCGTACATCAGCGACTCCCGGCTGCCGGGTCCCTTCACGATCAGGCCCGTCGGTTCCTGGTCCGGGTGGTACTCCACGTCCTTCACGTAGAGCGCGAAGTAGCTCAGCATCCTCTTCCCTCAGGTTGGGGGCCACCTTGGGGGTGACCGCGAAGTCGTCCGGGGTGAGGTCGAACTCGGCGATCAGGTCCGCGGGCGTACGCCCCTCCTGCGCCAGCTGCCGGCGCAGTTCGGCCATGACCTCCGGCTGCTCGGAGAGGAACTTGGCAAGGCCGTTGTCCTTGGCCGCGTCGCCGCCCATGCCGTCCGGGATCGCGTCCATGATACCGGCGCGGCGGTTGGCCTCGATCATCGACAGCAGGGCGCGCACGCGCTGCTCGGCGGGCTGGCTGTCGTCGCGCAGCACCTCGTAGTCGTGGTGCGTCTGCTGCCACAGCTCGAACGACAGCTGCGTCGGGAACTGCACCTCGAACAGGGTGCCGTCGTCGGCGCGGAACGTCGCGTTGGTGCCGTAGAACCGGTTGCCCGGCCGCCAGAAGTCCTTCGGCGGGCCGTCCAGCTCGTAGCCCAGCTCGCGCATCTCCGCCACCAGCGCGTCCATCGCCTGCCGGTAGTCGGCGCCGTCGGGCATGACCACGGAGAAGCGCACCGCGTCGTTGATGGTGTCCGAGAAGTGCTGCGGCCCGTGGGCCTGCCCTTCCAGCAGGTACTTGCGCTGCAGCGAGCCGCGGCTCTTGTACCGGGTGTCGTCGGTGTCGGGCAGCAGGTGCAGGTCGGCGGCGTCGCGCAGCGCGGGCGAGCCGTTGACCTCGGCCATGGCCCGCTCGATGTCGGCCATGATCTCGGCCGAGCGCTGCCGCGAGGTCTCGTAGACCTCGTCGAGCATCGCGAACTCTTCGGCGGTGAGCCCGTCGACGGTGGGCTCGGGCTCGAAGTACGCGCCCATCGGCTCCGGCGGCGCCGTCGCCGGACCGGTCTGCGGTGCGGCGTCGGCCGGCGGCTCGGTTAGGGCAGCGTCCCCTGCTCGCGGCGTCGGTGCGACTCCCGGAACGCCTCCAGGAGCTCCTCCTCGCTCGGCAGCGGGTCGGTCCCCTCCGACAGCCGCATCGCGATCTCCTCGGCTTCCTTCCTGGTCACCGACTTCCGCCGGTCCTCGTGACGCCAGCTCCCCAGGATGTACCCCGCCGCTTCCGGGTCGTACCGCCACGTCCGGGCCCGGTGATCCCAGATGATGTACTCCAGGCGCCCGCTCCCGGCGATGATCAGGCCCGTCGCCTGCTGGTCCGGGTAGTCCTCGATGTCCTTGAGAAAGAGCGCTTGGTAGTACAACATCCAGGTTCTCCAGGTCGGCGGCGGTCTTCGGGGTGACAGGCAGGTCGTCCGGGGTGAGGCCGTACTCTGCGATCACGTCGTCCGGGGTGCGGCCCTGCGTGGCGAGCGCATCGGTGAACTGGGTCCAGACCTCGGGGTTGGACTTGATCCACTTCGCGAGCCCGGCCTCCTTGGCCTGGTCACCCTCCGTGCCCGGCGGGATCGCGTCGAGCATACCGGCGGCGCGGTTGATCTGAAGCATCTCCAGCATGGCCCGCACCCGGGCCTCCGGCTCGGCGTGCTGGTCTCGCAGCACCTCGTACTGGCCGTGGGTCGCGTGCCAGACCTCGTACGACAGCTCGGTCGGGAACTGCACCTCGAACAGTGTGCCGTCGGGTGCCCGGAACGTCGCGTTCAGGCCGTAGAAGCGGTTGCCCGCCCGCCAGAAGTTGTTGACGTTCTCCGCGAGCTCGTAGCCGCCGGCGCGCATCTGCGCGACGACCGCGTCGTACGCGGGCTGATAGTCCGCACCGTCGGGCAGCTGGATCGAGAACCGCACCGAATCGTTCACGCGCGCCGCGAACGCCTCCGGGCCACCCGTCCGACCTTCGAGCAGGTACTTCCGCTCCAGCGACGCGCGGCTCTTGACCTTCTGGTCGGTGTCGCGCAGCGGCACCGACCCCTCAGGCAGCCCCAGCTGCTCCGCCACCTGGGCGGTCATCCGCTCCAGGTCGGCCACTATGCGCTCCGACGCCGCACGCGCCCGCTCGTAGACGTCGTCGAGCATGGCGTCCTCGTAGCCGTCCGGCCTGTCCGGCGACGGCTGCGCCGAGGGCTGCGGCGACGGCGTGAAGAACCGGCCCGCGGGATTCGGCGGCGCGCTGGGCGGGTCGGTGGGCCCCGCCGGGGTGCCAGGGTCGCTGTCACCGGTCCGCTGACTCGGGAGCTGCGGCTGCTGCTCCGCGTCGGGGCGCGCGGCAAGATCGGGAGAGCCCTCGCCCTCGGGCGACGGGTCTAGTCGTCGTCCTGCGGCGGTTCGCCCTTCCACTGGAAGATCCAGAGAATCGTCTCCTCGTCGGGGAGCGCCTCTTTCCCCTCCGTGATCTCCAGCATCAGTGCCTCCGCCTCGGCCCGGCTGATCTGGTCGTACCGGTCGATGTTCTCCGCCTTGAACCGGAACGCCGCGATCGACCGCGGGTCGAAGATCCACGCCTTGCGGCTCTTGTTCCAGAGCATCGCGTCCGCCGGGTCGTTCGCCCGGACCACGAAGATCCCCCTCGGCAGACCGTCCCTCTGGTCGCGCACGTAGGTCTGATAGTAGTTGATCATCGATTACCTCCAGCCTCGCCTCGAGTTCCGGCGTCAACGGCAGATCGGCCGAGGTCAGGCCGAACTCGTCGAGCACCCCGCCGACGCCGTCGAACGACACGCCCTGCTCATCCAACCACTCGCGGTAGCGCTGCCAGGTGTCCGGGTTCTTGGCCACCCACTTGGCGAAGCTGGTGTCGATCGAAGGGCTGGCGTCGGGGAAGCGCGACCGGACGAGGTCCTCCAGGCCGGGCGGCACGTTCTCGTTGAGTCCCAGCTCCTGGTTGACCGCGAACATGCTCAGCAGCGCGTGGACCTTGCGCGGATCCAGCTCGTTGTCCTGGCGCAGCACCGCGTACGCGTCGTGCGTGAGCGTCCACGCCCGGAACGACTCCGCGGTCGGGAACTGCACCTCCATCAGGCCGCCGTCAGGCGCGCGGAAGGTCGCGTTCATGCCGTGGAAGCGGTTGCCCGGGTGGAAGAAGTTCTTCAGATCGGTGAGCTCGTAGCCCGCCGCCTCCAGCGCCTCGATCGCCGCTTCCAGGCCGCCCCGGTACGCGTCGCCGCCGGGCAGCTGCAGGCTGAACCGGGCCGTGTCGTTGACCGTCGCCGCGAAGTGCTCCAGCTCGCTGGTCTGGCCCTCGGTCCAGTACTTGCGCTCCAGCGAGTCCTGCGCCTTGACCATCGCGGCGGTGCCGCGCAGCCGGACCGGCGGCTCCGGCTCGGTCGACGGCGGGTGATCCTCGTCCCCGTCGATCTCGGCGTCCAGCACCAGGTCGGTGTCCACGCCAAGGGCGCGGTTGAGGTCGATCGCGATGTCCCGCAGCACCGGCAGCGCGTCGGCGGCCCGGTCCTGCGCCGCCGCGTACAGGCCGTCGATCATCTCCTGCTCGGCCGGGTTGAGATCGACCAGCGGCCGGTCCGGGCCGGGCGGCTTGCCGATCGTCACCGGGGTCGTCTCGGCGCCGTACAGGCGGCCGGGCAGCAGGCTGCGCTGCTCGGCGGCGCGGAACAGGGCCGCCTCGCCGAACGTGGTCGGCGTCGTGCCCGCCGCGTGCACGACCGTGCCCTGGTCGCCGCCGACGACCAGGCGGCCGTCGACCATGCGGATGTCGACCGCGAGCGGCCGCCGGTACTTCGTCCGGTCCGGGTCCTCGCCCTCGGGCATGCTGCCCAGCGGCTCGTCCGGCCGGTGCACGCACACCGGAACGGTGGGCAGCCCGGCCAGCCGCGCGGCGCGCATCCGGCGGTTGTCCATGCTGGACATCGAGCCGTCGCCCCAGGCGACGACGTGCGCCGGCCCGCCGCGCCAGCCGGTCTCGGCCATCCGGTCGGCGAACTCCTGCATGGTCATGTCGCCGCTGTTCGGGCTGACCGAACGCTGGGTGAAGCGGATGTCCTGCGGCGAGACCAGCGCGGTCTGCGGCAGCATCGCCTCCAGCCGGGCCCGGTCGGCGTCGTCGAGCACCGACGGGTCCGGGTAGCCGAGGTCGCTCAGCGTCGCGTCGCCGACGCCCAGGTCGGCGAGCTCCTCGTCGGTGAGCGGCCGCTGCATGTCCGCGTCGAGCTGGGTCGCGTGCACTCCGGCGGGCGCGGCGGCCGGGTCGGGCTGGCCCTGGTACTGCGACCAGGCTCCGGTGGGCGCGCCGTCGATCAGCGACTGCTCGCCGTCGGGCCCGATCACCATCGCGTCCATCTGGATGATGCCGTCGGTGAACGGCGGCGTGGTGCTGGGTATGCCGGGCGGGGACTGCGGGTCGGCGTACATGATGACGCCGCCGTCGTTGAAGACCGGCCACGTGTGCGCGGTGCCGTCGCTGGAGTGGTGGATGACCACGGCCATCGCGCCCGGACCCGCCTGGCGCAGCTGGTCGGCCAGGCGCGCGTACGCCGCGTCCACCGCCTGCCGGGCACCGGCCTGGTCCAGGCCCCGGGTGTCCGGGCACAGCTGCTGCAGGCGGCCGTTGAAGAAGTCCTCGATGCGGTGCGGCCCGCGCGGCTCCGGGCCGGACGGCTGGTCCGGGTTGCCGGACGCGAACCCGTCGAAGGTGCGCGCCGCGGCACAGCGGGGCCGCCCGTGCAGCCAGGTGTCGGCCACCGAGAGCAGCACGTCCACGCAGTTCACGGCACGGGTCGGGTCGGCATTCGGGCCGCCGTCGTTGGCGTAGCGCAGCCAGCCCGAGCGCAGCGGCGGGAACCGCAGCGGACGGCCGTCCGCGTCGCGCGGGACCGCGTTCTCCAGGTCGAGCTGGTGCTGGGTGAGCACCGGGCGGTAACCGCCGGGCTGGTCGTAGCGGCGGGTCGCGTCCACCGACGGCGGCTGGTCGGTGCCGGTCAGCGCGGACACGTCGTCGGTGGTGACGCCACCGCGGGTGAAGTCGGCCCCATCGTGCCGGTTGAGGGCGTCCCAGGCGGCCGCGGCCAGCGCGCCCGGCCGGCCCATCGACGCCAGGATCGCGCGCCGCTGCGCGCGCAGACCGCCGTGGTACGCGTCGCTCCAGCGCCGCGCCTCGGCCCGGGTGCGCTCACCGTCGCGCCGCCCGTCCCCGGCGGGACGGGGCGTGGTGTCGGCACCGGACCGGCTCGGGTCGGTCGCGGGCACCACGCCGACTGCGGCCGCCGCCGCGTCCGTCTGCTGACGGCTCGGCTGGTCGGCAGCGGCGGGCTGCGTGGCCGGACTCTGCGCGGTCGGACTCTGCGCGGTCGGAGACTGCGTCGTGGGGCTCTGCTGGGTGCTGGCCGGATTCTGCTGACCGGTCGTCCCGTGCGTGGTCGGGCTCTGCTGCGTCGCGGGGTTGGTCTGCGTGGCGGGGTTGGTCTGCGTGGCGGGGTTGGTCTGCGTGGCGGGGTTGGTCTGCGTGGCGGGGTTGGTCTGCGTGGCGGGGTTGGTCTGCGTGGCGGGGTTGGTCTGCGTGGCGGGGTTGGTCTGCGTGGCCGGGTTTGTGGTCGCCGGGTTCGTCTGCACCCCGGCGGTGGTCTGCGCCGTCGGGTTCGGCTGCGTCGCCGGGTTGGCCGACGTCGTGGCGCTGACCTGGGCCGTCGGGTTCGGCGAGGTCGCCGGATTGCTCGACGGTGCCGTGCTCGCCGGGTTCGTGGCACCGGTCTGCACCGACGGGTTAGTGGTGGCCTGCGCACTCGGGCCGGTCTGCGTGTTCGGGCCGGCCTGCACGCTCGGGCTCGCCTGCACCGACGGGCTGGTGGTCGCGCCACCGGCCTGCGCGGTGAGGTTCGCCTGGACCGACGGCACCGAGGCCGACACACCGCCCGTGAGGCGCGCGCCGGTCGTCGGGTTCGTGCCGGACGAGGAGGATCCGCTCGTGCCGGAGCTCTGGGTGCCGCTGCCGGAGGTGGTCGTGGAGCCACCGCCGGAGGTGGACCCGCCGGTGGTGCCGGACGTGGCCGAGGTGCCGGTCGACGACGGGGCGGTGCTGGTCGAGGCTCCGGTGGACGGTGCGCCGGTCGAGGTGCCCCCGGAGGTGCTCGTCGAGGTGCCGGCCAGGCCGCCGCCCGAGGCGCCGGTGGCGGACGGGGTGGGCGCAGCCGGAGCGGACGTGGTGGCGGGTGGCGCACCGGCCAGTGTGGACGACGGCGCGGCCGCGGCCGGAGCCGCCGGGGCGGCCATGGTCTGTGCGGCGGGCGCCGCGGCCATCGGTGCCACGACCGTGTTCTGCGTGGGCACGCTCGGCGCGGCCGGGGCGGCGGGCGCCGCCGGAGCCGGGGCCGGGGGCGCTTCGGCCGGTGCGATCCCGGCCAGGCCACCGGTCGGGCTGTGGCCGCCGGAGCCGGTGTTGCCGGAGTTGCCGCCGGTGCTGGGCGCGCTGGGCCAGTTCGCGGAGTCGTCGGTGACCTGCCGTGGCTGCACGTCCGGCTGGGCGCCGGTCGAGGTGGTCGCTGCGGCGGCGACGATGGGTGCGCTGGTGTTCGAGTCGAGGTCGGCCCCGGCCATGTTGCCGACCAGGTCCGAGGTCATGTTGTTGAGCTCGCCGGTGAAGTGGCTCGTGACGCTGGACCGCGCGCCCGAGGTCGCGGCCATGCCCAGGTTGCCCAGGTCGGGCATCTGGCCGGTGGCCAGCGAGCCGCCGATGTCGCCGAGCACCTCGCCGCGTACGCCATGGGAGACCTTGCTGACGAACGAGCCGTTGTGGCCGCCCGCCAGCGTGCTGGCCGCGCCGCCCGCGAAGCCCGCCCAGCCGGACATGAGCAGGTCACCGGCGTCCAGGCCGTCGCGTCTGCCCTCGGCCACCTGATAGCTCTGGATGGCGCCCTGGGTGAGCAACTCCTCCTTGGCCTCGTCCAGGCCCTCCTTGCCCGCCTTGATGGCCCACTTGCCGAGCTTCTTGGTGAAGTCCTTGCCGAGGTCCTTGATCTTGTCCTTGATGGCGCGCTTGATGCCGCGCTCGATCAGCGATTTGATCAGCCGCTTCAGGATCTCCTTGATGGCGAAGCGGGTCGCCATGCAGACCGGGCCGGCTGCGGCGGTGGACGCGCCGAAGGTGAAGAACGCGGCGACGGCCAGCGCGATCAGCTCGATCAGCAGCAGCCCCAGCTCGATGTAGTACTCCAGCTTGGCGCCCTGGATGTCGCAGCCGCCGCCTTCGAGCATCTCGCCGAGCACGCCCGCGACGTGCGCCGCGGCCTGCAGCGCGGACTTCTCGGAGCCCGAGCCGATCTGCTCCCAGGCCTCCTTGATGGCCGCGGCGACCTTGCCCTCGGCGCCGCCGAACGCGGCCACCGCGTCCAGCGCGGCCCGCTCGGACTCCACCAGCGGCTCGGCGAGGTCGGCGGCGACGGAGTACCAGTCGTCAGCGAGGTCCCAGGTGGCCTGCTCGTCCCCCTCGGGCCAGTCCATGCCGATGACCCAGTCGAGGCACTCCTTCATCCACCCTGGAGCGTCGAAATAGGACAGCGGATGCGGAATAGGCGACGGCAACCACGACATCTCCCCGCACCCTCCCCAGAGTTCGGTGTCCGCGTGCCACGCTTCCCGCTCCCCGGCGGGCCCGCGTCGATCGGCGCGCGAACGCTGTGGGTAAGTTACTCGATCCGGACAAGAGTGCGCCAACCCGGTTGCGGCGCAACGTGCCGAGCCGGGCTAGAGTCGGTCAGGCACTGGCAGCACGACGAAAGGGCAGCCCCTCATGGCCCAACGCTCCGATCGCGACGCCAACTGGGCGCTGCGGGAACGCTTCGCGCAGGTGCACGACCAGTACAACAAGCTGCGCTCCGGCATGGGCGAGATGCAGGCGAAGCTGCACGCCTACCGGGCCACCGAGAAGTCGCGCGACGGTCTCATCAAGGTGCAGGTCGACGCGCGCGGCCGGCTGGTGAAGGTGGACCTGGAGCCCGCCGCGCTGCGCTCCTACAGCGCCACGGGGCTGGCCGAGGAGATCACCCGGGTGGCGGCCCAGGCCAGCGAGGCCGCGGGCGCGGGCGTCACCGCGATCATGGCCGAGGTCATGCCGGCCGACTCCGGCGCGATGTCGTTCCTGCGCACCAACGACATGAACGACCTGCTCAAGCGGCACGACGACATCATGGACTACCGGCCGGAGACGCGCGATGAGCGGTGACGAGATCCCGATCCGGCACATGAGCTGGCCGTCGGGCGACGGCACCCACATGGACCTGGACCAGGCGCGCGACGCGGGCCGCCGCATGTTCGCGGCGGGTCAGGACGTGTCGTCGCTGCGTTCGGGCATCGGGGCGAGCATCGACTCGGCCGGGCAGTCGCGGCCGTGGGGCATGGACGACGTGGGCAAGGCGCTGGACGAGGGCTACAGCAAGATCGCGCCGACCATCCTGACGCTGTGGCAGCAGGTCGGCACCGCGCTGCAGACGATGGGCACCAACATCGGCGGCGCCGCCGACAACACCACCTCCGCCGACGTGGCCGCGAGCCAGCGCGCCCAGCAGGCCGGCAACCACCACCCCAACATCCCCATCTGACGCCGGTCCCGCACGCGATGGCCGGCCACCGGCGGGTGCGCGTCCGCGATGATCGCGAGTTCGTGTCATAAAGTCGGGTCCAACCCCAGGTTCTGACACGAGATCGCGATCATGCCCCGGCCGCCCAGCCCGCGCGGCCCGGCCCAGCCCGGCGGCCAGGCTCAGGCCGCCAGCGCGCCCGGACCCAGTAGCGCCTTGAGGTCGGCCATCAGCGCCGGGACCGGTGCCACCCGCATCGGGCCCAGCCGGTATGTCGTGCTCTTCTGGCCGTTGACGATGCGCACGTGCACCTCGGCCTTGCCGGGGTGGGTGGCCAGCACCTCGCGGAGACGCTCGGCCAGCGGCGGCGTGACCCGGTTGGCGGGCAGCGCCAGCACCACCGGCCGGGCGCCGTCGTCGGTGATCGTGGTGTCCGGGATGGACATGTCCATCGCCATCATCCGGGCCTGGTCGTCGCGCCGGTCCACCCGGCCCTTGACCACGACGATGGCGTCCTCGGCGATGTACTGCCCCACCAGGTCGTACGTGTTCGGGAAGAACAGCACCTCGACCGCGCCGTCCAGGTCCTCCAGCGTCGCCGAGGCCCAGGCCTTGCCCTGCTTGGTGATGCGCCGCTGCACCCCGGACAGGATGCCGGCCAGCGTGACGATCGCGCCGTCTGCGACGGAGCCCTCCTCGGCCAGCGCCGCGACGGACATGTCGGCGGCCTTGCTGAGCACGTGCTGCAGGCCGAACAGCGGGTGGTCGGAGACGTAGAGCCCCAGCATCTCGCGCTCGAAGACGAGCAGGTCGGTCTTGTCCCATTCGCCGGCCGGGATGGGCGGGGTGACGATCATGCCGCCGCCCGCCGCGGCCTCGTCGCCGCCGCCGAACGCCGAGCCGAACAGGTCGAACTGGCCGATGGCCTCGTTCTTCTTGACGCTCATGAACGAGTCGATGGCGTCGGCGTGCACCGAGAGCAGGCCCTTGCGCGGGTGGTCCATCGAGTCGAAGGCGCCCGCCTTGATCAGCGATTCGATGGTGCGCTTGTTGCAGGCCACCGCGTCGACCTTGCGCAGGAAGTCGTAGAAGTCGGTGAACGCGCCCTGCTCCTTGCGGGCCCGCACGATCGCCTCGACCACGTTCGCGCCGACGTTGCGCACCGCGGCCAGGCCGAAGCGGATGTCGTCGCCGACGGCGGTGAACCGGGCGGTGGACGCGTTGACGTCCGGCGGCAGCACCTTGATGCCCATGCGGCGGCACTCCGCCAGGTAGACGGCGGACTTGTCCTTGTCGTCGCCGACGGAGGTGAGCAGCGCGGCCATGTACTCGGCCGGGTAGTTGGCCTTGAGGTACGCCGTCCAGAAGGAGACCAGGCCGTAGCCGGCGGTGTGCGCCTTGTTGAAGGCGTAGTCGGAGAACGGGACGAGGATGTCCCACAGCGTCTTGATCGCCGCGTCGGAGTAGCCGTTCTCCTTCATGCCGCCGGAGAAGGGCACGTACTCCTTGTCGAGGATCTCCTTCTTCTTCTTGCCCATGGCGCGGCGCAGCAGGTCGGCCTGGCCGAGCGTGTAGCCCGCCAGCTTCTGCGCGATGGCCATGACCTGCTCCTGATACACGATCAGGCCGTAGGTGTCGCCGAGGATCTCCGACAGCGGCTCCTCGAGCTCGGGGTGGATCGGCACCACCGGCTTGCGGCCGTTCTTGCGGTCGGCGTAGTCGTTGTGCGCGTTGGCGCCCATCGGGCCGGGGCGGTAGAGCGCCAGCACCGCGGAGATGTCCTCGAAGCCGTCCGGGATCATGGAGCGCAGCAGCGAGCGCATCGGGCCGCCGTCGAGCTGGAACACGCCCAGGGTGTCGCCCCGGGCCAGCAGCTCGTAGGTGGGCTTGTCCTCCAGCGGCAGGTCCTCCAGCACCAGGTCGACGCCCCGGTTGGACTTGATGCCCTCCAGGCAGTCGTCCATGACCGTGAGGTTGCGCAGGCCGAGGAAGTCCATCTTGAGCAGGCCGATGGACTCGCAGGCGCCCATGTCCCACTGGGTGATGATGGCGCCGTCCTGCTCGCGCTTCTGGATCGGCAGCACGTCCATCAGCGGCTCGCCGGACAGGATCACGCCGGCCGCGTGCACGCCCCACTGGCGCTTGAGGCCCTCGATGCCCTTGGCCGTGTCGACGACCTTCTTGGCGTCCGGGTCGGACTCGTACAGCGCCCGGAACTCCACCGCCTCGGGGTAGCGCGGGTGGTTGGGGTCGAAGATGCCGGTGAGCGGGATGTCCTTGCCCATCACCGCGGGCGGCATCGCCTTGGTGATCTTGTCGCCGACCGCGAACGGGTAACCCAGCACCCGGGCCGCGTCCTTGATCGCGGCCTTTGCCTTGATTGTGCCGTACGTGATGATCTGCGCGACCCGCTCGTCGCCCCAGCGCTGGGTCGCGTAACGGATCATGTCACCGCGCCGGCGCTCGTCGAAGTCCATGTCGATGTCGGGCATGGACACGCGGTCGGGGTTGAGGAAGCGCTCGAACAGCAGGCCGTGCGACATCGGGTCCAGCTCGGTGATGCGCAGCGCGTACGCGATCAGCGCGCCCGCCGCCGAGCCACGGCCCGGACCCACCCGGATGCCCTCCTGCCGCGCGTACGCGCACAGGTCGGCGGTGACCAGGAAGTAGCCCGGGAAGCCCATCTTGCAGATGACGTCGAGCTCGTAGTCGGCCTGGCGCAGCCGGTCCTCGGGCACCCCGTTCGGGAAGCGCTCACGCAGGCCCCGGTGCACCTCGGCGCGCAGCCACGACTCCTCGGTGTAGCCCTCCGGGACCGGGAACGACGGCATCAGGTTGCGGTGCGCGAACACCGACTTGTAGTCGCCGATCCGCTCGGCGATCTCCAGGGTGTTGTCGCAGGCGCCCGGCACCAGCTCGTCCCACTGGCGGCGCATCTCCTCGGCGGACTTCAGGTAGAAGTCGCGGGCGTCGAACTTGAACCGCTTCGGGTCGGCCATGGTGGAGCCGGACTGCACGCACAGCAGCACCTCGTGCGCGTCGGCGTCGTGCGCGTAGGTGTAGTGCAGGTCGTTGGTGACCACCGGCTTGAGATTCATGTGCTTGCGCAGCCGGTCCAGCCCCTCGCGGGCGGCCTTCTCGATGCTGATGCCGTGGTCCATCAGCTCCAGGTAGAAGTTCTCCTTGCCGAAGATGTCCTGAAACTCGCCCGCCGCCGCCACGGCCTTGTCGAAGTCGCCGATGCGCAGCCAGGTCTGGATCTCGCCGGACGGGCACCCCGTGGTCGCGATGACGCCCTTGCCGTACTTGTGCAGCAGGTCGCGGTCGGCGCGCGGCTTGTAGAAGTAGCCGTCGAGGCTGGCCTGCGACTGCATGCGGAACAGGTTGCGCAGGCCGTCGGCGTCGGCCGCCAGCATCGTCATGTGGGTGTACGCGCCACCGCCGGAGACGTCGTTCTCGCCGCCCTCGGCCCAGCGCACCCGGGTGCGCTCCTGGCGGGGCGTGTTCGGGGTCAGGTAGCTCTCCACCCCGATGATCGGCTTGATGCCCGCGGCCGTGGCCTGCTTGTAGAAGTCGTACGCGCCGAACATGTTGCCGTGGTCGGTCATCGCCAGGGCGGGCATCTGAAGGCGATCGGCCTCCTTGAACAGCTCCTTGAGCCGGGCCGCGCCGTCGAGCATCGAATACTCAGTGTGCACGTGAAGATGCACGAAAGAGTCGCCCACGGCGCACCCACCCCCAGCTTGTCGACGGTACCGCTCAGCCTAGTCGGGCGCTCCGACGCGTTCCACCCGCCGCTCCCGGGGTGCCCGGCGTCACCGGCCGAACGGCTCCACCATCGCCGCCGCCGCGTGCAGCCACGCCCGCTTGGTGGCCGGCTGGAGCGCGCCGTGCTCGATCGAGGAGCCGGTCTCCAGCGCCGGGTCGAAGGGCACCACGACCACCGCACGGGTCCGGGTGGCGAAGTGCTTGCGGAAGTCCTCCAGCAGCGGCTGGTGCCCCGGGGTGGCGCAGGACAGCAGCGTCACCGCGTTGTCCGCGAGCGCGCCGAGACCGATCTCGTGCAGCAGGTCGATCATCCAGTCCGCGGTGAACGCGGCGTCCTCGCGCGGCACCGTGGTGATCACGAGCTGGTCGGCGGCGCGGATCACCGTCTGCCAGTTGGCGCTCTCCACGTTGTTGCCCGTGTCCACGCAGACCACCTCGTGCGTGCGCAGCAGCAGGTCCAGCACGCGGCGCACTGTGTGCTGGTCGAGGCGCTGGGCGAAGCGCGGGTTCTCCTCGCCGGCGAGCACGTCGTACGACCCGTCGGAGGCGTGCCGCAGGTAGTCGTCGAGCCGGTCCTTCAGCTCGGGCCCCGCCGTGTTCTCGATCTCGATCAGGTCGGCGAGCAGGTGCCGGATGGTCCGGGCGTGCCGGGCGCTGCCGGCGCGCAGGCCCAGCGTGCCCCGCAGCTCGTTGTCGTCCCAGGCCAGCACGCCCCGGCCGCGCACGCTGCCGATGGTGGCGGCGGCCAGCACGGTGGCGGTGGTCTTGTGCACCCCGCCCTTGGGGTTGGCGAAGGCCAGCACCCGCGGCTTGCCCAGCTGCCGGCGCAGCACCGAGACGGCCCGCTCGACGTCGTCGGGGCGGGCGGCGGGCCGCCACTCCAGCCGCTCGGTGGGCGGGGCGTCGTACACCGGGCCGGTGGAGGTGGCCGTGGCCGGGCCGGGCGGGTAGGGCCGGGGCTCGTCGCGCGGCGGGGCGGCGCGGGCCCGGTCGAGCAGCAACCGCCAGCGGGAGGTCTGCTCGGCGGGCGTCAGCTCGCCGGGCCGGCCCCACCCGGTGGAGTCGTCCCCACGGTGGCCGTTGCGCTCCACGGTGTGCCGCCCTCCCCGCCCCTGCCTGAGTATCCGATGATCAAACGCGCTGCCAGGCTACGCACCTCGACACCGGCTTGACCACCCTATGTGCTCGGGCACCCGCTCCTCCAGACCCTCTCGGCCGATTCCCGCCGCCGAAGGCGAGGAGGCCTTGCGTACCGGCGCCCGCTGTGTTCAACGACACCATTCGATGCCGAGTATGGACTCCACCGGGCGACACCCGTCAGCCCGCAGCCAGCAGGGACCGGCTCGGGCTCGGCAGGCCCGCCTCCGCGCCCGGGGTGGCGGTGGCCTCACCCGCCCCCGGCGCGGATCCGGACGGTGCCGGCTGCGGCGAGGCGTCCGGGCTGCCGGACGGGCGTGGCGAGGGCTCGGGTGAGGGGCCGTCCGCGGCGCCCGGACCGGCCGACGAGCCGCCCGACGGCTCCGCCGACGGCGACTCCTCGGCCGGGGCCGAGGGCGTGGCGGTGGCCGACGGGCCGGCCTGGCCGACCTGCTCGGGCAGCGGCGGCAGGAACACCGCCCGGTCCAGGCGGCGCACCTCGGGCGCCGGGTCGACCGCGCGCACCTCGGGCCGCGCGGCGATCTGGTCCAGCGCCGCCGGGGTCGCCCGCACCACGGCCGCGTACACGCAGGTGCAGGCGGCCCGGTAGGCCTCCGCCTCGGCCGCGGCCACCCCGGAGTCGTCCAGGTAGGTGTCCCGCAGCCGGTCCTCGGCGGCGTCGGCGGTGCGCAGCTTGGCCGCCAGATCCCGGAAGTCGCCCGCGTCGGCCGCGCGCCGCTGCGCCACCTGCCGCATCCCGGTAACCACGTCATCCGGGATCTGGAAGGCGGGGATGCGCACCGACTGGGTGTCCGCCTCCTTGAGCGGCACCCGGGCGAACACCTCGACCACCGACACTCCGCCGAGCACCGGCGTGAGCCGCTTCGGTGCCAGGTATGCCTTGAGGCTGACCAGGGCGTACGTCTCCACCGGGCTCGCCGCCGGGCGCTTGAGCAGCGTCGCCAGCTCCGAGCGCGCCTGCCGGGCGTACACCGGCACCGACTGCCCCTGCACGACGCCGACCTGCACCGTCTCGCCGATGGCGGTCTCGGCCTCCGCGGTGGTGCCGCGGTGCGCGGTCCACACCACGGCCAGCAGGGCGCCGGTGACGCCGCACAGCGCGACGCCGGTCAGCAGCCGCAGCCGCAACCGGCCCCGCGCCACGCGGGCGAAACCCCGTGCCAGCCGTGGCACGACCACCTGATCCAGATGCCGCAACGGGCGCATCCGGCGTTCCTCTCGTCCGGCCTCGCGCGGGGGGCGCGAGCGCGTGTCAGCCGGCCTCGCGCAGCAGCGAAAGCGCCTGCGCCAGGTCCGGTGGGTACTCGCTGACGAACCGGACCTCGAGTCCGGTGCCGGGGTGGATGAAACTGAGCTCGCGCGCGTGCAGCCACTGCCGGTGCAGGCCGAGGCGGGCGGCGAGGGTCGGATCGGCGCCGTAGGTCAGATCGCCTACGCAGGGGTGGCGCAGTGCGGAGAAGTGCACCCGGATCTGGTGGGTGCGCCCGGTCTCCAGCTTGATGTCGACGAGGCTGGCGGCGGGGAAGGCCTCCAGCGTGTCGTAGTGCGTGATGCTGGGCTTGCCGCCCGACATCACCGCGAACTTCCAGTCGTGCGTCGGGTGCCGGTCGATGGGGGCGTCGACCGTGCCGCGCAGCGGGTCGAGGTGGCCCTGCACCACCGCGTGGTAGCGCTTGTCCACCTCCCGGTGCTTGAACGCCCACTTGAGCGCGCTGTACGCCGATTCGCTCTTGGCCACCACCATCAGGCCGGTGGTGCCCACGTCGAGCCGGTGCACCACACCCTGGCGCTCGGCGGCGCCGCTGGTGGCGACGGTCTGGCCCATCGCGGCCAGCCCGCCGATCACGGTGGGGCCGGTCCAGCCGGGGCTGGGGTGGGCGGCCACCCCGACCGGCTTGTCGACCACGACGATGTCGTCGTCGCTGTGGATGATCCGCAGACCCTCGACCCGCTCGGCGACCACCTCGGGTGCGGTGGGCGGGGCGGGCAGGGTCACCTCCAGCCAGCTGCCGCCGGTCACCTTGTCCGACTTGCCCCGGGGCACGCCGTCGACGAGCGCGTCGCCGGCCTCCACCAGGGTCGCCGCCGCGGTGCGGGACAGCCCGAACAGCCGGGACACCGCCTGGTCCAGCCGCATCCCGTCCAGGCCGTCGGGCACCGGCAGCGAGCGGCTCTCACCGCGCAGGCTCATGCGCCCCACGCCTGGGAGCGCGGGTCGGTCGGGACGTTGGCCGAAGCCGGGTCGCGCGGGTCGCCCAGCGCCCGCACCTCGTGCCGGGCCTGGCCGCGGCGCTGCGCGTGCAGGTCGGTGGCCTGGGCGTCGTCGTCCTTGCCGGAGCTGATCCGGGTGCCGTCGCGCTGGCGGCCCAGCAGCTCCAGCAGGATCGCCAGGCTGACGCCGCCGACCAGGGCCATGTCCGCCACGTTGAAGATCGGGAAGGCCTGCCCGTGCGGGTCGAACACGCTGATGAAGTCCACCACGTGCCCGTGGAACGGGGCCGGCGCCCGGAAGACGCGGTCGAGCAGGTTGCCCACCACACCGCCGAGCACCATGCCCAGCGCCAGCGCCCAGGGCAGCGAGCGCAGCTGGCGGGCCATCCACCCGATCCAGCAGAGCACGCCGACCGCGATGATCGGGAAGATGTAGGTGTGGTCGGCGAAGAGGCTGAACGCCGCGCCGCTGTTGCGGGTCAGCGACATGTAGACCGCGCCGCCCAGCAGCCGGATCGGCTCGTCCGGGTCCAGCTTCGTCGCCCACTCCTTGGTGGCCACGTCCAGCCCGAGGGCGAACACCGCCATAGCCGCGAAGATCCCGACCGCCTTGCCGCGGCTGATCCGGCTTGGGGAGTGTTCCGGTTCCCTCTGGTCCGCCTGCTCCACCGACACACTCCCCTGTCCCGGGCGCCTTCGCGCCCTGCCGTTCACGCCGCGACCACCTTACGTGGTCAGCGGCGCTCCTCCAGCTGCTTGCACGTCACACACAGCGTGGCCGAGGGGAACGCGGCCAGCCGCTCCACCGGGATCGGGTTGCCGCACCGCTCGCACCACCCGTAGCTTCCCTCATCGAGCCGCTCCAATGCGCGCTCGACCTGGGTGATGCGCTCCAGGATGTTGTTGGCGAGGGTGATCTCCTGCTCGCGCTCGAACGTCTTGGTGCCGGTGTCGGCCTGGTCGTCGCCGGCCGAGTCGGTGAGGCGGTCCCGCTGCAGTTCGGCGATCTCCACGAGCGTGTGGTCGTACTCCTCCTGCAGCTCGTCGCGGCGCGCGGTGAGCGCCTGCCGGATCTTCTCGGTCTCCGCGGCGCTGCGATCACCCTTCTTCGCCGGGGTGGCCTTGGCGGCCGTCCGGCTGGCGGTCTTGGACTCGGCAGGTTTGACCATGGTCGCTCCCTCGGCCGCGGACGTGGCGGCGCTCGGCGTTGCCTGGGCAGGGGGATTCTCTTCCGCTCCGGCGGCAGGCCGCCGGGTGGCCGTGGTGGCGCGGGCCGACTTCTTGGCGTCGGCCGCGGCCGCGGCGGGCTTGGCCGCCGTCTTCCGCTCGGTCGCGGGCGCCTTCGCGCTCACGCTCTTGGCGGGCGTGGTCTCTGAGGTAGCCGTCACCGATTCCCCCTTCGCCGTGGCCGCCCCCGCAGCCACTGTCTTCACGGAGCGCTTCGGCGCCGCGGTGGTCTTCGCGACGGCCTTCTTCGCCGCCGCTCCGGTCTTGCTCCCGCCTGTCCTCTCGGCCATGGCGTCCCCCAGATGCAAAACGGGCGCGCGGCTCAGGCCGCGCACTCCAATAGGCTGGCAAGAATACGGAACGTATGGACGGTCCACAAACATGCCACGCGCTGCCTGACCATTTCGCGACAACGCGCAGGACCGCCTTCGCCGTACGCGGCCGGATGCGCCCCGATGGGCCCTCCGGACACGACCGTCCCGGCCCCTCCCTTTCCCATTAAATTGGCAAAAGGGACAATATCACCTAGTCACCGTGTTCCCGGCCGTCCTCCCCGAACCAGTGCGCCAGCCGGCCCCGCCGGCTCACCGCGCGCAGCCGCCGCTCGGCCTCGTCCCGGACCGCCTCGGTGGTCACGATCAGGAGGCTGTCGCCCATCCGCAGCCGGGTGTCGCGATCCGGCACGAACCCGACACCGCCCCGCAGCACCAGCGTCACCGACGCGCCCACCGGCAGCCGCAGCTCGTCCAGGTGCACCCCGGCCAGGCCGGAGCCGTCCGGCACCTCCAGCTGCAGCAGGTCGGCGTGCATGCGCTCCAGCGGCGCGGTCTCCACCCGCAGCTCGGTCGCCTCGGCCGGGGCGGTCACCCGCAGCCGCCGGGCCACCTCGGGCAGCGTGCCCGCCTGCACCAGGGTGAACAGCACCACCAGCACGAACACGATGTTGAACAGCGTCTCGGCCCCCGGCATCCGCTGCGCCATCGGGATGGTCGCCAGCACGATGGGCACCGCCCCGCGCAGCCCCGCCCAGGACAGGAACGCCTGCTCGCGCCAGCCCACCCCGAACGGCGTCGCACAGACCAGCACCGACAGCGGCCGCGCCGCGAAGGTCAGCACCACGCCCACCAGCACCGCGGGCACCAGCATCTCGATCAGGCCGGGCGGCGACACCAGCAGGCCGAGCAGGACGAACAGCCCGATCTGGGACAGCCAGGCCAGCCCGTCGGCGAACCCGAGGATCGCCTGCCGGTGCGGCAGCCGCGCGTTGCCCAGCACCACCCCGGCCGCGTACACCGCCAGGAAGCCGGAGGCGTGCGCGACGGCGCCGCCCGCGTACGCGAGCACGGTCAGCCCGATCGCGGCCAGCGGGTAGAGGCCGGCCGCGGGCAGCGCCGCCCGGCGCAGCAGCTCCCGGCCGACCAGGCCGACCAGCAGGCCGATCACGGCACCGGCCAGCAGCTCGTACGAGATGACCAGCGCCTCCAGCCACCACGGCCCGACCGCGCCCGTCGTCGACAGCAGGATGACCAGGAGGACGACCGGGGCGTCGTTGATGCCCGACTCGGCTTCCAGCGTGGCCACCAGCCGGGGCCGCAGCCGCAGCCGGCGCAGGGTGGAGAAGACCGCCGCCGCGTCGGTGGAGGACAGCACCGCGCCGATCAGCGCGGAGGTGCGCCAGTCCCAGCCGAGCAGGAAGTGGCAGGAGACCGCGACCACCGCGACGCTGACCACCACGCCGACCGTGGCCAGCGCCGAGGCCAGGCCCAGCACGGGACGCAGCATGGTCCAGCGGGCGGTCAGGCCGCCCTCCGCGATGATCAGGACCAGGGCGCAGGTGCCGAGCATCCGGGTGACCTCGGCGTCGTCGAACCGGAGGCCGAAGACGGAGCCCAGCAGCACGCCGAGCGCGAGGTAGACCAGCAGACTCGGCACGCCCAGGCGGGTGGACCAGCGCACCGCGGCCACGGCGACGAGCAGCACCGCGGCCCCGATCAGCAGGGCCACGTCCAGGTGCGGGATCAATGTGCCGCCTCGCGCAGCGCGGACAGGCGGGCGCCGAGATCGGCCGGGGGCGACGCGACGAGGAACAGCTTGTCCCGGCTGGTCTGGCCGGTGCGCAGGGAGACGCTCGCGGCCGGCAGCTCCAGCGCCTCGGCCAGCGCCCGGCGGGCCGCCTCGGTCGCGCGGCCGTCCACGGCGGGGGCCTGCACGGCGACGATCAGCGCGGGCCCGTGCGGCCCCGGGTAGGCGCCGCCCACCCTGGTGCGGCCCGCGCCCGGTTTGACCCGAACCGCGACAACGGCGGGTTCTGTCACCGACGCTGATCGATCACGTGCCATAGCCCATTGTGCCGGTCCGGCTCACCGGACGTGACGGCAGGTCCTCCGGTGTCCCGCCGGGGAGCCGGGAGCGGTGCGGCGCCGCGTGGGCGGTCGCCGTACCCTCCCGGGCTCCCACCCGAGGAGATCAGCGGAGACACCGGAGGACCGGGCCGGTGGTCAGACCCGGCGCGCGTCGGCCAGCAGCGCGCTGTCCGGCTCGCACAGCCCGCACGGGCTGAATCCGAGGTCGACGGCCTCGGAGACCGGCAGCGGCTCGTACGGGCGGCCCAGCAGGTGCACGCAGCCCGCCACGTGGTAGCGCGGGCGCCCGTCGATGACCAGCACCTCGGCCCCCATCCGGGCGATCCGGGCGGCGTCGGCCGGGGAGACCCGCTGCGCCACGGGCTCGTCCGGCGGGTCCTCGTCGTCGAAGTCGTCGGCCCGCCCACCGGCGCCCTGTGCGGGCAGGACCACCTCGGTCTGCTGGTATCCCGAGGCCATCGGTTCGGTGTCGGTGCGGCCGAGCACCGGCTGGCGCACCGGCTCGTCGTCCCAGTCGTCCCGCTCCGGGACCCGGGGCGGCACCACGGCCCGGCCGCCGGCACGGCGGCCGACCGGTTCGTCATCCTCGTCACCGTCGAACTGCTCGTCGTCCTCGTCGTCGAGGATGCCCGCCGCGGCCCTGGCGGCGGCGGCCTGGCGCGCGCCCACCACGAGGGCGACCGCAGCCAGCAGGCTGGTACCGATCGAACCGACGAGCAGACCGCTCGACCCGTCCGTGAGTCCCAGCACGAGCAGCACAACGGCAACGAGGATGAGCAGCAGACTTGCGACTATCACAGCTCACCCCCGCCGCGTCGGCTAGATCCAGGTGTCGAAGGGCAGGCAGACCGTCCGGGGGGACCGGGCGGCTGCGAACCCGTCTTCTCACTCCGACACGGGAGGGTCCCGCACCGGCGAACCCGGGCCACCGTGCCGGCGTGTGCCGGCCGGCCCTGTCCGGGCTCGTTCTTCCATCTGCGTGCGAACGGCAGCTGTCGAGGGGTGAGGCTGCCGCGGTGGCGCTGGAGGGGTGAGTTACTGGTGGTGCTGGTGAAGCCGGTGGTGCTGGTCAAGCTCTGTGGTGCTCGGGTCGGCCCGCGCCGGCACGTCCCGGCGGCCCGCCGTCAGGGCGGACCGCCCCGGGACGCGTCGCGCGGCGCGGGTGACCTGGCCGGATCAGCGGCCGTTGAAGGAGCCCGAGCCCGCGGCGGCCAGGCCGCCCGAGCCCGCCGGGCGGTCCTCGCCACGGCCGATCTCGGCCTCGAGGCTCTGCCCACGGCCCTCGAGGTCGCGCAGCTGGCTCTCCAGGTACGCCTTCAGGCGCGTGCGGTACTCCCGCTCGAACTGCTTGAGCGTGTCGATGTGCTGCTGCAGCGCCGTGCGCTTGGCGTCCAGGCCGCTGATCGCCTCCTGGTGGCGCTGGCGGGCGTCGCGCTCCAGCGCGTCGGCCTTGGCCCGCGCGTCGCGCGTGACCTCCTCCGCCTTGGAGCGGGCCTCGGACAGCACCTTGTCGGCCTCGCGGCGCGCGTCCGACACGTGGTCGTCGGCGGTGCGCTGGGCCATCATCAGCACGCGCAGCGCCTGCTGCTCGCCCTCCGGGCCGGACATGGCCGCCGCGGCCGCCATGCCGCCGCCGCGCAGCTGCTCCAGCTCGTTCTGCATGGCGCGGGCGGCCTGCTCGGCGGCCGACTTGTCCCGCTGCATGCGGTCGAGCTGCGCCTTCATCTCGTTGAGCTCGGCCGCCAGGCGCGGGTCGGGCCCGCCGGGACCGACCGGGCGGCCACCGCCACCGCGCTCGGCCTGCATGCGCAGCTCACTGTTCTCTTCGATCAGACGGGCGAGTTCGCGCTCAACCTCATCAAGGAAGGCGTCGACCTCCTCCTCGTCATACCCCCGCTTGCCGATCGGAGGCTTTTTAAAGGCGACGTTGTGCACGTCGGCCGGGGTGAGCGGCATCGAAACTCCTCGGGTCAGTCGCGGCCGCGTCGGCGTCCGATCAACGGGTGGGGGTCACCCGAGGATCAGGCTCCGAACGATAATCATCAGCACTAAAAGGATAATCAACAGGACGATGGAGCTCAGGTCGATGCTCACGGTACCAATGCGCAACGGTGGGATCACACGCCTCAACGCTTTGAGAGGCGGATCAGTGACGCTCCACACCACTTCGAGCGCGGCAGCCGACCCACGGGCCGGCTGCCAGCGCCTGCTGAAGGAGAGCACGTAGCCCATCACGAACCTGGCCAGGAGCACCAGGTAGAACAGGTAGATCGCGAGATAGGCGACCTGCAGGACAGGCGAAAACACGACAGTCGGCGTCCCTCGGTAGGGCTGGCTTACTGGTTGAGGTACCCACCCTCGGCGATCTTGGCCTTGTCCTCGGCGGTGACCTGGACATTGGCCGGTGAGAGCAGGAACACCCGGTTGGTGACGCGCTCGATCGTACCCCGCAACCCGAATGCGAGTCCCGCCGCGAAGTCAACCAGACGCTTGGCGTCCGCCTCGTCCATCTCCGTAAGGTTCATGATCACCGGCGTGCCGTCCCGGAACCGCTCCCCGATCTGCCGCGCCTCGTTGTACGTGGTGGGATGCAGCGTGGTGATCTGCGGCCGGCGGTCGTCCTCGACCGGCGGCGCCACCCGCTGCTGGGGCTGCACCTGGGGCGCGAGCGCCAGGTTGTCCCGCGTGGCGGTGGTGGTGGCCGACGCGGCCGGCGCGGCGGTCAGCGGACGGGTTATCGGGCGCACGGTGGCCCGCTCGGCCCGCGCCGCCTCCAGGCGCGCCTCCACGTTCAGCCGCGTGGCCTCGGCCCGCGCCGACTCGCGCGCGGCCTCCAGCCGGGCCGAGCCGCTGCGGTCGACCGCCATGCGGGTGCGCGGCACCGACGGCGCCTCGTCCAGGTCGTCGTCGTCCTCGAAGTCGTCGTTGTACCGACCCCCGTCACGCGAGTAGCGGTCCTCCGCCCGGTCGCGGCGGCCCCCGCGGTCGCGGTAACCGGAGGTGTATCCCTTGTCGTAGGCAGCGTCGTCGTACTCGTGCTCGTCATCGTCCTCGACCAGCCCGAGCCAGACACCCGCCTTCCGCAGTGCGCCCATTGCCGCGCCCCTCCGTCCGCCGTGCGGCACAAACCCCCGTGCCTGTGCCGCTCTCGCGCAGCCACCGGCTCTCCATAAAGCCCGCCACGAGGCCGGTGCCTGCCGCACCTACATCTTCACTCACATGGGTTAACCACACTCGTGTAATTTCGGTGCCTCGCCGCCAGGCTACCGCAGGGGTGGTCGCATTCCGAGCAATGCGCTGCCGATGCGCACATGTGTCGCGCCGCACGCCACGGCCTCGTCCAGATCGTCGCTCATGCCCGCGGAGACCACCGTCGCATCAGGATGCTCCGCCCGGATCAGCGCGGCGCACCGGGCCACCTCCGCGAACGCCCGCTCGGGCGCCCAGTCCAGCGGCGCCACCGCCATCACGCCGCGCAGCCGCAGGTGGGCGGCCTCGGCCAGCGCCGCCGCCACCCGCCGCAGCCCGCGATCCGGATCGTCGCCCTCGGCCAGCGCGCCGCCGCGCTCCGGATCACCGTCCACACTGAGCTGCACCAGCGCGTCCAGCGGGCCGGGGCGGCCCTCGCCGGCCGCACGCGCCGCGGCGGCGTCCAGGGCGGACGCCAGGCGCACCGAGTCGACCGAGTGCACCATCGCCGCGTACGAGGCCACCGAGCGGGCCTTGTTGCGCTGCAGCTGCCCGATGAAGTGCCAGCGCAGGTCCGCCCCTGCCGCCGCGGTCTCGGCCGCCTTGGGGGCCGCCTCCTGGTCCCGGTTCTCCCCCACGTCGGTGACGCCCAGGGCGGCCAGGTGCAGCACGTCGGCGGCCGGGTAGGTCTTGGTCACGGCGACCAGGGTGATCTCGCGCGGGTCCCGGCCCGCCTTCGCCGCGGCGGCCGCGATGCGCTCGCGTACCGCCGCCAGGTTCGCCGCGATCTGCTCGCGCCGCTCGTCCGTCACGATCCACCCCACCCGCGCTCGAAGCTCCCGCCATGCTGTTCTTACCGCATGGCAAGAGCTTCGATCACGCAGGCCGGGCCCTAGGACCCGTTCTTCCGGCTGAGCCGGCTGCCTCCTGAAGAACTAGGAACCGTTCTTCAGGAAGTCGGGCACGTCCACGTCGTCGAACAGCACCTTGCGCTGCGACTGGGCCGGCGGGGTGCTGGTGGGCGTCGGGTGGCGCAGCGTGGGCGCCTCCACCGGCGGGGTCACCTTGCGGGGGATCTCGACCGGCTTGTACGACGGCGAGCCGCCGTCGAAGCCCGCCGCGATCACGGTCACCCGCACCTCGTCGCCGAGCGCGTCGTCGATGACCGCGCCGAAGATGATGTTCGCGTCCGGGTGGGCCGCGTCGGTGACCAGCTGCGCCGCGTCGTTGATCTCGAACAGGCCGAGGTCGGAGCCGCCCGCGATGGACAGCAGCACGCCGCGCGCGCCGTCCATGCTCTGCTCCAGCAGCGGGCTGGAGATGGCGCGCTCGGCCGCCTCCACCGCGCGGTTGTCGCCGCGGGCGCTGCCGATGCCCATGAGCGCGCTGCCCGCGCCGCTCATGACGCTCTTGACGTCGGCGAAGTCCAGGTTGATCAGACCCGGCGTGGTGATCAGGTCGGTGATGCCCTGGACACCGGACAGCAGCACCTGGTCGGCCTGGCGGAACGCGTCCATCATGGTGATGCCGCGGTCGCCCAGCGCCAGCAGCCGGTCGTTCGGGATGACGATGAGCGTGTCGCACTGGTTGCGCAGCTCCTCGATCCCGGACTCGGCCTGCACCTGGCGGCGCTTGCCCTCGAACGAGAACGGCCGGGTCACCACGCCGATGGTCAGCGCGCCGAGCTTGCGGGCGATGTTGGCCACCACGGGCGCGCCGCCGGTGCCGGTGCCGCCGCCCTCGCCGCAGGTCACGAAGACCATGTCGGCGCCCTTGAGCACCTCCTCGATCTCGTCGCGGTGGTCCTCGGCGGCGTTCTTGCCCACGTCGGGGTTGGCCCCGGCGCCCAGGCCGCGGGTCAGCTCCCGGCCGACGTCGAGCTTGACGTCGGCGTCGCTCATCAGCAGCGCCTGCGCGTCGGTGTTGATGGCGATGAACTCCACGCCCTTGAGGCCGACCTCGATCATGCGGTTGACGGCATTCACGCCACCGCCGCCGATGCCGACGACCTTGATGACCGCGAGGTAATTGTGCGGAGGTGTCATCGGACCCTTCCTTCGAGGCTCTTGTGCCACAAGGGCGAGGGCAGCGCCCCCACCCGGCCTGTCGTGCCGCAACGGCGGGGCGGACCCCGGTCGCTGCCGCTCCGGCAGAGGGTCGGGCGGAAACCCTAAACCTCTACTAGAGCCTTACGGTTATGTCAATCATTGTCTTGTACGAAAACGTAAGCGTCGGCACGCCGTGATCCAAGGACCATCACGGCGTGTCTCGTCTTCCATAATGGAGACCTCGTGCACACCGCCCGGCCGGGTCAGCCGAGGGTCACGACCTCGGGCACGCCGCTGACGTCGATGCGCTTGTCCGGCTTGGCCAGCAACGCGGTCGCCACCTTCGCCTTCATCTCGCTCTCCTCAGCGTCTCCCCAGGTCACGACGCGGTCGCCGCGCAGTTCCAGCCGGATCCGGGCCGGACCCTCGACCACCAGTGTGACCAGTTCGGAGCGCAGGCGCTCGCCGAGCGACCGCAGCACCACGAGCGCCGACTGGGTCGAGGTGTCCTGCGGACCCGGCGTGGCCAGCTCCACCCGGGCCACCCCGGACGGCACGCTGGTGACCGTACGGTAGATCACACCATGATCATCGAAAAGATCGTACTTCTTTCCGTTGGGCACCGCGCCCACCGGCGAGCGCTCCACGATCTCGATGACCAGAGTGGACGGCCAGCGCCGCGACACGGTGACCTCGCGGGCCGGCGGCAGCTTGGCCACCCGGTCGCGGACCGCGTCGGTGTCCACCCGGGCCAGCGGGGTGCCGTCGGGCACCGCCGCGGCCGCGACCACCTGGTCGGCCTCCAGGACGAGAGCACCCTCGACCCAGACGTCGTGTACGCCGAGCACGGGCGAGACGAAGATCAGCCAGCCCAGCGTGCCGACGGCCAGCAGCCCGGCCAGCGCCATGCCGAGTCGGGCCACGATCTGCCGGCGCCGGCGCACCCGCCCCGCCCGGGAGAGCGGGAGGCGGGCGCGCCGTGCGCCGTACTGCTGCATGAACCGCCGCACCCAGGGCGGGATCGCGTCGGTGCCCGCCCGCACCAGCCGCCAGCTGCGGCGCGAGCCTGCCGAGGGGTCCCGGCCGTCCGGCATCAGCCCTGCTCTCGCGCGTCCGGCGAGGCGTGGCGGGCGACGTAGCCGTTCGGCGAGGGGGCGTCGCCGCGCGCGGACAGGGCCGGCATGAGCTCGTCGCCCATCAGCGAGATCGGCGGGGCGCCCATGGTCACCACGACGTCGCCCTCCCGGACCCGCCGCACCACCTCGCCCGGCACGTCCTCCCAGGACGGCACGAACACCTTCTGCGCCTCGGGCAGCGGGATCGCCGCGGTCAGCGCCACCCCGCCCTCGCCGGGCTCGCGCACCTCGCCGGGGCCGAAGACCTCCATGATCACGGCCTCGTCGGCCAGCGACAGCGCGGTCGCGATCTCGGCCTGCAGGTCGCGGGTGCGGTACATCCGGTACGGCTGGAAGACCACCACCAGGCGGCCGTCCCCGGCCACCTCGCGCAGCGTCTGCAGCGCCGCGGTCATCGAGGTCGGGTGGTAGGCATACTCGTCGTAGACGCGTACGCCGTTGACGATGCCCTTCAGCTCGAAGCGCCGCCGCACGCCCGGGTGCGCGGCCAGCGCGGCCGCCACCACCTCCGGGTCCAGGCCCAGCTTGAGCGCGGTGAGCACCGCCGCGGCGCTGTTGAGGCCGAGGTGCCGCCCCGGCACCGGCATGGAGAACTCGCCCAGCTCCTTGCCGTCCAGCGCGGCCAGGTAGCGCACGCCCGCGGCGGTCGTGGTGATCTCGGTGACCCGCAGGTCCGCCTCGGGCGACTCGCCGTAGGTGAACACCGTGCGGCCCAGGTCGCGCAGCCGCGCGGTGACCCGCTGCGCGCCCGGGTCGTCGGCGCAGGTCACCACGAAGCCGTCGGCCTCGATCAGGGTGCCGAACTCGACGAACGCGTCCTCCAGGTTGGCCAGCGTGCCGTACGTGTTGAGGTGGTCCTCCTCCACGTTCGTGATGATCGACACGTGCGGCCGGTAGAGCAGGAACGAGCGGTCGCTCTCGTCGGCCTCGGCCACGAAGTACTCGCCGCTGCCGTGGTGGGCGTTCGAGCCCACCTCGGAGATCTCGCCGCCGATCACGAACGACGGGGCCAGCCCGGCGTGCTGCAGGATCAGCGTGATCATCGAGGTGGTGGTGGTCTTGCCGTGGGTGCCCGCCACCGCGATGGTGCGCCGGCCGGTCATCGCCGCGGCCAGCGCCTCCGAGCGGTGCAGCACGCGCAGCCCGCGCCGGCGCGCCTCGGCCAGCTCCACGTGATCGGCCGGGATCGCGGTCGAGTAGATGACCGTGTCCACCCCGTCCAGGTTCGACACGTCGTGGCTCATGTAGATGGTGCCGCCCAGCGCCCGCAGCGCGGCCAGGTGCGGCCACTCGCGCAGCTCCGAACCGGACAGCGGCACGCCGCGGGTGAGCAGCAGCCGGGCCAGCCCGCTCATGCCGACGCCGCCGACCCCGATCATGTGCACCCGGCCCAGGTCCTCCGCGGTGAGCACACCCGCCGGGATCATCTCCGCCGTCTCCACTGCACGCCTCCCTAGTTCCGCTTCGCCGACGCCAGCGCGTTCAGCAGGAACGAGCGCAGCTGCTCGTCACCGTCGCGCCGGCCGTACGCGGCCGCCGCGTAGCCCATCGTGGCAAGCCGGGACGAGTCCGTCACCAGCGGCAGCACGTTCTGCTCGATCCACTGCGGGGTCAGCTCGGCGTCGTCCACGATAAGTCCCCCACCAGCCTCAACGACCGGGAGGGCGTTGCGCCGCTGCTCGCCGTTGCCGTATGGCAGCGGCACGTAGATCGCGGGCACCCCCAGCGCGGCGGTCTCCGCGCAGGTGATCGCGCCGCCCCGGCACAGCGCCAGGTCGGCCGCGGCGTAGCCCAGCTGCATCTCGTTGATGAACTTGACCCGCACGTACGGCGCGTCCAGCCCGCTGGGCACGTCGAAGTCCTCGTTGCGGGCGCCGATCACGTGCAGCACCTGCACCCCGGCCGAGGTCAGCGCCTTCGCCGAGGCGGCCACGGCCAGGTTGATCGAGCGGGCGCCCTGCGAGGCGCCGAACACGAACAGGGTCGGCCGGTGCGGGTCCAGGCCGAAGTGGGCGCGGGCCTGCTCGCGCAGCGCGACCCGGTCCACCGTCGCCAGGGACTGCCGCAGCGGCACGCCGACCACGGTCGCGTCACGCAGCGCCTCGTCCTGGCGCGGCTGGTGCGGGAAACCCACCGCGACGTTGTCGGTGAACTTCATGCCCAGCTTGTTGGCGATGCCGGCGGGCACGTTCACCTCGTGGATCACGATCGGCGTGTGCCGCCGCCAGGCCGCCAGGTATGCGGGCACGGAGACGTACCCCCCGAAGCCCACCACCGCGTCGGCCTGCACCTCGTCCATGATCGCGCGCGCCGCCTTGGTCGACCGGTACATCCGGTCCGGGGTGCGCAGCAGGTTCATGTTCACCGAGCGGGGCAGCTGGAACGCCGGGACGTGGCGCAGGTCGTAGCCCGCCGCCGGGATCAGCTCGGTCTCCAGGCCGCGCGGCGTGCCCAGGCAGGTGATCCGGATGTCCGGATCGTGGCGGCGCAGGCAGTCCGCGAACGCCAGCAGCGGGTAGATGTGCCCGCCGGTGCCTCCGCCGGCCAGCACCACCGATCGCAGTCGACCGTCACCTTGCACCATCAGCGTCTCCTCTCGCCCGTACCGCCGCCCCCGCCGGCCGCAGGCTCCTTCGCCTGCCCGGTCTTCGCCTTCGCCGCCGCCGTCCCCGTGTCCGGCGACGCCGCCGCGTCGGCGGGTCGCGCCGGCGCCGGCAACGGTGGCAACGGCGCCCACACTAGCTGGACCCACTTCGGGGCCGGACGGGCATGCAGGGCTCGGGCCGCGTCGGGCTCCGCGCGGGCGAACGACGCGAGCATGCCGACCGCGGCCAGGGTCACGATCAGCGCGGTGCCGCCGTCGGAGATGAACGGCAGCGGCAGGCCGGTGATCGGCAGCAGCTTCACCACCCCGCCGATGTTGATCACGGCCTGGGCGACCAGCCACAGCGTCACCGCGCACGCCGCCATCCGGCGGAACGGGTCGTTGACCCGGCGCGCGATGCGCAGGCCGGTGTAGGTGAGCACGGCGAACAGCGACAGCACCACCAGACAGCCGACCACGCCCAGCTCCTCGGCGATCACCGCGAAGATGAAGTCGTTGTGCGCGCTGGGCAGCCAGTTCCACTTCAGGCTGCTCTTGCCCAGCCCGACCCCGAACCAGCCGCCGTCGGAGATCGCCAGCAGGCCCTGCTTGGCCTGCCAGCAGGAGTCGTCCCGGCCCGGGCAGTTGATGATCTCGGCGTCGTTCTGGAAGAACGCGCCGAACCGGTCGGAGCGGTAGCCCGAGCGCCCCGGCGCCACGATGAGCAGCGCGATGCCGGCCAGGCCCGCGCCCAGCAGCATGCCGAAGTAGCGCAGCGGCACGCCCGCCGCCCACAGCAGGCCGATGAACAGGATCAGCAGGCAGAGCATGGTGCCCAGGTCGGTGTAGCCCACCAGCACGAACAGCAGGCCCACCAGGGGGAACAGCGGGGTCAGCAGCTCCTTCGGGTGCACGATCGCCCGGCCCTTGCGGGTCAGCACGTCCGCGCCCCACAGCACCAGCGCGAACTTCGCCAGCTCCGACGGCTGCAGCTGCACCGGCCCGATGTACAGCCACAGCGTCTCGGAGTGGATGAAGCCGATCGCCGGCTGCGGCAGCACCTTCGAGGCGTACAGCAGCGCGATGCCGTCCATCAGCACCAGCAGCACGATCGAGACCGTCAGCGCGACCGGCGCCATGGCCCGGAAGGTGCGCCGCGGCAGGCGCTGGCACACCCAGAACGCGGCCAGGCCGATCACCGCGGCCACCACCTGCTGCGCGATCACCGAGAACGCGTTGCCGCTGGCGTTGTACGCGGCCACGCTGGTCGCCGAGTAGACCATCGCCAGGCCGATCATCAGCAGCAGGCCGGCGCTGGCCAGGAGCAGGTAGTACGACGCCAGCGGCCGGGACAGCAGCCCGCGCAGCGCGGCCGCCCAGGTGAACAGGTCCGCCCGCAGCGCGCGGGGGGCCGGCGTGCCCGCCTCCGCGGGC
Source organism: Catellatospora sp. IY07-71 (assembly GCF_018326265.1). Classification (GTDB taxonomy): domain Bacteria; phylum Actinomycetota; class Actinomycetes; order Mycobacteriales; family Micromonosporaceae; genus Catellatospora. The sequence continues at coordinate 8,162,727 of NZ_AP023360.1, forward strand.
GGCGCTGCCGTACGGGCGTCACCGGACATCGTGCGGACTCCGATCTCGGCGGCTGCGGACGGGGTGCTGTTCGGTTGTCCCGGCGGGGCCGGTGCGGTGCGGGTCAGGCCGCCGGGGCAGGCAGGGCGCGCACCGCCTCGGCGAAGGCGTCGCCGCGGCGGGCGTAGCTGGGGAACATGTCGAGCGAGGCGGCGGCGGGCGCGAGCAGCACGGTGTCGCCCGGCTCGGCCAGCCGGGCGGCCGCGGCCACGACCTCCGCCATCGCCCCATCATCGGTGCGGGCGACGTCCACCACGGGCAGGTGGGGCGCGTGTCGCGCGAGCGCCTGGGCCACCTCGGCGCGGTCGACGCCGAGCAGCACGGCGCCGGACAGCCGGGGCGCGATCCGGGCCACCAGCTCGTCGATGTCGACGCCCTTCAGCTGCCCCCCGGCCACCCACACGATCCGCTCGTACGAGGTCAGCGAGGCCGCCGCCGCGTGCGGGTTGGTGGCCTTGCTGTCGTCGACCCAGCGCACGCCGCGGACGGTGGCCACGGTGGCGTTGCGGTGCGGCTCGGGCACATACCCGGCCAGGCCGCGCCGGATGGCGTCGTGGGAGACCCCGGCCGACAGGGCGAGCGCGGCGGCGGCCAGGGCGTTGGCGACGTTGTGCGCGCCGACGGGCCGGATGTCGGCCAGGGTGGCCAGCTCGTGGGCGTCGCCGTCGCCGGTCCGGTCGACGAGCACGTCCTCGACCACGCCGACGCAGCCGGGCGGCGGCACGTCGAGGGTGAAGCCGACCAGGCGGCCGGGCACCCGGGCCGCGTGCAGGCCCTCCAGCAGCGTCCTGACGCGCGGATCGTCGAGGTTGCCGACCGCCGTGCCCCCGGTGTGCGCCGAGCGCCACACGGCGGTCTTGGCGCCCGCGTAGTGGTCGAAGCCGCCGTGCCAGTCCAGGTGGTCGTCGGCGAGGTTGAGCAGGGCGCCGCCGTCCGGGGCGAGCGTCGACGACCAGTGCAGCTGGAAGCTGGACAGCTCCACCGCGAGCACCTCGTAGCCGCCGGGGCCGCCGCCCTGCGCGTCGACCAGCGGCATGCCGATGTTGCCCAGGGCGGCGGTGCGCAGCCCGGCGGCGGCCAGCATCGACGCCAGCATGGTGACGGTGGTGGTCTTGCCGTTGGTGCCGGTGACGGCGAGCCAGCGGGGCGCGTCCGGGCCGCGCAGGCGCCAGGCCAGCTCCGGCTCGCTGTACACCTCGATGCCCGCCGCCGCGGCGGCCCGGGCCAGCGGGTGGTGCGGGGGGAAGCCGGGCGAGACCACCAGGTGGTCCACGCCCGACAGCAGCTGCCCGGGGTCGGGCTCGCCGATGATCACCGCGATGCCCGCGTCGGCCAGGCGGTCGGTCTCCGCCGAGGCCGCCCGGTCCACCACGGTCACCTTGGCGCCGAGGCCCGCCAGGGCGGTGGCGCAGGCGGCTCCGGCCACCCGCGCCCCGGCCACCAGCACCGAACGGCCCTCGTACATCCGTGTCACCCCATCACGCGCAGGAAGTCGCTGTAGAAGATGCCCAGGCCGATCGCCACCCCGATGCCTCCGATGATCCAGAAGCGGACGACGATGTTGACCTCGCTCCAGCCTGCCAACTCGAAATGATGTTGTAGCGGCGACATGCGGAAGACACGTTTCCCGGTGGTCCGGAAGGAGATCACCTGGATCACCACGGACATCGTGATGATCACGAACAGGCCGCCGATGATCAGCAGCAGGACCAGCGTCCGGGTGGACATGGCCAGGCCGGCGATGAGACCGCCCAGCGCCATCGAGCCGGTGTCGCCCATGAAGATCCGCGCGGGCGAGGTGTTCCACCACAGGAAGCCGACGAGCGCGCCGGCCGCCGCGGCGGCGATCATCGCGATCTCCAGCGGGTCGCGCACCGTGTAGCAGTAGTTGGCCGCGTTCTTCGCGTAGCCGTCGGTGTCGGCGCACCAGTGCTGGTACTGCCAGGCCGCGATGAAGCTGTACGCGCCCAGCACCATCACCGAGGTGCCGGTGGCCAGGCCGTCCAGGCCGTCGGTGAGGTTGACGCCGTTGGTGGCGCCGAGCACGACCACCACGAACAGGATGACCGCGCCGACCTTGCCGACGTCCATCCAGTCGATGTCCCGGATGAACGAGATCTTGGTCGAGCCGACGGTGTAGTTCTGCGTGCTCGGCTCGCTCAGCGCGATGATGCCGAACACCGCGCCGACCAGCAGCTGCCCCAGCAGCTTGCCGCGCTTGTTGAGGCCGCCGCTGTTGCGCCGGCGCACCTTCAGGAAGTCGTCGATGAAGCCGACCGCGCCGGAGAAGACCATCAGGCCGAGCAGCACAAGCGCGGTGATGGTCGGGGTGACCTGCGCGATCTGCTTCTCCGGGAGGGTGGTGAGGCTGAGGTGGGCGACCACGTACGCGATGACGGTGCCGATGATGAACACGACACCGCCCATCGTGGGCGTGCCCTTCTTGCTCAGGTGGGCCTGCGGGCCGTCGGTGCGGATCGGCTGACCCGCCTTGAGCCGGGTGAAGGCCTTGATGGCAATGGGGGTGCCGAAGAGGGATATCGCGAACGCCACCAGGATCGCGACGATGATGGATCTCATCGGTGGCCGTCTCCATTGCTCGCGCCGAGGTCGGCGCGCGTCTCGCGCAGTGCGTCCACCACATCCCAGGTTCGGTAACGCGAACCCTTAACCAGCACGACGTCCGCGGCCCGCAGCCGCTCCCGCAGCACGCCGATCGCCGCGGCCTGATCGCTGACCAGCACCGACTCACCTTCCCAATGCCGCACCGAGGCCGCGCCGTCGAGGATCGGCGCGGCCGACTCGCCCACCACGATCAGCAGGCCGACGCCGAGCGTAGCGGCCAGCGCTCCCACCTCGGCATGGCCGTCGTGCTCCGCGGCCCCCAGCTCGGCGTGGTAGCCGAGCACCGCCACGGTGCGCCGGCCCGCCGGGCCGTCACCACCGCCGAGGGTGTGCAGCGCCCGCAGCGCCGCCGCCGTCGAGGCCGGATTCGCGTTGTACGAGTCGTCGATGACCGTGACACCATCGGCACGGTCGAAAACATCCATCCTTCGGGTCGAGAGCGCGCGCAACCGGGCCAGCGCCCCGGGCAGTTCGGACCACGCCATGCCGCAGCGCTGTGCCACGGCCGCCGCCAGCAGCGTGTTGCCGACCTGGTGGGCGCCGGTCAGCCCCAGCTCCACCCGCGCGGACTCGCCATCACCCACCAGGGTGTACGCGGGACGCCCGCGCTCGTCCAGCACCACGTCCACGGCCCGCAGGTCCGCGCCCTCGGCCTGGCCCGCCAGCACCACCGGGGCGGGGGTGACCGCCGCCATCGCCGCGACCCGGGGGTCGTCGGCGTTGAGCACCGCCAGCCCGTCCGCGGGCAGCGCCTGCACCAGCTCCGACTTGGCCGTGGCGATGCCCTCGACCGAGCCGAACTCGCCGATGTGCGCCACGCCCACGTTGACCACCACGCCGACCGACGGCGGGGCGATCTCGCACAGGTCCTTGATGTGGCCGATGCCGCGGGCGCCCATCTCCAGCACCAGGAAGCGGGTGTCCGCGTCGGCCTGCAGCACCGTGTACGGCAGGCCCAGCTCGTTGTTGAAGGTCCCCGGCGGGGCCACGGTCGGGCCGAGCCCGCCCAGCAGCTGCCCGATCAGGTCCTTGGTGGTGGTCTTACCGGACGAGCCGGTGATCCCGACGACGGTGACGTCGAGCCGGTCCAGCACGGCACGGGCCAACCGGGCCATCGCGGCCAGCGGGTCGGCCACCACGATGACGGGCACGCCGAGAAGCGGGCGGGTGCCGAGCACCGCGGCCGCACCGGCGGCCAGCGCGGCGGGCGCGAAGTCGTGCCCGTCGGCCTTCTCCCCCGCGAAGGCGACGAACAGCCCGCCCGGGCCCACCTTGCGCGAGTCGAACTCGACGGTGCCGGTCACCCGCGCCTGCGGGTCGGCCCCGTGCAGCTCACCCGCGACCGCCTCAGCGATCTCGGCCAGGGTCAGCGGGATCATCGGACCTCCTCCTGCGGTACGCCGCCGAATCGCGCGGTCAGCGCGGCGGCCAGCTCGATCCGGTCGTCGAAGGGGTGGATCTGGCCCTGGATCTCCTGGCCGGTCTCGTGGCCCTTGCCGAGCAGCGCGATCACGTCGCCCGCGGCGGCCCGCGCGACGGCCTCGGCGATGGCGGCCCGGCGGCCCGCGATCTCGACCACCTCGGCGGGGGCGCCGGCCGTGCCCGCGAGCACCCCCTGCCGGACCAGCGCCGGGTCCTCGGTGCGCGGGTTGTCGTCGGTGACGATGAGCAGGTCGGCGCCGTGCGCACCGGCCGCGCCCATGTGCGGGCGCTTGCCGGTGTCGCGGTCGCCGCCCGCGCCGAGCAGGGCGATCAGCTGCCCGCCGCGCGCGTCGGCCAGCTGCCGCAGCGCGAGCAGCGCCGCCTCGATCGCGCCGACCTTGTGCGCGTAGTCGACGACGCCGATCACCGGGCCGGGCGCGGGCACCCGCTCCAGGCGGCCGGGCACCCCCGGGCAGGCCGCGACGCCCGCGGCGGCCACGGCCGCGTCCACCCCGACCGCGGTCAGGCAGGCCAGGGCCAGCAGCGCGTTGGCGACGTTGTGCAGGCCGGGCAGGCGCACGCCCGCGGCGACCCGGCCCACCGGGCCGACGGCGGTGAAGCGCTGCCCGAAGTCCTCCTCGGCGACGCCCTCGGCATGCCAGGTGGCGGACGGGTCGCCCGCGGCCGAGTAGGTCACCGTGGCCGGGCGCAGCAGCGGCTTGAGCGCCGGGTCGTCGAGGTTGAGCACCTCCACCGCGCAGCGGCCGTCGAACAGCCGCGCCTTGGCCTGGAAGTAGTCGTCGGAGTCGGTGTGGAAGTCCAGGTGGTCGGAGCCGAAGTTGGTCCAGCCGCCGACCGCGAAGCGCACCCCGCCGACCCGGCCCATGACCAGCGCGTGGCTGGACACCTCCATCACCACCGCGGTGACGCCCCGCTCGCGGGCCAGCGCGAGCATCGCGTGCAGGTCGGTCGCCTCGGGGGTGGTGCGCACGCTGTTCACGACGAGGTCGCCCAGCCGCGTCTCCACCGTGCCGATGAGCCCGGTGACGTGACCCGCGGCGCGCAGGCCCGACTCGACCAGGTACGCCGTGGAGGTCTTGCCGGCGGTGCCGGTCAGCCCGATCACGGTCATCCCGGACGTGGGCGAGCCGTAGACCGCGTCGGCGACCGGCCCCAGCGCCTCCCTGGCGTCCGCGACGACGAGGACCGGCACCCCGGCCTCCCGCGCGGGCGCGACGCCCGGGTGGGCCGCTCCGGCCGCGTCGGTGAGCACGGCGACCGCGCCGCCCGCCAGCGCCTGGGCGGTGAACTCGGCGCCGTGGCGGCGGGCGCCCGGCAGGGCCGCGTACAGGTCGCCGGGCCGCGCCTGGTCTCCGGCGTGCGTCACCCCGGTGACCGTGGTCCCGGCCGGCGCCTGGGCCCCCACGAGGGCGGCGAGCGTGGCGAGGTCGACCGGCGTCACGCGGGCGGGCCGCAGCGGCGCGGAGGTGGAGCTGTGATTCCCGGGCACGGCGCTAGACCTTACCCGCTGGGCCATGACGTGCCGCACACCTGTGCCCGCTGTGTCTGACTTCTAACGACATTGATCAGTAATGCGTCACGAACTCGGGCGACTTGACGGTGCTCGGCAGCACCTTGAAGTGCCGCAGCGTGAACGCCATCGTGTCGCGGAACGCCGGGCCCGCCACCCTGCCGCCCGCGCCGACGCCCGGCGTCTTGACGAAGACCGCGATGACGTAGCGCGGGTCCTCCGCCGGGGCCATGCCGATGAACGAGCCGACCTCGCCCTTGACGTACTTGCCGTCGACCACCTGGGAGCCGGTACCGGTCTTGCCCGCGATGCGGTAGCCGGGCAGCGCCGCGCTGTGGCCGGTGGCCTGGTCGGCGCTGGTGACCGCCTCCATGATCTCGCGCAGCGCGGCCGCGTTCTCCGGGCTGATGACGCGGTGCGACTTCGGCGGGGCGGGCTCGGTGACCTTGCCGTCCGGCGCGATCGTCTTCCGGATCAGGTGCGGCTGCACCCACACCCCGTCGTTGGCGATCGCCGCGTACGCCGCGGCCATCTGCAGCGGGGTCACCGCCATCTCGTGGCCGATCGGGATGGAGCCGTACGACGTGCCGCTCCAGTCCTCCGGCGCCTGGAGCATGCCGGCCGACTCGCCGGGCACCCCGATGCCGGTGGGCTGGCCGAGGCCGAACAGCTTCTGGTACTCGTACAGCTTCGCCGCGCCCAGCTTGTCGGCGATCTTGATGGTGGCCACGTTCGAGGAGAACGCCATCAGGCCCGGCAGCGTGATCTTCGTGCCCTCGGGCAGCTGGTGGCTGTCCCAGTAGGTCTGCGTGCCCTTCTTGATGCTCGGGCCGACCTTGACCGTGGAATCCGGCTCGACGACGCCCTCCTCCAGCGCCGCCGACAGCACGATCGCCTTGTGCACCGAGCCCGGGTCGACCACCATCGAGCTGGCGTTGTCGGCCAGCTGCTCCGGCTTGGCGTCGAACGGGTCGGCCGCGTTGAACGTCGGGTAGCTGGCCTGGGCGATCAGCTCGCCGGTGCGGGCGTCCAGCACCACCGCCGCGCCCCAGATCGCCTTCACCTTCTGCATGTTCTCGAACAGGATCTTCTGCGTCTGGTACTGCACGTCCCAGTCGATGGTGAGCATCAGCGAGCTGCCCGGCTGGGCCGGCGTCTCCTTGCGGTAGCCGCCCGGGATCGGCTTGGCCAGCTGGCCGTTGCCGGTCTCGTACACCAGCTCGCCGTTGCGGCCGCGCAGCACGTCGTCGAAGCGGGCCTCGATGCCGGTCAGGCCGTTCATGTCGGTGCCGGTGAAGCCGATCAGGTTGGCGGCTAGATCCTGGCCGGGCAGGTCGCGACGCTCGTCGCGGTCGACGATGATGCCGTCCAGCTTCAGTGCCCGGACGGTGTTCGCGGTCTGCACGTCGAGGCCGCGCAGCAGCCAGCGGAAGCGGATCTTCGCGCCGCTGACCTCCTGCCGGCCCTTCTGCAGCAGCGGCTCCAGCTCCGAGGGCGCCTTGCCCAGCAGCGGGGCCAGCGCCACGGCGGTGCCCCGGACGTCGGTGACCAGCTCCGGATCCACCCCGACGAAGCGCGCCTCCACGCTCTTGACCAGCACGGCGCCGTCGCGGTCGTAGATCGCGCCGCGCGGCGCGGGCAGGCCCACCTCGTCGAGGCGCTCCTTGAGCCCCGCCGCGGCGAACGCGGGCGCGTCGGTCAGCTGGAACTGCACCAGCCGGATCCCGATCACCGCGAACAGGATCAGCGACAGGGCGGTGGCCAGGCGCAGGCGGCGGCGCGGCTCGCCCATCTTCGGCGGCTCCGGCGGGGGCGCGCTGGGGCGCCCGCGGCGCTGGTCCAGCCGGCCCCGGCCGGGCGGCAGCCGGTCGCCGCGGCGCGGGTCACGCGCGGCTGTCCGCGTACGCTCGCCGAAAGCCGGTCGGCCCACCCCGGGACGCCCGCGGCCCGCGGCGCCCGCCCCGGCGCGACGCCGTGGCGGCTCCGGCGCGAAGTCCTCCTCGTAGTCGTCCTCGTCGCGGCGCGGCCGCTGCCGTGGCGCGCCCGTCACCCGGCCCAGGCGCTGCGGCGGACGGCCCTCCTCGGCCCGGCCGCCGCGCACCATGCGCAGCTCCGCCCGGCGCCGCTGCAGCTCCGCCTCGGCCTGCGGGTCCGGCGCCTCGTCCGGGGCGGTCCGGCCGCGCGAGCGGCCGTCGTGCTCGGCCGGCAACCCGTCACGCGTGGTCCGGCCCCGCGGCGTGAAGGCGCGCGCGTCACCGATGCCGCTGCGGCGCCCCCGCCGCTCGGCCGGCTCGTCAGTGTCGCGTCGCGCCATGGTCTCCCCTTGGTCCGGCCGGCCCGGCGCGCCGACGCCGCGGCCCGCCGTGTCCGCTTTTCATGCGAACGGGCTCCGGCGCGGTCCCTCGCGAGGACCGTGCCGGAGCCCACTGCTCACTGGCTGGTGATGCTCGGCTTGCCGGTGGCCGGCTGCGGCACCCCGATGATCTTGCCGTCGGGCAGCCGGATGAAGGCGGGCGCACCCGCCGGCACCAGGCCGAGCCGCTTGGCGGCCGCATCCAGGTGACCCGGCGACTCCGCCTGCGCGATCTCCTGGCTGATCTGCTGCTCGCGCAGGTCGAGCTGCTGCTGCTGCTTCTTCATCTCGGTCAGCTGCATACCGCCCTCGGCGATCTTGGTGTTGAGCACCAGGATGCCGAGCACGCCGGCCACCACGACCAGCACGATGAGCAGCACGAACGGCGTTCGCGGCGCCGCCACCGGCATCGGCGGCGCCAGCCGCAGCCGGGGACGCCGCGCCTCCTGCGGCGTCGCGGCCTCCGGCTGCACCGCGAGCGCGGCACTGCCCACCGTCCGGTAGCGGCCCGAACGGCTCTCACTGCCCACCGTCGCCTGCTGCGTCACGGCCCGACCCCCCGGTCGCGACGCCTCCTGCGACGGCGTAGTGCTGCGGCGCGATGCCCGCAGCGGTGTCACGTTCATCCCTACCCCCTTTGCTCGCAGCTTCGGCGGTCCCCCGGTCAGGGACCCTGTTTCTGTTCGATCAGCTGTGCGGCCCGCAGCCGCACCGACGCCGCCCGCGGGTTGCGGGCGACCTCCTCCTCTGACGGAAGCTCTGCCCCACCCCGAGTGAGCAGCCGCAGAGTCGGCCCGGTGCCCGGCAGCTCGACCGGCAGGTCCACCGGTCCGGTGCTGCGGGCGCGGGCCGCGAAGGCCTGCTTGGTGATCTTGTCCTCGAGGGAGTGGTACGACAGCACCACCACCCGCCCGCCGGGCGTCAGCACGTCGATCGCGGCCGGCAGCGCACGTTCCCACGTGGACAGTTCACCGTTTACCTCGATACGCAGTGCCTGAAACGTCCTTTTGGCCGGATGTCCCCCGGTCCGCCGGGCGGGCGCCGGGATCGAGTCCCGCACCAGCTCGGCCAGCAGCGCCGACGACGTGATGGGCGCCTTGGCACGCTCGCGCACGATCGCCGCCGCGATCCTGGACGCGAACCGCTCCTCCCCGTAGACCCGCAGCACGCGGGACAGCTCCTGGGCGGAGTAACCGTTGACGATGTCCTGGGCCGTGGTGCCCGAGGTCTGGTCCATGCGCATGTCGAGCGGGGCGTCCTGGGCGTAGGCGAACCCGCGGTCCGCCTCGTCCAGCTGCAGCGAGGAGACGCCGAGATCGAACAGGATCCCGTCCACCTTCTCGATGCCCAGCTTCGGCAGCACCTGCGGCAGCTCGTCGTAGACCGCGTGCACCAGGTGCACCCGGTCGCCGAACCGCTCCAGCCGCCGGCCGGAGTGCGCCAGCGCCTCGGTGTCGCGGTCCAGACCCACCAGGATCGTCTCCGGGTGCGCCGTCAGCACGGCTTCGGCGTGACCGCCGAGCCCGAGCGTGCCGTCGACGTACACCGTGCGGCCGGTCGGCGGGTGGCCGGGCCGGTCCAGGGCGGGGGCCAGCAACTCCAGGCATCGATCGAGCAGAACCGGCACGTGCTTGCCGCGCGGCTCCACCATCTCGACCCCCCTGTGTTTCGCTGTGCCTCGTCGTACCGCCAGATCCCCAACCGCTTCCCCGTTCCCGCCCTCGTCGCGGCCGAGGGTGAGAGCGATGCGCCTGGCGTCGGGGAAGTGACGCCAGGTGCCGGAGCGGGTGGAGATCTCGCGGTACGACTTCCGAGCCCGGCGTGCCGTTCGCGCGCGTGCCGGACCCCCGTCCTCACAGACCGCCGGGCAGCACCCCCTCCTCGATGTCGGCGAACTCGTCCTCGTTCGCCTCGAGGTAGGTGTCCCAGGCCGTCTTGTCCCAGACCTCGACCCGGGTGCTGGCTCCGATGACCACGAGATCCCGCTCGAGTCCCGCGTACTCCCGCAGGTGGCCGGGGATGGTGACCCGGCCCTGCTTGTCAGGGATCTCGTCGTGGGCACTGGCGAAGAACACCCGGCTGTAGGCACGGGCGGCCTTGTGCGTCATCGGCGCCTCGGCCAGCTGGCCCGCGATGCGCTGGAACTCCGGCGTCGGAAAGACGTAGAGGCAGCGCTCCTGCCCTTTGGTGATCACGACACCTCCTGCCAGCTCGTCCCGGAACCGAGCGGGCAGGATCAGCCGGCCCTTGTCGTCGAGCTTCGGAGTATGGGTGCCCAGAAACATCGGCCCCCACCCCCTCCAACACCGACACGGGCGTCTGCTCGCTTCGCGGACGAGCCGACGACCGTAGCCCCCGGGGCCGGCGGACCCCCAGGCCCGCCATTGCGCCCCACTTTACTCCACTTCCCTCCACGGTCAATGCGGATTCAGCCTTCCGGGTGCGGTTGCGCTCCACATAGGCGCAGCTCATGGCCGTAAACGACGAGTGGAGGGCGGCGCGCCGCGTTACCAAGGTCATCTTTTTGACACCCGATTCCGGCGCAGCAAAAGGCACCCTCCGTCGCCACACAATCACCCGGAGGTGGTAAATGCGGTGACAGAGGGTGCCTGTCAGCTGTCTTTCAGTTTCCTACCTATTGACACCCGCGAGTGCGCTTTATCGATGATCGCGGTTTCGTGTCCAGATGTGCGGTCAGAGCGCAGGTTTGGACACGAAACAGCGATCATGACGCGGTACGCCACGGCGTGCCGCCCGCGATGCTGCGGGCCGGAGTCGCGGTCAGTCTTCCGTGGCGGTGTCGGTGTCGGTGTCGTCCTCGTCCGTCGTGGCGGCAGGGATCTCGGCGATGTCGTCGGTGGTGGAGTCGTCGCCTGACGGGCGGCGCTGGTCGCGGCGGGACGGGCCTTCGCTGCCGGCGGCGGCGCTGGCCGAGGTCTTGTCCGAGCTGGGAGCGGGTTTGGCGGCGGGGGCGCCGAGCAGGCTGATCGCGGCGATACCCGCGCCCAGGCCCAGGAGCAACCGGGCGGGCCGCCGCTCAGGGAGTTCGAGCACAGCATTTCCTTCCGGGGTCACCGGTGTGCGTACCACCGGCATGCTGCCAAGCCGATGCAAGGCCGCCAGATGGTTTTACCCCTTCAGGCCCGATTCGCGCAATACGCAGGGATAACACGGAGTGCGCCAGTGGTTCACGCCACAAGCCGGGCGCCCGGCCGGAGTCAGGTAGCCTCTCCGGCGTGACGGAGAAGAAGCTGCCGCTGCGCGCCTCACTGGCGGCGTCGGTCTCACGGACCGCCGCGGCGTTGTCGCGCGCGACCGGCCGGGGCGACGGTTCGGTCATCGGCGGGAAGATCGGCATGATGATCGACCCGGACCTGCTCGCCCACCTGGCGGAGGGCCGCCGCATAGCGCTGGTCTCCGGCACCAACGGCAAGACCACCACCACCCGGTTCACGGCAGCGGCGGTCGGCGTGCTCGGCGACGTCGCCACCAACTCGTTCGGCGCGAACATGCCCACCGGGCACACCTCCGCGCTGGCCCGCGCCGGCGCGACGCCGTACGCCGTGCTGGAGGTCGACGAGCACTACCTCGCGCAGGTGCTCAAGGCGACCCATCCGCTGGTGGTGGCGCTGCTCAACCTGTCCCGCGACCAGCTCGACCGGGCCAAGGAGGTGGCGATGATGGCGCAGCTGTGGCGCGACGCCCTCGCCGCCCACCCGGACGTGCACGTCGTCGCCAACGCCGACGACCCGATGGTGGTGTACGCGGCCGCCGCGCACGCCGCAGCCGCGGGCACCGGCGGCGTCACCTGGTTCTCGGCCGGCCAGCGCTGGCGCGAGGACGCCCACGTCTGCCCCGCCTGCGGCGCGCACATCGAGCGCGACGAGGCGGACGAGGACGCCTGGCGCTGCGCCAACGGCGACCTGACCCGGCCCGCGCCGCAGTGGACCGTCGACGAGAACGCCGTGGTCGACCCCGACGGCATCCGCCACGAGGTCAAGCTCCAGCTCCCCGGCAAGGTCAACGTCGGCAACGCGGCGACCGCGCTGGCCGTGGCCCACCACTTCGGGGTCTCCCCCGCCGACGCCGCGCCCAAGCTCGGCGAGGTGGCCAGCGTCGCCGGCCGCTACGCCCAGGTCGACCGCGACGGGCGCAACATCCGCCTGCTGCTGGCCAAGAACCCGGCCAGCTGGCTGGAGGCGTTCGACATGGCCGAGCAGCAGCCCACGCTGCTGTCGATCAACGCGCGAGACCCCGACGGCTTCGACACCAGCTGGCTGTTCGACGTCGACTTCGCCCCGCTGCGCGGCCGCCAGGTGCTCATCACCGGCGACCGGGCCTTCGACCTCGCCGTCCGGCTCCAGGTCAACGACGTGCCCTTCACCCACGTGAAGACATTCGAGGAGGCGGTCGCGGCGGTGCCGCCGGGCCGGCTGGAAGTGATCGCGAACTACACCGCGTTCCAGGACATCCGAGCGGAGTTGGATCGAGTTGTCTAGCGCACTCCAGATCGTCTGGGTCTACCCGGACCTGCTGTCCACGTACGGCGACCGCGGCAACATGCTGATCCTGGCGCACCGCGCCAAGGCGCGCGGCATCCCGGTGGAGACCGTCGAGGTCCGCTCCGACCAGGCCCTGCCCGAGGGTGACATCTACCTCATCGGCGGCGGCGAGGACGGCCCCCAGGCGCTGGCCGCACAGCGGCTCAACGCCGACCGCGGCCTGCACCGCGCCGTGGACCGCCGCGCCGTCGTGTTCGCCGTCTGCGCCGGCTACCAGCTGCTCGGCAACAGCTTCTTCGCCAAGGGCGCCAAGTGCGACGGCCTCGGCCTGGTCGACCTGCACTCCGACCGCGGCGAGACCCGCGCCGTCGGCGAGCTGGCCGGCGACATCGACCCGGAGCTGGGCCTGCCCATGCTGACCGGCTTCGAGAACCACGGCGGGCGCACCCACCTCGGCCCCGGCGTCAAGCCGCTGGCCCGGGTCCGCGCCGGCATCGGCAACGACGGTGTCGGCGAGGGCGTGTGGGCGGGCACCGTCATCGGGACGTACTCGCACGGCCCCGCGCTGTCGCGCAACCCCGCCCTGGCCGACCTGCTGCTGCGCTGGGCCACCGGCGAGGAGAACCTGGCCGCCGCCGACGACACCTGGCACACCCGCCTGCGCAGCGAGCGCCTCGGCGCCGTGGGACTCGTGTGACGCGGCTGGATCCCTCGGCCGGCGCCGACGCGCAGGCCGAGGACTCGGGGACCGGCACCACCGCGACCGCGAAGCGCTCCGGCGGGGCGGCGGCCGCCGTGGCGACGCACTGGCCTCGGCTCGTCGCGCTCGTGCTGCTCGTCGCGGGTGCGGCGGTCGCCGCGTGGCAGCTTCCCCTGGAGCGGCTGCCCGCGTGGGTCGACCAGCTCGGCCCGGCCGCCCCGGCGGTCGCGGTGGGCATCGCGGCCCTGCTGCTGTGCGCGCTGGTGCCGCGTACCGCCGTCTCGCTGGGCTGCGGCGCGCTGTTCGGCGCGGTGGCCGGGGCGACCTGGTCGCTGGCGGCGGCGCTGATCGCGGCGGTGCTCACCTACGCGGCGGGACGCTGGGCAGGGCGCGACTTCGTGTCGGCACACGCCGGAGATCGCCTCTCCCGGATCGACCGCTGGCTGACCCGGCGCGGGCTGCTCGCCGTGATCGTCGTCAGGCTGCAGCCGATCGCGCCGTTCGGACTGGTGGGGTACGCGTACGGCACCTCCACGGTGCGGTTCCGCCACTACATCCTGGGCACCGCGCTGGGCGGGCTGCCCAGCTCGTTCAGCTACGCCACCATCGGGGCGGCGGCGATCGCCCCGCACTCGCTGAGCTGGCTGACCTTCATCCCGGCCGCGACCGGCATCCTGATCAGCGCCGCGGCCGCCCTGCACTGGCGCCACCAGTCCCGCTCCGCCCCCGCCCGCCCGGCCACGGCCTGATCAGTCGGCGATTCCTGCCGGAACGACCCACTTGGTGGGCTGGCCGGTGACCGTCGCGATGGTGTCGAAGTCGCGGTCGTAATGCAGCACGGTGAGCCGCTGCAGTTCAGCCGTCGCCGCCAGGAGCAGGTCGGGGATGGACGCCGCCCGGTGCTGCCCGCGCCGCGCGAGTTCGTGCTGCACCTCGGCCGCCCGATCCCAGGCCCGTTCTGCCACCGGGACCCAGGTGAACGCCAGGCGGAAACGCTGTGCGCCCGCCTCGTACTCGGCGAGGTTGCGTGCGGAGTAGAGCGTCTCCAGCTCGGAAACCGGGCACATCGCGACCCGGCCGGCTTCGATCAGCGGACCCAGCACCGCCAGCACCGCGGGATGGCGGAGCCGGTGGAGGGCGCTGGTGTCGATCAGATACGTCACGACCAGGCTGCGGCGCGTACCTCGTCGTCAGCGAGGTCGCCGAAGGCTCCACCGGCGAACATCTCGATGACGTCGCGCCGGGCCTTCGCGGCGATGACCTCGCGGATCGCGAGACGGACCGCTTCGGTGTTCTTGCTGGTCCCCAGGATGTCCTTGGCCTGGGCGAGTTCTTCCTGGTCGATGTCGACTAGCACTTGCGTCACCACAGGCTCCGATCTTTAAAGAATCGTCACCCAGAAGTTTAATGAGTCGAGCGCTAGATCGTAATAGCCCCTGCTGGGAGAGCTGGGCGCGCATGTTAAGAAGGGCACCTTCCTATACGCAAAGCGATAAGAAGGTGCCCTTCCTTTCAAGCGGGTCAGGCTACGACGGAGACCAGGCGGCCGGGGATGACGATGACCTTCTTGGGGTCCTTGCCGGACAGGGAGTCGGTGACCGCGGCCAGGGCGGCGGCGCGGACCTCGTCCTCGGCGGCGTCGGCGGCCACCTCGATCCGGCCCCGCACCTTGCCGTTGACCTGGACCGGGTACGTGACCAGATCGGCGGTCAGCAGGGCGGGGTCGGCGACGGGGAAGTCGGCGAAGGTCAGCGAGGCGTCGTGGCCCAGCCTGCGCCACAGCTCCTCGGCGATGTGCGGGGCGACCGGCGCCAGCATCAGCACCAGCGGCTCGGCGATCTCGCGCGGCGTCGCGCCGGCCTTGGTCACCGCGTTGGTCAGCTCGATCAGCTTCGCGACGGCGGTGTTGAAGCGCAGCGCGGCCATGTCCTCGCGGACCCCGGCGATGGTGCGGTGCAGCAGGCGCCGCAGGTCGTCGGAGGCCGGAGTGTCGACGACGGTGACCGCGCCGGTCTCCTCGTCGATCATGGTGCGCCAGACCCGCTGCAGGAAGCGGTACGAGCCGACGACGGCGCGGGTGTCCCAGGGGCGGGACACCTCCAGCGGGCCCATGGACATCTCGTAGACGCGGAAGGTGTCGGCGCCGTACCGCTCGACCATCTCGTCGGGCGTGACGACGTTCTTCAGCGACTTGCCCATCTTGCCGTACTCGCGGCCGACCTTCTCGCCGTTCCAGGTGTAGACGCCGGCCTGCTCTTCGCTGACCTCCTCGGCCGGGACGTACGCGCCGCGGTCGTCGGTGTACGCGTAGGCCTGGATGTAGCCCTGGTTGAACAGGCGGTGGTACGGCTCGAAGCTGCTGACGTGGCCCAGGTCGAACAGCACCTTGTGCCAGAAGCGCGCGTACAGCAGGTGCAGCACGGCGTGCTCGACGCCGCCGACGTACAGGTCGACGCCGCCGGAGTCGCCGGGAGCCTGCGGGCCGACCCAGTACGCCTCGTTGGCGGGGTCGACGAAGGCCTGCTCGTTGGCCGGGTCCAGGTAACGCAGCTGGTACCAGCAGGAGCCGGCCCACTGCGGCATGGTGTTGGTCTCGCGGATGTAGGTCTGCGGGCCGTCGCCCAGGTCCAGCTCGACCTCGACCCACTCCTTGGCCCGCGACAGCGGCGTCTCGGGCGAGGACGAGGCGTCGTCGGGGTCGAACGTCTTCGGCGAGAAGTCGGCGACCTCGGGCAGCTCCAGCGGCAGCATGCTCTCGGGCAGCGCGACGGCCTGGCCGTCGGTGCCGTACACGATCGGGAACGGCTCGCCCCAGTAGCGCTGGCGGCTGAACAGCCAGTCGCGCAGCCGGTACGTGGTGGCGCCCTGACCGTGGCCCTCGGCCTCCAGCCAGGCGATGATCTTCTCCTTGGCCTCGGCGATGCCCAGGCCGTCCAGCATGCCGGAGTTGATCGCCGGGCCCTCGCCGGTGTACGCCTTGCCGTCGAAGCCCGCCGACGGCTGCACGGTGCGGATGATGGGCAGCTCGAAGACCTCGGCGAACTCCCAGTCGCGCTCGTCCTGGCCGGGCACCGCCATGATCGCGCCGGTGCCGTAGCCGGCCAGCACGTAGTCGGCGATGAACACGGGGATGCGCGCGCCGTTGACCGGGTTGACCGCGTACGCGCCGGTGAAGACGCCGGTCTTGACCTTGGCGTCGGCCTGCCGCTCGACGTCGGTCTTCGCCGCCGCCTGGGCGCGGTACGCCGCGACGGCCTGCGCCGGGGTGTCGTGGCCGCCGGTCCACACCGCGTGGGTGCCCTCGGGCCAGGCGGCCGGCACGATGCCGTCGACCAGCTCGTGCTCGGGCGCGACGACCATGTAGGTGGCGCCGTACACGGTGTCGGGGCGGGTGGTGAAGACCCGGATCGGGTCCACGCCCTCGCGGTCGGCGACGGGGAACGCGATGTGCGCGCCGGTGGAGCGGCCGATCCAGTTCTTCTGCATCAGCTTGATGGCCTCGGGCCAGTCCAGCGTGTCCAGGTCGTCGATCAGGCGGTCGCCGTACGCGGTGATCCGCATCATCCACTGCTTCAGGTTGCGCTTGAAGACCGGGAAGTTGCCGCGCTCGCTGCGCCCGTCGGAGGTGACCTCCTCGTTGGCCAGCACCGTGCCCAGGCCGGGGCACCAGTTGACGGGCGCCTCGGAGACGTACGCCAGGCGGTGCTCGTTGATGATCGCGCGGCGCTCGGTCTCGCTCTTCGCGGCCCAGGTGGGGTCCTCCGCGGCCAGCTTCTCCACCAGCTCGGCGATCGGGCGGGCCTTGCCCTGCTCCGCGTCGAACCAGGAGTTGAAGACCTGCAGGAAGATCCACTGCGTCCAGCGGTAGAACTCGACGTCGGTGGTGGCCACCGAGCGCCGGTCGTCGTGGCCCAGGCCCAGCATGCGCAGCTGGGCGCGGTAGCGCTCGACGTTGCGCTCGGTGGTGACCCGCGGGTGGGTGCCGGTCTGCACCGCGTACTGCTCGGCGGGCAGGCCGAACGAGTCGAAGCCCATCGTGTGCAGCACGTTGAAGCCCGCCATGCGCTGGAAGCGGGCGAACACGTCGGTGCCGATGAAGCCCAGCGGGTGCCCGACGTGCAGGCCGGCGCCGGACGGGTACGGGAACATGTCCAGCACGAACTGCTTCGGCGCGCCCGAGCGCGGGTGCGACGGGTCGGCCAGCGGGCCGACCGGGTTGGGCGCATGGAAGGTGCCGTGCTCCTGCCAGTAGTCCTGCCACTGCGCCTCGACGGCGTTGGCCATCGCCGCGGTGTAGCGGTACGGGGGGATGTCGGCCGGGGTCTCGGCGTGCTCGCTCATGTCAGAGTCCTCACGGGTCAATCAAGATCAAGTCATCGGGCGTATGGCGCGCCGGGCGCGCCGCGGGCGTCTCCTCGGGCACAAAAAAGCCCCTCACGCAGGAGGGGTCGCCGTGCTCACGCGCGCTCTGTCGCGTCAGCACGGCTCACTAAGGAGCGCCAGGGCCCAAGCCATGCCCGCATGATACCCCCGCGCGCCGTGGCCACGCATCTCGCATACCTCCCGTTGCCGACGCGCCGGACGTGCGGAACACTGCGGACAAGGCGTGCCCTTTCGGCGCCGGAACCAGGTAGTTGCTCAGCGAGGCAACCTCGCCGACGGCACACCGCGTTCTGTCGGGGCGCGGGTGATCAGAAGTGCAGGCCCCGTAGTTGCGATTCTCAGGAGGACATGTGACCACGCAACGCAGTGGGGGCGAACTCACCGACCCCATGACGGTCGACGAGTTCCGGGCCACGACCAACGCCATCGTGGCCAACATCGAGCAGGTGATCGAGGGCAAGACCGCGACCGTACGGCTGGCCCTCGCGGTGCTGCTGGCTGAGGGTCACCTGCTGATCGAGGACGTCCCCGGCGTCGGCAAGACGAAGCTGGCCAAGGCGCTGGCGCGGTCGATCGACTGCTCCGTGCGGCGCATCCAGTTCACCCCCGACCTGCTGCCCAGCGACGTCACCGGGGTGAGCGTCTACAACCAGGAGACCCGCGACTTCGAGTTCAAGCCGGGCGCGGTGTTCGCGAACCTGGTGGTCGGCGACGAGATCAACCGGGCCTCGCCGAAGACCCAGTCCGCGCTGCTGGAGTGCATGGAGGAGCACCAGGTCACCGTCGACGGCGTCACGTACGCCATGGAGGTGCCCTTCATGGTGGTCGCCACGCAGAACCCCATCGAGATGGAGGGCACCTACCCGCTGCCCGAGGCGCAGCGCGACCGGTTCACCGCCCGGATCGCGATGGGCTACCCCGACGCGGCGGCCGAGTTCGCCATGCTCGACGGCTACCAGGCGCACGACCCGCTGGAGGACCTCAGCGCGGTCGTCGACGGCGGCACCGTGCGGCGGCTCATCGCCACCGTGCGCAACGTGCACGTCGCCGACGCGGTGAAGCGCTACGCCGTGGAGCTGGTCACCGCCACTCGTGAGGCCCCCGAGCTGCGCCTGGGCGCGTCCCCCCGGTCGACCCTGCAGCTGCTGCGCACCGCCAAGGCGGTCGCCGCGCTCGACGGCCGCGACTACGTCGTGCCGGACGACCTGCAGACGCTGGCCGTGCCGGTGCTCGCGCACCGCGTCATCCCCACCGCCGACGCCCAGCTGGCCCGGCGCACCACCGACGCGATCCTGTCCGAGCTGGTGCACCGCCTGCCCGTGCCGCACGACCGCAGCCGCTCGCCGTACGACACCCGCCCGGCCACTCCCCCCAACTCCTTCTACGACCGGCGGGGCTGACCGATGCGTGAGGCGCTGCGCGGGCTCACCACCCGGGGCCGCTCCTTCCTCGCCGCCGGGACGGCCGCGCTGCTGTGCGCGCTCGCCCTCGGCGAGACGGACCTGATGCGGGTGGCGGTGCTGCTGGTGGCGCTGCCGTTGATGGCGGCGCTGTACGTCGGCCGGGCGCGCTACAAGCTCGCCTGCTCGCGCAGCCTCGACCCGTACCGGGTGCAGGCCGGGGGCAGCGCGCGGGTGCTGCTCCGGCTGCAGAACATGTCCCGCCTGCCCACCGGCACCCTGCTGCTGGAGGACCGGCTGCCGTACGCGCTGGGCAGCCGCCCGCGGCTGGTGCTGGAGAAGCTCGGCGCGCAGCAGGCCAGCTCGGTGGCGTACACGGTGCGCGCCGAGCTGCGCGGCCGCTACGAGGTGGGCCCGCTGACGCTGCGCATGACCGACCCGTTCGGCCTGTGCGAGCTGACCCGCTCGTTCCCCAGCTCGGACAAGCTCACCGTGATCCCGAACGTGGCGGCGCTGCAGCTGGTCCGGCTCGCCGGGGAGTACTCCGGCACCGGTGACAGCCGGGCCCGCTCGGTCGCCGTGCACGGCGAGGACGACGCGGCCACCCGGGAGTACCGCCGCGGCGACGACCTGCGCCGGGTGCACTGGCGCTCGACCGCCCGGGTCGGCGAGCTGATGGTGCGCCGCGAGGAGCAGCCCTGGGAGAGCCGGGCCACGGTCCTGCTCGACACCCGCCTGGGCGCGCACCGCGGCGAGGGCCCGACGGCCAGCTTCGAGTGGGCCGTGTCCGCCTCCGCCAGCATCGCGGTGCACCTGCGCCAGGCCGGCTACCGGCTGCGCCTGGTCACCGACGCGGGCGCCGACATCGACGCCACCGAGGGCACCGGCGACGGCATGCTGCTCGACCACCTGGCCGAGGTGAAGGCCACCCCGCGCGGCGACGTCGGCAGCCTGGTCGAGCACGTACGCCGCCGCGCCGACGGCGGCCTGGTCATCGCGGTGCTGGGCCTGCTCACGCCGGAGGAGGCCCGGCTGCTGTCCGCCCTGCGCAGCAGCGGCACCACCTGCATCGCGTTCTTCATGGACACCAGCACCTGGCTGAACCTGCCCGCGCCGGCCCGTGCCGCGGCCGAGCAGGAGCACGCGGCGGCGGCGCTGGCGCTGCTGCACGGCGGCTGGCGCGTGGTCAAGGTCAAGCACGGCGACCTGCTGCCGTCGCTGTGGCCGCAGGCGGCCCGCGGCCAGCAGGGCTTCGCCGTACGCGCGGCCATGGCCGAGACCGTCACCATGGGAGGCGGCCGATGAACGCACGACGCCATCTGGGCCTGGTCGCGGCCGGGGCCACGCTGCTGGCCTCCGCGCCGATCTCGGCGATCTTCTCCGGCTGGACCTGGCTGTTCGAGGGCGGGCTGATGATCGCCCTGGTGTGCGGGGCGGCGCTGGGCGCCCGCTCGCTGCGCGGGCGGCTGTGGGCGCAGCTGCTGGCCATGCTCGCCGCCCTGCTCGTCGGCCTGACCTGGCTCTACGGCGAGGGGACCGGCATCATCGGGCTGATCCCGACCCCGGACACGTTCGCCCACTTCGGACAGCTGTTCGCGCAGGCCGGGGAGGAGGTGCAGAAGAGCTTCGTGCCGGTGCCCGACCTGGAGGGCCTGCTGTTCATCAGCGCGCTGGGCATGGGCTCGGTGGCGATCCTGGTCGACTTCTGCGCGGTCGGCCTGCGCCGGCCGGCCCTGGCCGGGCTGCCCATGCTCGCCATCTACTCGGTGCCGGTGGCGGTCTACCTCGACTCGATCTCGCCGATCCCGTTCGTGATCGGCGCGGTCGGCTTCCTGTGGCTGCTGGTCAGCGACAACGTCGACCGGGTGCGCCGCTTTGGCCGCCGGTTCACCGGGGAGGGCCGCGGCGTCGACGTCTGGGAGCCGTCGCCGCTGGCGGCGGCCGGGCGGCGGCTGTCGGTGATCGGCGTGCTGATCGCGGTGGCGCTGCCGCTGGCGGTGCCCGCCATGAGCGCCGGCTTCCTGGGCGAGCTCGGCACCGGCCAGGGCCTCGGCCAGGCCGGCAAGGGCACCCGCGGCAGCGGCCAGGTGGACCTGTTCGCCGAGCTGAGCGGCAAGCTCAAGCAGGCCGACACGCAGGACATGGTGAAGGTCACCACCAACGACCCGAACCCGTTCTACATGCGCTTCGGCGTGGCCGACCTGGCCGGCGGCAACGGCTTCACCGCCGGGCACCCGGCGGGCCAGCCGGTCGGCGACCAGCTGCCCGGCCCCTCCGGGCTCAACCTCGGCGCGGTGAAGAACGTCCGGGCCACGGCGGCGGTGGAGATCACCGATGCGTACAACATGCCGCTGCTGCCGGTGTACGCCGCGCCGGTGTCGATGCGCGGCCTCGACGCGGCCTGGAGTTACGACCCGGACCGGCAGGTCGTCTTCTCGCAGAAGGCCAACTCGGCCGGGCGCGCCTACGAGTTCGACTACGTCCGGGCCGAGTTCACCCCGGACCAGCTGCGCGCGGCCACCACGCTGACCGACGCGGACCCCACGCACCGCATCTACAGCGAGGTCCCCGCGGTGTCGCAGGTCAAGACGCTGGTGGACCGGCTGATCGCGGGCAAGGACAACGACTACGACCGGGTCCGGGCGCTCTACGACTACTTCTCCGTCAAGAACGACTTCGCCTACGACGTCAGCGCCCCGGCCGGCACCAGCGGCCAGGCCATCGTCGACTTCCTGGAGGGCAAGCGCGGCTTCTGCGAGCAGTACGCGGCGGCGCTGGCCTGGATGGTGCGCACGGCGGACATCCCGGCCCGGGTGGCGTTCGGTTTCACGCTGGGCGGCGCCCCGGTCGACGGCCGGCGGGTGCTGACCAACCGCAACCTGCACGCCTGGACCGAGGTGTACTTCGCCGGCTTCGGCTGGGTGCCGTTCGACGCCACCCCGTCGACGTACGTGCTCGGCTCGGTGCCCACCGCGTGGGCGCCGAACGTGGACGCCCCGGAGGAGACCCCGGGCGGCCCGCAGCCGTCGCTGAGCCCCGGCGCCACCACCGGCCCGAACGGTGAGGGCGGCCCGACTCGCGATCCGATCGACCCGGACGGCGGCGCGGCCGGCCTGCCGGCCATCACCGAGCAGCTGCCGGTCTGGGTCTGGTGGGCGCTGGGCGGCGGGCTGGTGCTGGTGGTGCTGCTGGTGGCACCGGCGTTGCGGCGGATCTCGTTGCGCCGCCGCCGTGGGGCCCGCGCCGCGCAGGCCCACGCTGACGGCGACCTCGCCCAGGTGCGCCCGGCCGCGCCCGGCCCGGTCATGACCGTCACCGGCGACGCCGTCGGCGCCCGGGAGCAGGCCCACGCCGCGTGGGACGAGCTCATCGACACGATGATCGACTACCGGCTGGCGGTGGACCCGGCGGAGACGCCGCGGGCCACCGTGGAGCGGCTGGTCAGCACCACGCTGCCCGGCTCGGCCGCCGCCGAGCAGGCACGGCTGCTCGGCACGGCCGAGGAGCGCGCCCGCTACGCGCCGGTGCCGCTGGCCGGGGACCGGCTGACCGCCGCGGTCCGCGAGGTGCGCCGGGCGATCGCCGGCCAGGCGGGACGGCGTGCCCGGCTCAGCGCCGTGCTGATGCCGGCGTCGGTGCTGCTGCGCTGGCGCAACGCCGGATACACCGCGCTCACCACGCTGTCGGCCTGGACGGCGGCGGCCAGCGGCACGGCCAAGCGGGTGCTGCGGCCGCTGCGGCCCCGGCGGCTGCTGCGCTGACCGGCCGCCGCGTACGGCATGCGGCGGGCCGCTCCGAGATCACTCGGAGCGGCCCGCCTCATGTGGTTCAGGTTGTTCCGGGCCGGCACCCACCACCGGCGCCGGGATCAGCGATCGAAGTCGCCCCGCTCGCGCCACCGGTTCTCCAGGCGGTCGATGACCCCGCCGTTGCCGCGACGGGTCCGCCGGGTGGCGGTGCCGCCGACGGAGCGCAGCTCGGCGGTCTGGCTGCGCTTGTGCGCCAGCATCCAGAACGCCGCCGCGCCGAGCATCAGCACGAACCCGACCACCCCGAGCCACAGCTTGGAGCTGTCGGCGACGCCGTACACCACCAGGCCGAGGCCGGCGAGGATGAGCACCGCGGAGACGATGATGCGCCGGCGGGCGTGGAACTTCGGGTCGCTGTGGCGGACGGCCGAAGCGAACTTCGGGTCTTCGGACAGCGACCGCTCGATCTGCTCGAACAGCCTCTGCTCGTGCTCGGATAGCGGCACGGCTCTCCTCCCCGGTCCGCCAGGTCGGGCGGTCTTGGTGCTGAGGGTGCGACAGGGCGCCGATTCCCCAGCAGAAGATCGCCAAACCGTGAATACGTGTTGCAGCCGGACGACTGCTACCCGTCAGTCTACGAGGGCGTGGGCGGGTCGGAAAGCGGGACGACCATGCCCGGAGCGGGATTTTGTGGCAGTGGCCGGGCCGCGCCGGAAGAACGCCGGGTCGTACCGAGCAGACTGGCCGGACGGACGGCGCCCCGGCCGAACCGGGCGATGACCGCGTCGCTGGCCACCTCGGCCTCCCGCCAGCCGTCCTCGGCCTCGCCGAGCGCCAGCTGCCGCACCGCTCCCTCGGCCGCCAGCAGCCCCTCCAGGCGCACCCCCACCAGGCGGATGCGCTGCTGGGCTCGCACCGCCTCGAAAAGCTCCCAGGCGGTGGACATGATCTCGTGCGCCACGTCGGTCGGGCCGGGCAGCGTGCGGGACCGCGAAATGGTCCGGAAGTCGGCGAACCGCACCTTGATCGACACGGTGCGACCGGCCTGGCCCGAGGCACGGGCCCGCGCCGCGACCTTCTGCGCCAGCGCCAGCAGCATCTTGCGCAGCTGCTCCGGATCGCCCAGGTCGGTGTCGAAGGTGACCTCGGCCCCGATCGACTTCTCCTGGTGCTCCGTGCTGACCTGGCGCTGATCCCGCCCCCAGGCCAGCTCGTGCAGGTGCGCGGCCATGGCCTGGCCCACCGCCGCGCGCAGCAGGCCCGGCCCGGCGTGCGCCACGTCGGCGACGGTGCGCATCCCCAGCCGGCGCAGCGACTCCTCGGTGCGCTCGCCCACGCCCCACAGCACCGACACCGGCAGCGGGTGCAGGAACTTCAGCGCCCGGTCCGCCGGGATCACCAGCAGGCCGTCCGGCTTGGCCCGGGTCGAGCCCAGTTTGGCCAGGAACTTGTTCGGCGCGACGCCGATCGAGCAGGTCAGCTGCTGCTCCTGCGCGATGCGGCGGCGGATCAGCGCGGCGATCTCGGCGGGCCGGCCGAACAGGCGGCGGCTGCCCGACACGTCGAGGAACGCCTCGTCCACCGACAGCGGCTCCACCAGCGGCGTGATGTCGCGGAACACCGCCATCACGGCCCGGGACGCCTGCGCGTACGCCTCCATGTCGGGCGGGATGAAGATCGCCTGCGGGCAGCGCGCCCGAGCCATCGCAGTGGGCATGGCGCTGCGCACGCCGTACTCCCGCGCCTCGTAGCTGGCCGAGGAGACGACGCCACGCCCGCCCGTGCCGCCCACCACCACCGGCAGACCGCGCAGCTCAGGACGCCTGCGCACCTCCACCGAGGCGAAGAACGCGTCCATGTCGATGTGCAGGAACGGGCAGCCGGAATCGTCGCCGTCCGGCCCGAAGCCCTTCGGCGCGCCACCACCCGAGGCACGTCCCACGCGACGACGGTACCGCCCCGGTCCGACACCTGGGCCGCACGGCGCTGGTCAGGAGCGATAAAGCAGGACCGGGATGCGCATCTCGGCCTCGGTGAGCGAGCCGTGCATGGCGACCAGGCGGGCGACCGACGGCGCGTCGGTGGCGGTGGCCAGCACCGCCCAGTTGTCGCGGCAGACCGCCACCACGTCGCCGAGCCGGGCCGCGTGCCGCGCGTCCATCGGGCCGTACCAGCCGGTGGCGATCGCCTCGTCCCGGGTGCCGATCCAGGCGGCGTGCCCGGCCAGCTCCCGCCATGCGGCGGCGACGTCGGCTGCGGCGCCGGGCTCGGTGTGCAGGTAGCGGACCCGCGGTTCGCCGGTGACGACGCGCACCCCGGCGGCGAGGGCGGGGTCGGCGTGCACGTCGACGCGGCGGTCGAGCGGCACGTCCAGCTGGCCGTGGTCGGCGGTGACCAGCAGCGCCGCGTCCTCGGGCAGCCCGCCGACCAGCCGGGCCAGCAGCGCGTCCACCTCCGCCGCGGCGTCGGCCCACTGCGCCGAGGTCAGCCCGTGCCCGTGCCCGGCCTTGTCGAGCTGCGGGTGGTAGCCGTACACCAGCGCGGGCGGGGCGGCCTCCTTGAGCGCGCCGAGCATCCCGGCGGCCAGCTCGTCCGCGTCGGCGGCGGGCAGGTAACGGGCGCCGTCGGTCGTCGCCACGGTGAGCCCGCTGCCGGCGTACTCCGGCCGGTTGACCACGGCCACGTCGATGCCGGCGGCGGCCGCGGCCCGGTAGCGCGGCGGGACGGGCACCCACTGCCGAGGCGGCGGGTCGTCGGCCCACAGGGTGTGGTTGAGCACCCGGCCGGTGCCCGGCACGATCGTGTTGAACGCGAGCACCCCGTGCGCGCCCGGCAGCGCCCCGGTGGCCAGGCTGACCAGGCTGGTCGGCGTGGTGGAGGGGAAGCCGCAGGTGGTGCGCAGCGCGGTGCCCAGCTCGCCGCGCAGGGTGGCCGCGATCACCGGCCCGACCTCGGCCAGCGCGGGCAGCTGGTGCCAGCCCATGCCGTCGACCAGCAGCACCGCGACCCGGCGTACGCCGTCGAGGCGCGCGGCCAGGCCCAGCGGATCGGCGTGCGGCAGGCCGAGCGCGGCCAGCGCCCCCGGCAGCACGTCGGCGAGCGTGCCCCGCGGGTAGTCCGGTGCGACGAACACGGGCGCCTCCCGGGCCGTGGTCAGTGGGCGGCGGGCCCGCGGCGGCGGGCCAGCAGGTGCAGCTGGGTGGCGACGTCGCGGTACGGCGGCAGGGCGGCCGCGGCGAGTTCGAACGCGAGCAGCGACTCCGGGTCGGCGTCGGCGATCACCCCGGGCACCAGGTCGGCGACGACGCGCACGCCGTGCGTCTGCTCCACCCTCAGCCCGGCGCCGGACAGCAGCTCCCCGGCCATGTCCAGGTCGAAGCGGCGGCGCGCGGTGTCCCGGCCGGCGGTCCGGGCGGCGGGGTCGTGCAGC
Source organism: Catellatospora sp. IY07-71 (assembly GCF_018326265.1). GTDB lineage: Bacteria > Actinomycetota > Actinomycetes > Mycobacteriales > Micromonosporaceae > Catellatospora. The sequence continues at coordinate 8,188,861 of NZ_AP023360.1, forward strand.
AGGTCGGTGGCGGCCTTCCACTGCCCGGCCGTGGCGCGGGAGAGCACCGCCGCGGCGCGGTTGGCGACCAGCACGCTGGCGGCGCCGCCGGGGCGCAGGGCGTCGTGCAGCGCCTGCGCGACGGCGGCGGGGTCGTCCACCACCTCCAGCACGGCGTGGCACAGCACCAGGTCGGCGGCGGCGGGCGGGACCAGGTCGCCGAGCGAGTCGGCGTCGCCCTGCAGCGCGTGCACGCGGTCGGCGACCCCGGCGTCGGTGGCCCGGCGCAGCAGCGAGGCCAGCGCGTCCGGGCTCGGGTCGACGACGGTCACCGTGTGCCCGGCCTCCGCCAGGGGCACCGCGAAGCCGCCGGTGCCCCCGCCCACGTCGACCACGCTGAGCGGGCGGCCGTCCTGCCCGGCCAGCTCGCCGCGCAGCACGGACCAGATCACGGCGGTACGGGGGCCCGCGATGCGGGCGTGCGCCACTGTTCGCTCCACGCCGCCGAGCCTATCGGCAGACCGGCCTCATGTGCGCACTCCATAACCCGCGCCGGATCCCCGCTCGATCACGAGCGCGCCCTCGTAGCGCTTCATGAGCTGCTCGGTCTCCTCGTCGGTGAGGTCGGCCGACAGCCGCAGCGCGCACGAGGCCGGATCCACCTGGGTGCTGAACTTCAGCTCGCCCGCGCGGGGCAGGAAGTCGCGCCGGTGCAGTTCTATCTGGACCTGCTCCAGGTCCACCCGGGACCGGGGGCAGGAGACGACCCGGTACTGCTTGACCTTGATGAACTTGCGGGCGCCCTCGATGACGGCGCCGGAGTCGGGACCCTGCTGGTACACCGAGAGCACGAGGGTGCGGTCCGAGCTGAGGGTCGAGCCGAGGAAGACCTCGTGGTTGCCGCGGATGTAGTCGTCGAGGTTCTTCGGCGCGCCGGCCACGACGACGCGGACCACCGAGCCCGCCGCGGCGATCGTGCCGGGCGGCGGGTCGGTGACGGCGACGGTGCCGGGCTCCAGCAGCAGGCCCGGCTCATACCTGATGAGCGCGACCAGGCCGGCGGCCGGGAACTCCTTCTCGACGAGGTCGACGCTCTTGTTGGTCAGGTCGGGCACGCGCGCCGTGGGCCCCGTGGACGGCGACGGCGGCGGAGGGATCTCCGCCGGGGGCACCTGCGCGGCGCAGGCGCCGAGCGCGCCCGCGCACACCAGCGCGGCCGCCCGCGCCGCCCAGTTCGCCGATCCGCCCATGTCATGCCTCACTTCTCTCAGCCCCCGCCCGGTCTGCTCAGTTGGAGGGCGCCGGCACGGCACGGGTTCCCCCCGCGCCGTGCCGTTCTTCCGGGTCAGCTCGTCAGCACGCTCACGCCGAGGTAGGACTCGATGCTGGTCAGGTGCTCGGCCAGCACGGAGGTGCAGGAGCTGGACGAGCAACCGATGATCATGGCGACGGCGGTGGCGTTGCTCGTGCCGGTCCGGATGTAGACGGGGCCGCCGGAGTCGCCGTTCTTCACGATGACGTCACCGCCCCGGTTGCCCTGCATCAGGCCGTACGTGCAGCCGTCCGCCGCGCACAGCACGCCCTGCAGCGAGTTCACCGAGATGCCGCAGGTGGCCTTGGTGACCATGCCGCTCAGGCAGACCGAGTCGCCGATCACCGGGTTGCGCTTGGCGGTGACGAAACGCTCCGTCGGGCAGCACGGATCGGTGTGGATCTTGTTGTCGTACGTCTCCGCCGACGAGCTGACGAACATGATGTCGTACGCCGGGTAGTTGGTCTCACCCGAGGCCGCGCCCCAGTACTGCGTCGAGGAGTAGATGCTCTGGCCGTTGCTGAAGCAGTGCGCGGCGGTGGTGCCGCCGATCCGGCCGTCGCTGCGCCGCGCGATGAAGCCGCTGGTGCAGGTGTTCGTCGCCCCGGAGCCGGCCCGCAGCCCGGCCCCGCCGAAGTGGGGCTCGCCGTCGTTGAGGCGGCCGGTGCGCGCGGCCCCGTCGAGGGTCACCTCCGCCACGTCGCCGAGCGTGTCCCGCAGCGCCTGGGCCGCCTCGGGGTAGGCGGGGTCGAAGGAGACCCGGTAGCGGGAGTCGGCGGCGTCGAGGTAGTAGCTGAACGTCGCGGCGGCCGCGTCCGGGTGCCAGGCGCGCGCGAACAGCAGCTCGTCGGCGGCGATCAGGCGGTCCGCCGAGAAGCAGCCGACCTTGACCTCCGTCGCGGCGACGGCGGCGTCGCGCGCGACCGGCGCGGCGGCGATCCGGGCGCCGAGCTCCTTGGCGCGCCCGCTCGCCTCGGGGGTCACCACGAGCGTGACCGTGCGGGTGTTGTGGTCGATCGCGCTGCCGACCAGGCCGCGGCGCAGCGTGTCCGCGACGCGCTGCTTGCCGTCCGGGATGCCGAACGCCGCCTGCGCCGCCTGCTGGACCGCGAGGTTGGCCTGCTGGGCCGGGGCAGAGTCGAGCCACTGCAGGTAGGCGGGGGCCCCGTCGGCCGTGCGCGCGGCGCGCAGCGCGGGCTCGGGCGCGGCGACCCGGCAGTCGGCGATGGGCGGCGCCGCCTGCGCGGGCAGCGAGGTGACGAGGGTGGCCAGCATCAGCCCGCAGCCGGCGACGGCGAGCAGCGACTTTCGCATCCGATGTCCGTTCGTCCCAGGGGTGATGGGTCTTGGGAACGGTATCGGCAGAAACAGGTCCACACAAGACGTTCTCACGTCCTTTACGGACCCGTGGTAATCAGCGCGCTACTAACGGAAGTCGCGGGAGGCGGCCGGGGTGGCCACCGGCAGCGGTGCGAGCTGGTCCGCGACCAGGTTGCGTACTCCCGAAGCGGACTCCAGCCGCCCGCGCACCAGCAGCGCCGCGCTGGACCGGGCCACCGTCCGGTGGCGCTGCCAGAGCCCCGGCGAGCAGACCACGTTGAGCATCCCGGTCTCGTCCTCCAGGTTCAGGAAGGTCACCCCGCCCGCGGTGGCCGGCCGCTGCCGGTGCGTGACCAGCCCGCCGACCAGCACCCGCGACCCGTGCTCGACGCCGGTCAGCCGCGAGATCGGCAGCGCGCCCCGCACGGTGAGCCGCTCCCGGACCAGCCGGATCGGATGGTCGTCCGGGGACAGCCCGGTCGCCCACACGTCGGCGACCAGCCGGTCCACGTCCTCCATGCCGGGCAGCACCGGCGCGTGCACTCCGACGACCGTGCCCGGCAGCCGGTCCGGGGTGTCGGTGGCCGCCGCGCCCGCCGCCCACAGCGCGGCACGCCGGTCCAGCCCGAAGCAGGCGAAGGCGTCCGCGGTGGCCAGCGCCTCCAGTTGAGGCGCGGTCAGGCCGGTGCGCCGGGCCAGGTCGGTCATGTCCGCGTACGCCCCGCCCCGCGCCCGCTCCTCGACGATCCGTTTCGCGACGTCCTCACCCAGCGTGCGCACGCTGTCCAGGCCCAGCCGCACGGCCGGGCCGCCCAGCCCCCACTGCGACGGCTGCTCCCCCGGCAGGCTGCCCGAACGATCCCCCGGTGCCCACTCCAGCCCGGCCTTGACCGGGCTCGCGTTCACGTCCGGGCGGCGCACCCGCACCCCGTGCCGCCGGGCGTCGTCGACCAGCGACTGCGGCGAGTAGAAGCCCATCGGCTGCGCGCCGAGCAGCGCCGCGCAGAACGCCGCCGGGTGGTAGCGCTTGAGCCAGGCGCTGGCGTACACCAGATAGGCGAAGCTCATCGCGTGGCTCTCCGGGAAACCGTAGTTGGCGAACGCGGCCAGCTTGGCGAAGATGTCCTCGGCCAGCGCGCCCTCGATCCCGTTGCGGGCCATGCCCTCGAAGAGCCGGCCGCGCAGCCGCTCCATCCGGTCCATCGAGCGCTTCGAGCCCATGGCGCGGCGCAGCTGGTCGGCCTCCACCGGGGTGAAGTCGGCGACATCGATGGCCAGCTGCATCATCTGCTCCTGGAACAGCGGCACGCCCAGCGTCCGGGCCAGCGAGTTGTGCATGCGCGGGTGCGGGATGTCCACCGGCTCCTGCCCGTTCTTGCGCCGGATGAACGGGTGCACCGAGCCGCCCTGGATCGGGCCGGGCCGGATCAGCGCCACCTCCACCACCAGGTCGTAGAAGCGCTCCGGGCGCAGCCGGGGCAGCGTCGACATCTGCGCGCGGCTCTCCACCTGGAACACCCCGACCGTGTCGGCGCGGCACAGCATCGCGTACACCTCGGGATCGTCGGGCTTGAGATCGCCGAGGTCCAGCTCCTGCCCGAGGAAGTCGAAGGCGTAGTGCAGCGCCGACAGCATGCCCAGGCCCAGCAGGTCGAACTTGACCAGGTCGACCGCGGCGCAGTCGTCCTTGTCCCACTGCAGCACCGTGCGGCCGGGCATGCGCGCCCACTCCACCGGGCACACCTCGATGATCGGCCGGTCGCAGATGACCATGCCGCCGGAGTGGATGCCCAGGTGCCGCGGGGCGGCCAGCAGCTCGTTGGCGTACTCCAGCACGTGCGGCGGGATCCCGTCGACGTCCCCCGCGGACACCGCGCTCCACCGGTCGATCTGCTTGCTCCAGGCGTCCTGCTGCCCTGCGGAGAAGCCGAACGCGCGCGCCACGTCCCGCACCGCCGAGCGCGGCCGGTACGAGATCACGTTGGCGACCTGCGCGGTGTGCCGCCGGTCGTAGCGCCGGTAGACGTACTGGATGACCTCCTCCCGCCGGTCGGACTCGATGTCCACGTCGATGTCGGGCGGACCGTCGCGCTCCGGGGCCAGGAAGCGCTCGAACAGCAGCCCGCCCTCGCCGCCGACCGGGTCCACATTGGTGATGCGCAGCGCGTAGCAGACCGCCGAGTTCGCCGCCGACCCCCGCCCCTGGCAGTAGATGTCCGCCTCCCGGCAGAACCGGACGATGTCCCACACCACCAGGAAGTAGCCGGGGAACTCCAGCTGCTCGATCATCCGCAGCTCGTGCTCGATCCGCTCGTACGCCTCCGGGTACGCCTCGCGCGGCCCGTAGCGCTCGGCCGCCCCTTCCAGCGTCCGCGCCCGCAGGAACGCCACCTCGTCCACCCGGTCGCCCGGCGGATCGGTGAACGGCGGCAGCTTCGGCGCCACCAGGCGCAGGTCGAAGGCCAGCTCCCGGCCCAGCTCCGCGGCGTACGCCACCGCGCCCCGGGCCAGCGGGTGCGGCATCGCCGCGAACCGGGCCGCCATCTCCGCGCCCGAGCGCAGGTGCGCCGTGGCCGCCGCGGGCAGGTGCCCGTCGATCTGGTCCAGGCTGGTCCGGGCGCGCACCGCCGCGGTCACCGTGGCCAGCCGCCGCCGCGCCGGGTGGTGGTAGTGCACGTTGTTGCTGGCGGCCACGCGCAGCCCGGCCCGCGCCGCCAGCCCGCACAGCGCGTCGTTGCGGTCCCCGTCGTACGGGTCGGCATGGTCGATCAGCTCCACCACCACGTTCTCCGCGCCGAACAGGGCCGCCAGCCGGTCCAGCTCCCGCGCCGCCGCGTCCACCCCGTCGGTGAGCAGCGCCCGCGGCACCGCCCCCTTGCGGCACCCGGTGAGGATCACGGCGCTTTGCTGGAGGGTCTCGGCGATCTTCTCCAGCTCGTACTTCGGGCGGCCCTTCTCACCGCCTTCGAGGTGCGCCTCGGACAGGGCTCGAGCCAGGTTCGCGTACCCCTGCGGCCCCCGCGCCAGCACCAGCAGGTGGGTGCCCGCGGGATCGGGCGCGCCCCCGCCCCGCGGCACCCCCGCCAGGTTCAGCTCCGCCCCGAACACGGTGGGCAGCCCGTGCTCCCGCGCCGCCTCCGCGAACCGCACCACCCCGTAGAGCCCGTCGTGATCGGTGACCGCCAGCGCCTCCAGCCCCAGCCGCACCGCCTCCGCGACCAGCTCCTCCGGATCACTCGCCCCGTCCAGAAAGCTGAAGTTGGTATGGCAGTGCAGCTCCGCATACGGCACCACGTCCCGCGGCCGCTCGACCCGCTCCGCCCGATAAGGCTCCCGCTTCCGCGAGAACCCCGGCCCGTCACCCCCGTCAGCCACCGCCAGCGGATCGACCACCAGGCCGCCCCGCATCCGCCGCTCCAGCTCCCCCCACGGCAGCTGCCCCTGACCGTCAAACCCCACTCGAACAACTGTACTAACCCCACCCCACCCCACCTCCCACCCTCCTCTACCGCGTTGATCATGAACTTAAGTGCGTGTTCGACGGCGTGTCGCACCCCCGATACCGTGATCAACACCGCCGACAGAGCGCCCAGCACCGGCCGAGGGAGCCCGAAACGATCACGGGCGCAGGGTTGCGACACACCGCCGAACACGTCTCCAAGTTCATGATCAACCCACAGGAAGAGGGGCCGCGGGGTGCGGTCAGTCGAAGTGGAGGGTGATGGTCCAGTGGCCGGCGGTGAGGGTGAGGAGGATGGCGCGGCCGGTGGACAGGAGGACCTGGAGGCGGGCGGCGCGGTGGGCGCGGCGGGAGTCCCACCACTGCTCGTCCACGGGCCAGGGACCGGCCCAGCCGGTGACCTCGGCCGTTCTGCCGTCGAGCACCAGGAATGCCGGGTCGGCGCTGAGCTCCAGGCGGGCGGTGATGCGCACCTCCTCGCCGCCGGCGGCGAGCAGCCGGGCGGGCTGCGGCTCGACCAGGACCACGGCGGGCGCGGGCGGGGGCAGCCGGCCGGGCCACGGGCCGTCGGGGCGCACCGGCACCCGCTCGTCCCCCCACGGCACCAGGGTGGCCTGTTCACCGGGGTCGCGCCCGCCGCCGAGCACCGCGGTCAGCACCGCTTCGGGGCCGAGGATGCCCTGCACCCGGTGCAGCGCGCGGTGCGCGCGGTCCCGCTCGGCGCCGACGTCGCCCCACAGCCCGGCCTGCAGGCCCGCCTGGCGCACCAGCCCGTCGGGGACCAGCCGCAGCGCGGCGATCCCGGCGGTCATCCGGCGCTGGGTGATCCAGCCCTCCAGCTGCCAGCGGGTGCGGTCGGCGATGGCGTGGGCGGTGAGTACGCCGTCGTGGCGCCATACCCGGTGCAGCTCGCGGCCGTCGGCGGTGACCGCGCCGATCTCCAGCCGGGTGGCCGCCAGGCCGTGCGCGGCGAGCCGTTCGTGCAGCTGCTCGGCCAGCGCGCGGGCGGCGAACGCGGCGGTGTCGACCCGGTCGACCGGTTCGTCGTAGCGCTCCTCGACCTCCAGCTCGGGCGGGGCCTGGCGGACCGCGAGCGGCCGGTCGTCGCGGCCCGCGGCCAGCCGCTGGGCCAGCGCCGCGTCGAGCCCGAACCGCGCCAGCACGTCACTGGGCGGCAGGGCCGCGAAATCACCCAGCGTGTGTACGCCGAGCCGGCGCAGCAGGCTGGTCAGCTGCGGCCGGTCCAGGGTGCTGACCGGCATCGCGGCCAGGAAGGAGGCGGTCTGCCCCGGGGCGACGATCCGGCCGGCCCGGGCGGCCAGCAGCGCGGCGAAGGCGCCGTCGGCGACGCCGAGCTGCGCCTCGACCCCGCACTCCTGCGCGACCTGCTCGACGATGCGCTCGGCGGCGGCCTCCTCGCCGCCGAAGTAGCGGGCCGGGCCGCGCGCCGCGAACGCGCAGACGCCCGCGCGCACCACCGCCACCGAGGCGGCGATCTCCTCGACGGCGGCGAGCACGGGCTCGAAGGCGCGTATGTCGCGCACCGGGTCGTAGTCCACCACGATCACCTGCGGGCACCGGCTCTGCGCCTCACGTTTGCGCAGACCGCGGCGTACACCCTCGGCACGCGCGGCGGCGGAGGAGGCGATCACCCGGTTGGCGTGCAGCACCGCGACGGGCCGGTGTGCGGGCACCCCGTCCATCAGGTCGGCGGCGATGACCGGCCAGTCCGGACACCAGACGAGCATGGTCCGCTGGGCGGCGTCGCCCATCAGGACGCCTGGCCGAGCGGGACCGACCGCAGATGGCCACGGGTCCGGCCCTCATGGCGCGGGGTCCGGCCGGGCGGCGACACCGCGACCGGCTCCGGCCGGCCGGCCGGGCCGGAGGGCGTGGGCAGGCCGTCCGGCCCGGCCGAGTCGGGCGCTCCGGCCGGGCCGGACGCGGCGGCCACCCCGAGCGGCCCGGACGCGGCGGGCAGCCCTGGCGGGCCGGACGCGGCGGGCAGCCCGAGCGGCCCGGACGGGGCGGGCAGCCACATGGTGACCCGTCGGGGGCGGGCGGCGGCGCCCTTGCCGCGGGCGGTGACGCTCAGCTCGCGGCAGCGCAGCCGGCCGTGACCCCGGCCCAGGCCGAGCCAGGCGCCCGCGACCGGGGAGAGCACCACGTCGGCGCCGTCCCAGTCGCCGAACGGGACCAGCACGCTGCCGCGCTGCCGGGCACGAGCGGCCAGCTGCCGGCGTACGGACGCCGCGACCGGCCCGGTCGGCGCGGCGACCACCACGTCGAAGCCGTCGAGCAGCGCGCCGGTCACCGTCGTCCACTGGGGACCGGGGTGCGGCACCAGGGCCAGCCGGTCCAGGACGATGCCGAACTCGGCGGCGGCGGCCAGACCCAGCGTCGGCAGCCCGACCACCGCGCACCAGGAGCCCGCGGACGAGGCGGCCGACAGCAGCGCCAGCAGCAGCGAGGTCGCTCCGCCGCAACCGGGCCCGCCCGAGGGCGCCACGGCGACGGTGCTGCCGCGGCGCAGGCCGTGTCCGGGAAGGAGTTCGCGCAGCTCGGGCAGGACCGGCAGCAGCCGGTCGACGCCCAGGCCGGCCAGCTCATCGGTGAGGTCGCTGGCTCGCCGCACCGATGCGTGCTGCAACTCCATTGACCGGGCCGCCTTCAGCCCCGTCATGGCGGTCATCCCCCCGTGTCGTACGTGGATACGGTCGTGCGCTGCCGGCGATGATCGGTGTCTCGTGTCAGAACCTGCGGCCAGGCCCCACGTTCTGACACGAACCAGCGATCTTCACCGTCAACCCGCGAGCGCGGGCTGGATCGCGAGGTCCAGCGCCTCCTGCACCAGGTCGACGAAGTAGCCGGCCTGCAGCAGCAGCGCGTCGGCCTCCTCGGCGGTGACCCGGGCGATGCCGGCCTCGGCGGCGGACCGCTTGGCCGCGCCGGAGGAGAACAGGGACGACCAGGCGCTCATCTCGGGAGCGACCATGGACAGCAGCACCCACACGCTGGTGATCTGCCTGCGGCGGGCCGGGGCGGGCATGGCCCGGGCCGCGATCACGGCGGCGGCGGCGCGCAGCGCGGCGAGGTGGGCGGTGGCGTAGCGCTGCGCGGGTCCATCGGTGTCGCGGGCCTCGGCGAGTCCGCGCCGGGCGAGGACGATCAGCTCGATCGGGGTGCGGTGCGGCAGCACGTGGGCCGGCACCTTCGTCGTGGCGTTCATGTCGGCGGCTCCTCCTCGTTCGGCTGTCACCAGCGGGACCTCATGACCGTCGCCTACCCGTATGACAGGTCTGGCGACCGTCCCTTGCCGAGCCACGGAGGAAGAACGTGGTGTAGCGCTCGCCGGCCGGGCGTGGAGCTTCCCCACGCCACACCCGGACCGGCTCGCCGGTCGGGCGGCCACCCGCTGCCCGGGGGTCGATGGGCAGCGAGCGGCTCCCGCCTGGTGGTCGCCCGGAGCCGCGAATCTCCGGTGACCTGGGCCGATGTCGCGAGCAACGGCCCGGGGGCTCGCGTCGCGAACCGCTCCCCCCGAATGATGATCGAACACTTGTCCGAACAACGAGTAGAACGTTAGTTCGAAAAAACCCGGTTGTAAACCCTGACCCGCCGGGTAAGGACCGAATGCTGATACGCACATGACACCAGGTAGCCTTGACCGGTGCCGTTCCGTCCCCGGCCCGCTCTGGGCATCGTCATGGTCGCGCTGGCCAGCCTGCTGTTCGCCGTCAACGGCACCGTCTCCAAGCTGATCCTGCGCGCCGGGGTCGGCGCGCCCGACCTCACCACGCTGCGCGCCGTGGGCGCCTGCGCGGGCCTGCTCGTGCTCGGCGCGGTGCTGCGTCCCGGGCTGCGCCGCTTCACCGTCACCGCACGGCAGCTGCCGCTGCTGATCGCGTACGGCCTGACCGGTTTCCTGCTCGTGCCGATGCTCTACTTCGTGGCCATCGCCCGGCTGCCGGTGGGCGTCGCGCTGCTGTTCGAGTACACCGCGCCGCTGTTCGTGGCGCTGTGGGCGCGCTTCGGCCAGCGCCACCGGGTGCGCCCCCGGCTGTGGGCGGGCCTGCTGCTGTGCCTGGCCGGGCTGGCCTGCGTCGCCGAGGTGTGGGGCGCGCTCAGCCTCGACGGCCTCGGCGTGGCGGCCGCGCTCGGCGCCGCCGTGCTGCTCGCCGCGTACTTCGTGCTCGGCGCGCAGGGCGTGGCCGACCGGGACACCGTCTCCCTGACCGGCTGGGCGTTCGGCGTGTCGGCCCTGGCCGGGCTGCTGTTCCGGCTGCTCGGCGGCGCCGCGCCGGACTGGTCCGCGCTGGCCGGGCAGACCGCCGGCGGCACGCCGCTCTGGCTGCTCGTCGCCTACCTGCTGGTGCTCGGCACCATCGTGCCGTACCTGCTGATCGCCGGCTCGCTGCGGCACCTGCCCGCCACCAGCGTGGGCATCCTCGGCATGATCGAGCCGGTGCTCGCCGCCGGGGTCGCCTGGCTCACCCTCGGCGAGCTGCTCAACCCGGCCCAGCTGGCCGGCGGTGCGCTGCTGCTCACCGGCGTCGCGCTCGCCGAGACGGCCCGGGTGCCCGTGGCGGCGGTGACCGAGCCGGTGCCGCTGGGGCGCGATCCGCTGGGGCAGAATGAGGCCCATGCTGTCGCACCCGAACGTGAGCGCAGTCCAGCACGCGCTTGACGCCGCCGACGCCCACGACCACACCGGCGCGGGCTGCCGCGTGATCGTTCTGGCGGACGGCGTGCACACCGCCGCCGCGGCCGCGGCGGCGCTCGGGGTCGAGCCGGCCCAGATCGCGAACTCGCTGATCTTCGAGGTCGACGGCGAACCGCTGCTCGTGCTGACCTCCGGCGGCCACCGGGTGGACACCGCCAAGGTCGCCGCCGATCTCGGCGTGGCGAAGCTGCGCCGGGCCACGCCGGAGTTCGTCCGGGAGCACACCGGCCAGGTCATCGGCGGGGTCGCCCCGCTCGGCCACCCCAAGCCGGTGCGCACCCTGATCGACGTGGCGCTGGCCGCGTACGACCAGATCTGGGCCGCGGGCGGGGTGCCCCAGGCCGTCTTCCCGATCACCTATCCGGAGCTGCTGCGGGTCACGTCGGCGACGCCGGCGGAGGTCGCATGAGGCTGGTCCCCTGGACGCCGGACGATCTCGCCCGGCGCATGGACGACGTGCTGTCCGTGTTCGGCGAGGCGATGTCGTACCAGCCTCCGGCGCTGGCCGTGCGGCGCGGTTACATCAGCACCCACCTGCAGCGGCCGCACTTCCGCGCGATCGCCAGCGTGAGCACCGCGGGCCACCTGCTCGGCTTCGCGTACGGCTACCACTCCGAACCCGGCCAGTGGTGGCACGACCAGGTGAGCGCGGTGCTGGACGGGCCCGCGCGGCAACGCTGGCTGGCCGACTGCTTCGAGGTCGTGGAGCTGCACGTACGCCCCTCCGCCCAGGGGCACGGCCTGGGTGAGGCGCAGCTGCGGGCGCTGCTGGCGATGACCCCGGCGGCGACCACGCTGCTGTCCACCCCCGAGGCCGACGAGCAGGCCTCCCGCGCCTGGCGCCTCTACCGCCGCACCGGCTTCGAGGACGTCTCCCGCCACCTCCTCTTCCCCGGCGACCCCCGCCCCTTCGCCGTCCTCGGCCGAGACCTCCCCCTCCCCTTCCCCCAGCCTTGACCGTCCGCCCCTCGACCTTGCCCGTCCGGCCTCGGCCTTGATCGTCCGACTTGCCAGGCAGGTGGGCGTATCTTGGCCGCTCATTCGCCCGTCTGCCAGGCAAGTCGAGTGATCTTGGCCGGGACGGCGGCGCCTGCGATGGGCGGCGATGGGCGGCGGTCAGGTGAGGACCTTGCGGACCACGGTGAGGAGCCGGCCGAGGCCGAGGACGGCGAGGGAGAACCAGAGGACCAGGACCATGGTGACGATGCCGGCGGCGAGATCGGCGCCGACCTGGGCGGTCGCGGCGGCGGCGAGCAGCAGGGCGAGCAGGGTCAGCCAGGCCCGGGTGGGCCGGTCGCCGATCGTCGCCGAACCCGCCGCCCGCAGGCCCACCGCCCCGGCCCGCGCCCGGATGTACTCGTGCAGCCACACCATCGCCGCGCAGGCCAGCAGGAGGGTCCGCTGGGCGCCGACCCCGGCCAGCGCGACCAGCCAGCACGCCTCGGTCAGCCGGTCGAGCAGGCTGCGGTAGAACGAGCCGAGGCGGCTGGTCCGGCCCAGCAGCACCGACAGCGTCTGCCCGATCGTGTCCGCAGCCAGGCCGAGCAGCAGGAACAGCGCCGCCAGCGCGGGCCACGAGCCACCGCGCACCGCGCACAGCGGCACCAGCAGCGCGCAGGCCACCGCCACCGTCATCGCGTACGCGGGCCGCGCGCCGAACCGGGCCAGCACCCCGCCGACCCGGAACGCGGCCCGCAGCCACTTGCGCAGCAGCGGCCCGGCATGGCGCGGGTCGTAGCCGTCGTGCGAGCCGGACCAGCCGGCGACGTATCCGTCCCAGCTCATCCTCGCCGTCGGGGTAGGTGTCGGGGTCGTCGGCGCCGTCATGCTCCACTCCCGGTCCGCCTGCTCGGGCAGGCCACCCGGGTGGGAGCTACACCGTCGCGCCCACCCGCAGCCGCTGCCACACCTCACGGGTGGCCGTCGACCGGTTCAACGTGATGAAGTGCAGCCCGGGTGCGCCCTCGGCCAGCAGCTTCACGCTCAGCTCGGTGGCCACCTCCACGCCGATGGCGCGCACCGCCCGCGGATCGTCGGCGACGGCGCGCAGCCGCTCGGCCAGGTCCGCCGGGAACGCCGCGCCGGACAGCTGCGCCATGCGCTCGATCTGGCTGACGTTGGTGACCGGCATGATGCCCGGGATGATCGGCACGTGGCAGCCCGCGCCCGCCGCCGCGTCGCGCAGCCGGGCCCAGTCCTGCCAGTCGAAGAAGAACTGCGTGATGGCGTAGTCCGCGCCCGCGCGGCACTTGCGTACGAAGTGGTGCACGTCCGAGCCGAGGTCGGGCGAGCGCGGGTGCTTCTCCGGGAACGCGGCCACGCCCACGCAGTAGTCGCCGCTCTCCTTCAGCAGCCGCACCAGGTCCTCGGCGTAGTGCAGACCCTGCGGGTGCGCCACCCACTCCGCCTGCGGGTCGCCCGGCGGGTCGCCGCGCAGCGCCAGCACGTTGCGCACGCCCGCGTCCGAGTAGTGCCCGATGACGTGCCGCAGCTCGGCCACCGAGTGGTTCACCGCGGTCAGGTGACCCAGCGGCAGCAGCGTGGTCTCGGTGGCGATGCGCTCGGTGAGCTGCACGGTGGTGCCCCGGGTGCTGCCGCCCGCGCCGTACGTGATGGAGACGAAGGACGGCTGCAGCGACTCCAGCTCCCGGATCGCCTGCCACAGCAGGCGCTCGCCGTCGGCGGTCTTGGGCGGGAAGAACTCGAACGAGAACGTCGGCTCCCCAGAGCTGAGCAGCTCGCGCACGGTCGGGCGGGGTCCCGGCATGGTCGATGGGGCACGCAGCGTCACCCTCCCGACTCTAATGTCCGATCCCCGCGCGGTCCGCCTCGTCCCAGTTCGTGGTGCACGCCTACTCGTGATCATGCTCACCGGCCCCGTCCGTCGCAGCCGTCTGCGCGGCCGGCCCGCCGGGGAACCACCACTCCTCGCCGTCGAGGAGCCAATCCGCCGCCACCACCGCCGCACCGCGGCCGCCGACCGGGACGCGGCACGAGACGAGCAGGCCCCGCTCGGCATAACCCCGAGCCGAACAAGGCCACACCTGGTCGCAGGCGTTGCAGCGGTGAACGGGCGGACGGAACCCCGCGCCCGGCACGTGATCGTGCAGCAGCCGCGCGGCCAGCCGCCACAGCAGCGGCTGCGGCACGTCCTCCGGCGGGTCCAGCGGCGGGTTCTCCCAGTCGACCGTCGACAGCTTCATCGCGCCCTCCCCAGGTGCACGCGGACAGGTGCCGGGGCGGCGCGAGCCGATGGGAGAAGGCACGCCGCCCCGGCGGCTCGCGACCGGCCTCGGGAGTCGTCACCAGCGCGAGCACGTTCATCGAACCGCGGAGAAGCCCTCTTGGGAGGGGCCAGCCGCAGATTCGCAGGGGCCAGACCGCCCCTGCTCGTTACCTATCGCCTGAGCAGCGACGACACACCCCATGGCACATCGGGGCGCAACTGTCGCCGCAGGTCAGGTGCTGTCAATACACGCCGGCCGGGTTCCTGCGAGCAGGCGCCTGGCACAGGCGACTCGGTGTTTGGAAACGTCGCCATGTATCGGCACACGAGACCACCCTCCTTTGTGGACGCCGGCACAAAGGAGCCAGCCAGAACTGTTCGGAACAGTCAACCGCTGTTCCGAACATCCGTCGTCAGGCGGGGAAGGAGTAGGTCAGCTCGTAGGCGTCCGAGTCCAGGACCATGCGGTTCACCTCGACGCAGCGATCACCCGCGTGGGCGTAGCGAGTGATCTCCAGCACTCGCGAGCCGTCGACCGCGAGTTCGAGAGCGGCAGCCTCCTCCGGCAATGGGCTGCGGCCCACGATCCGCTCCGTGAAATGACTCGGGGCCAGTCCCTGTTCGGCCAGGCGAGCGTAGATGCCACCTGCTCCGGCGTCCGTGTGCTCGATCCGCGTTCCGCGCGTCAGCTCGGTCGGCAGGTAGGAGGTGGCCAGTTGCACCACCCTTTCCTCGACCACGAACCGTCGCGCCCGCGACAGGACCGGTGCACCGGGTGCGATACCCAGCGCACCAGCCACGAAGTCGGGTGCAGGGACGTCACCGATGACGACATCGACGGTCCGTGTCCGAGGACCGGTGTCGTGATCCTGGACCGATGCGCCCTGACGCCACCGGGCCTGGGCCAACCGGCCTGGCGAGCTGCGCACTATGCGTTCGAAGCGGCGGACATACGTGCCCGCACCGGGTCGGGACACCACAAGACCGTCCGTACGCAGGACATCCAGCGCACGGGTCGCGATGCTCGTGGCCACGCCATAACGCGCGGCGATCTCCCTCAATGAGGGCAGCTGGGCGCCTTCGGCGAGCTCACCGCTCAGGATGAGCTCCCGCAACCGATCCGCCACTCGCCGGTATGCCGGCTGCTCGCCCGCCATCGCGCAGGAGCACCCTCCGTCGTTCGGAACAGTCGCACTCTACGACACACCGATCCCGAACGATCTCTCTCCGAATCCGGCCGAACGTCGCGGCGCCCGGGTGGAGATCGCTGTTTCGTGTCGAAAGGTGAGGTCACAGCGCAGGTTCTGACACGAGACGCCGATCATCGACCGGCTCCACCGCCGACTCGGCCCCGCCGTCGGCGAGTACGCCCGCGAAGATCGCTGTCTCGTGTCGGGAAGTGGGCTCTGAGCTCACCTTTGGACACGAGACAGCGATCTTCGCGGCGAGCGGCGCCGGCGGCGGCGCGGGTTGTCGTACGGGACCGGTAGAACCGGATCGGCGCATGGGGGCCTGCGCCGAGCCGGGGGTCGGCCGTTGTCACGTGTCGCCGTGGGACGAGCCGGGAGGCCGCCATGCCCCGTCCGCCGCTGGGCAGACTGATCGCCGAGACCCGCCGGAGCCGGGGGTACAGCCAGACCCGGCTGGCCGCGCTGCTGTGCGCCGCCGCAGGCGCCGCGACCGTCACCCGGCACGAGGTGAGCCGCTGGGAGCGGGGCGAGCGGCTGCCCGGCGGGCAGTGGCTGGCCTGGCTGGCGCTCGTGCTCGACCTGCCGCCCGCCCTGCTCGCCGCCGGCGCCCGCCCCGCGCCCAGCCCGGCCCCGCTGGACGCCGTCGACCAGCTCTGCCGGCTGGCCGAGCGCTGGCTGCGCGAGAGCGCGGACCGCTCCCCGCCGCCCGGCGAGCCGGCCGCGCCCGGCTTCCGGCCCGGCCCGGCCGGGGACCGGTCCGCGCGGGACGGTTCGCCGGCGGAGGCGACCGGCTTGTTCGAGGCCGGGGCCGTCCGGCCTCTCCTCGCCGAGCTACGGCGCATGGACGACCTGGTGGGCGGGGCGGATCTGGCGCCGGTGGCGCACCGGCGGTGGCGGCAGGCCGCGTCCCGCCTGCGCCGGGCGCGGGGCGCGGACCGGCGGCGGTTGCTGCGACCCGCCGCCGAGCTGGCGCAGCTGGCCGGGTGGACGGCCGGCGACGCTGGGGACCAGGCCGCGGCGCTGCGGGCGTACCGTGCGGGCCTGCTGCTGGCCGCCGAGGCCGGTGACGCGGCCCTCGGCGCGCACCTGCTGGGCGGAGCGAGCCACCTGCTCGCCGAGGCGCGGCCCCGGGCGGCCTGGCAGCTGGCCCGGATCGGCGCGGCGGGGGCACGCCGCGGGGGAACGCCGGGCCTGCGCGCCCTGCTCGCGCACCGCGCGGCGCTGGCCGCGGCGAGGTGCGCGGACGGGAGCGCCGCCGCGCAGTCGCTGCTGGTCGCCCAGCGGCTCGGCGAGCGGCTCATCCCGGCGGCCGAGCCGTCCTGGCTGTACTGGCTGGATCAGGCCGAGCTGGCCGCGATGACGGGCCGCTGCCTGGTGCTGCTGGACCGGCCGCTGCGGGCGCTGCCGCTGCTGGACGGCGCGGCGGCCCGGTGGCGCGGCCAGCCGCGCACGGCGGCCGTGTACGCGGGATGGCGGGCGCGGGCGCTGCTCGGCATCGGGGAGGTGGAGCAGGCGTGCGCGGCCGGCGGGGACGCGGCGATCGAGGCGGTGCGCTCGGGCTCGGTGCGGGCGGCGGAGCAGACCCGCGAGCTGTCGGCGCGGCTGGCCCGGCGCCGGCACATCCCGGCGGTACATGACCTGAGTGAGCTGATCAGGCAGCTCATGTCATACCTCCCGGGGTCATCGACGGCAGGTGGCGTGAACTAAGTTCGTGCTATGACCATTCACCCGGTGGACCGTGCCGCGCTGCGCCCGCGGGTCGAGAAGGCGCTCGCCGTCTTCCTCGCCGACCGCCGGGAGCACATGGCGGACATCGACACCGGCCTCGCGCCGATGGCCGACGCGGTGGAGTCGTTCGTGCTGGGCGGCGGCAAGCGGCTGCGCCCCGCGTTCGCGTACTGGGGTTACCGGGGCGCGGGCGGGGAGGACCGCGACGAGGTGGTGACCGCGCTCGCGTCGCTGGAGCTGGTGCAGGCCAGCGCGCTGATGCACGACGACCTGATGGACGCCTCCGACACCCGGCGCGGCGAGCCCGCCGTGCACCGCAGGTTCGCCATGCTGCACGACCGGGCGGGCTGGCAGGGCGGCGCGGACGGGTTCGGCGCCGCGGCGGCGATCCTGCTCGGCGACCTGTGCCTGGTCTGGTCCGACGAGCTGCTGCACGCCAGCGGGCTGGACCCGGTGACGGTCGCCCGGGCGCGGCCGGTGTTCGACCTGATGCGCACCGAGGTCATGATCGGGCAGTACCTGGACGTGCTGACCCAGGCGTCTGCGGACACCTCGGTGCAGCGCGCCTCGCAGGTGGCGCGGTTCAAGTCGGCGAAGTACACCGTCGAGCATCCGCTGCTGCTGGGCGCCGCGCTGGCGGACGCCCCGGCCGAGCTGAGCGCGGCGTACTCGGCGTTCGGCCTGCCGCTGGGCGAGGCCTTCCAGCTGCGCGACGACGTGCTCGGCGTGTTCGGCGACCCGGCCGCGACCGGCAAGCCGGCCGGGGACGATCTGCGCGAGGGCAAGCGGACGTACCTGATCGCGATGGCGCTGACCCATGCCGCTCCGGCCGACCGGGACACCCTCGCGGCCGCGCTGGGCCGGGCCGACCTGGACGAGGGCGGCGTGGCGCAGCTGCGCCGGATCATCACCGAGTCGGGCGCGCTGGCCCGCACCGAGTCGTACATCGCGGAGCTGACCACGGCGGCGCTGACCGCGCTGGACGCCGCGCCGGTCGAGCCGGAGCCGGCTGACATGCTGCGTGAGCTGGCCGACGCCGCGGTCCGGCGCGCTGCCTGAGTCAGCGCTGCACCTGCCGGAAGCTCTCGTAGTGGTCGGCGGTGTAGTAGAGGTCGCCGTCGCGCCCGGCGACCAGCCGCCGCGCGCCGCGGTCGCGTGAGCCGGGCGTGGGCACCGTGTACTCGCGGTAGTAGCCGCGCGGCTGCTTGGGCAGGATGCCCTCCAGGTTGCCGAACACGGTCCCGTCCTTGTCGTACGGGAACGGCCCGCCCGCGTCGATCAGCGCGACGGTCGCCACCGCCTCCTTGGGCAGCTGGTCCAGCCGCACCGTGGGCAGCCCCGACACCGGCGTCTGCGCGGCCGTGGCGGCGGGCGCGCCGCCTTCCGAGCCGGGTTGCATGGTGGTCCGCGCGCAGAAGCCGACCAGCGCCATGAGCGCCACGAGCAGCACCGCCGCCACGGCGGCGATGACGATGTTGCGCCGTGTCCCGAGCCTGTCCACACGAGGAGTGTGCGGCGTCGCGCAGTACCGATCAAGGACCGTGGAATCATCATCGGGTGCTCCCCCGCCACGCCACGACCCGGGCCGCCGTCGCCCTCGGCTGCGTCTCCGGCGTGCTGCTGGCCGGGTCGGCGTTCCTGGCGGGCGCGCTGCCGGGCGGCGACCCGGGCCCCGGCCTGCGGCTGGGCGGGTTCGGCGCGGTCCCGGCGGGTTTTCTCGCGGGCCTGCTCTGCTGGCTGCTCGGCCTGTCCGGCTGGACGGCCGCCTGGTGGCAGCTCGGCCGCCTCCTTCCCCAGGTCCAAGCTCCCGTCATGCCGCTGGAGCAGCATCGCCGGAGCCTGGAGCACAGCCGGGCACAGCCGGGCGGGGATGCCGGGGTCGGCGTGTCGGCCGGGCGGGTCCTGCTGATCGGGGCGGCGTGGGCGGCGCCGCTGCTGGTCGCGCCGCCGCTGGGCAGCCGGGATGTGTATGCGTACGCCTGCCAGGGCTGGCTGTGGCGCGCGGGGGTGGACCCCTACGCGCTGGGCGTCGCCGACGGCGGCTGCCCCTGGAGCGCGGCCGTCCCCGAACTGTGGTGGCACACCCCCACCCCCTACGGCCCCGCGGCCGTCGTCCTGTCCGGCGCGGTGACCTGGCTCGGCGGCCTGCTCGGCGCGCTCGGCGGCCTCCGCCTGCTCGCCGTCGCCGCCCTCGCCCTGCTCGCCGCCACCCTGCCCACCGTGGCCCGCGCCTGCGGCGTCCCCGTCCCCGCCGCCTACTGGCTCGCCCTGCTCACCCCCCTCACCGCCGTCCACGCCCTCTCCGCCGCCCACAACGACGTCATCGTCGCCGCCCTCACCCTCACCGCCCTGGCGCTGTCCCTCACCGGACCCCGCCAAGATCGTGTCGATCTTGCACGAAGTGTTGCCCATTCGCCCGTTTCACCCGTGTCGTCCCCACATCCCGCGCAAGATCAACGCACCGTGCCCGCCGCCGCCGACTCGGCCCGGCCCGAGACCCGCGAGCGCCGTGAGGGCGGCGGCAGTTTCGGGGAAACTGCAGCCGACGACGTCTCGATGAGTGCAGTTTCCCCGAAACTGCACCCCGGCCTCGGGCTCCGGGGCGGGGCGGGGGTGGGGGTGGGGGCGGCGCTGGCGGGGTTGGCCGTCGCGGGGGCGGTGGGGGTGAAGGTGACGGCGGTGGTGGTGGTGCCGTTCGTGTTGGTGCTGCTGGGGCGGCGATGGTGGGTCGGGGCGGTGGCCGGGGTCGGCGGGTTTGCGCTGTTCAGCGTGGTGAGCGGGTTGGGGCTGGGGTGGGTCGGAGCGCTCAGGGGCACGGGGGAGCTGGCGCAGTGGAGTTCGCCGCCGACGGCGGTGGGGATGACCGTGGGGTATCTGCTGCGGGGTGTGGGGCTGGGCGAGTGGTCGGGCGCGGCGGTGACCGTGGCTCGGGTGCTGGGGGTGCTGGTGTTGGCCGGGATCGGGCTGGTCGCACTGCGGCACGCGTGGCGGCATCGGGGGCAGGCGCGGGTGGTGGTGCTCGCCTGCGGGTGGGTGATGGCGGCGACGGCGCTGCTCGGGCCGGTGTTCTATCCGTGGTACGCGGTGGCGCCGCTGGCGGTGCTGGCGGCGGCCGAGACCGACGCGCGGCGGCGGCGGTGGCTGGCCCTGGCGGCGGCCGGGTGCGCGTTCCTGACGCTGCCCAACGGGCTCGGGGTGCCGGTGCTGACCAAGGCGGTGGGCGCGGTCGCGGTCACGGCCGCGCTGATCGCCGCCGCCGTCCGGTCCAGACCCAGAGCGAGAGCGTGAACAGCACCAGCGCGAAGCCGAACACCAGGTCCTCGACGGGGGCGTACGCCACGCGCAGGCCGGTGATCGCCTCCGGCGCGTAGCGGACCACCCCGCGCCCGGTCAGGATGCCGTTGGAGAGCAGCTGGAACAGCAGCACGATCGGGTACGTCGCCCAGAACGCCAGGCTCGCCAGCAGCCGGGTGCGCAGCACGAACAGGTCGACCGCGACCGCCCCGGCCAGCCCCAGCAGGGCCGCCACGGTGTACGTCACGATCGCCCGTACCTGGCCAGCACGGTGCGGACCGCCTCGTAGCCCAGGATCGCGCACAGCGGCACGACCAGGAAGAACAGCAGCTCCTCCAGCGGCATCCCGCCGGGCAGCCAGACGCCCAGCACCTGCGCGTGGTCGAAGCTCCAGTGCCCGGCCGCGATCGCGGCGAGGTCCCAGGCGACGAACACGGCCAGCACCGGCACGGCGACCAGCAGCAGCCGCCGCCACTGGCGCAGCACGCCCACCCGCAGCACCGGCTCCAGCCACAACGCGCACAGCAGGCAGCCGAGCAGCACCGCGAGGTAGGCGTACACGGTCAGAAGGCCACGGCCTGCGCGCGGCGCTTGACCTCACGTGCCTTGTCGCCGCCGAGCGCCGCGGCGGGCGTCCCCGGAAGCGTGTCGTCGGCGGTGTAGAGCCACCGGACCGCCTCATCGTCGTTGTACCCGGCGTCGCGCAGCAGATTCAGGACGCCGGGGAGGTGCTTGAGCACGGTGTCGTTCGCCACCAGCTCCGCCGGCACCTGGCGCACGCCCTCGTGGCGCACCGCCAGCAGCGAACCGTCCTTGATCAGCTGGTGCACCTTGATGATCGACAGCCCGAGCCGCTCGGCCACGTCCGGCAGGGTCAGCCAGCTGGTGGGTGCGTCGGTCGTCGAATGCGCAGTTTCGGCCACCTCCACACCTTGCCACGTCGCCGGCCGGGCTCACCACCGCATCCCCGACCCGGGCGGCTCCGTGGCCGTGGAAAGGACCCTCGGATGAATCCCTGGCACCTGATCAAGCGCGAGATCGACGGCGCGGTCCGCTCGCTGCGCTACGACCTGGCGCGGCGCCGGATGAACGACGAGACGGTGATCATGCCGGTGCTCGGCGACGAGCCGCCGCGCCCCACCACCCGGCACCGCGCGGTGCTGGCGACGGGGGCGATGCTGCTCGCCTCGGTGGGGGTGGGCGGCTACTACGCCGTCACCGCCGGGGTGGACGCGCTGCTCGGCGACGACCGGGTGCCCGGCGCGCTGCCGCGGGTGCCCGCACCGGCGTCGTCCCCGGCGCCGGTGCCCTGGCGCCAGGCCGGGGCGATGCCCAGCCCGACCGCGGCGCGGGACGTGCCCGCCGCCGTCGTGTCGACCACTCCCTCCCCGCGCCGCTCGCCGTCGCCGAGCCCGTCGGCGTGCGACTGCGAGGCCACGCCCACGCCGTCCGCGTCCGCCTCCCCGTCTCCGTCGCCCTCCCCTTCCCCCTCGCCGAGCCCGTCGCCCAGCCCCAGCCCGTCCGCCTCGCCGTCGACGCCGGCCGCGGCGTCCGCCTCAGCGGTGGTGACGCCCGACACGCCGGGACCGGCGCAGGAGAGCTCACCAGCCGCCACGCGTACGCCCGACATCGCCTGACATGCGGAAACCGCAGGTCGCGGCACGGTCGCACGCGCGGGTGTACGGCTTGGGCCCACGTCTGACTTAGACTGCGCTGCGATGAACACTCAGACCGCCGATCCGCTGCTCGGCTCACTCGTCGACGGGCGCTACCGCATCCGCGGTCGCGTGGCCCGTGGTGGCATGGCGACGGTCTACACAGCGGTAGACGAGCGCCTGGAGCGCACGGTCGCGCTCAAGATCATTCACCCGGCCCAGGTGCGCGACGCCGCGGGCCAGGCGTTCAGCCTCGACCGCTTCACCGACGAGGCCAAGACGATCGCCCGGCTCACCCACCCGAACGTGGTCGCCGTCTACGACCAGGGCACCCACGCGGGCCTGCCGTATCTGGTGATGGAGTACGTGCGCGGCCGCACGCTGCGCGACATCCTCGCCGAGCGCCGCCGGCTCAGCCCGGTCGAGGCGCTGGCCCTGATGGAGCAGGTGCTGTCGGCGCTGGGCGCGGCGCACCGCGCCGGGCTGGTGCACCGCGACGTCAAGCCGGAGAACGTGCTGGTCGCCGAGGCGCCCAGCGGCGGCGGCCAGAACCTGGTCGACGCGGTGGCCAAGGTGGCCGACTTCGGCCTGGCCCGCGCGGTCGAGGCGAGCGCCGACGACCCGTCCGGCGGCCAGCTCATGGCCACCGTCGCCTACGTCGCGCCGGAGCTGGTCACCGACGGCCACGCCGACCCGCGCAGCGACGTCTACAGCGCCGGGATCGTGCTGTTCGAGATGCTGACCGGCCGCGTGCCGTACGACGGCGAGCGGCCCGTCGAGGTGGCCTGGCAGCACGTGGACCGGGACGTGCCGCCGCCGTCGCGGATCGTGGCGGGGCTGCCCCCGGTGCTGGACGAGCTGGTCGCGTCGGCGACCCGGCGGTCCCCCGGCC
Source organism: Catellatospora sp. IY07-71 (assembly GCF_018326265.1). Classification (GTDB taxonomy): domain Bacteria; phylum Actinomycetota; class Actinomycetes; order Mycobacteriales; family Micromonosporaceae; genus Catellatospora. The sequence continues at coordinate 8,211,640 of NZ_AP023360.1, forward strand.
AGCGCCCCACCGACGCCGGCGCGCTGCTCAGCGCCGTGCAGGCGGCGCGGGAGAGCGTGACCCAGAACACTAACGCGGCCACCCAGCTGCTGCGCCCGGTCGCGCAGGACACCGTGGTGGTCAACCACGTGGTGCCCGGCGAGCGCCCGTCGTGGGCCCGCCTGCCCGGCGCGCAGCCCGCGCCGCGCTCCCGGCGCCGCAGCCCGGCTCCGGCCGCCCCGGTCGGCCTGCTGGACCAGCTCAAGCAGCGCTACCAGCAGACGATGGCCGATCCCCGCGGGCGGCTGGCGCTCATGTCGGGCGCGGTGGTGCTGGCCCTGCTGGTGCTGACCGGCGGCTGGTGGCTCGGCTGGGGCCGCTACGAGGTGACCCCCCAGCTGGTGAACCTGACCCAGGAGCAGGCCGAGGCGACGCTGCGCGCGGCCGGGCTGCAGGTGGTGTACGGCGACCCGCAGTTCCGCGAGGACGTGCCCAAGGACGTCGTGCTGGTGCAGGATCCGCCCCCCGGCGAGCGCGTGGTGCGCGGCGGCGCGGTGCGGCTGATCCTGTCCAAGGGCGCCGAGCGCTACCTGGTGCCCGACGTGTCGGGCAAGACCTGGGACCTGGCGCTCACCGACCTGCAGGCGGAGCCGTTCAAGTTCAAGGTGGTCAAGGCGGGCGAACGCTACGACGACCTCATCCCGAAGAACACCGTGCTGGACACCGACCCGAAGGCGGGCAGTGAGGTGCCGCCGGGCACCGAGATCAAGGTGATCGTCAGCAAGGGCCGCGCGCCGCTGACCGTGCCGTTCGTCGAGGGCAAGTCGCTGGCCGAGGCCACGAAGACGCTGCAGGACATGGGCCTGCGGGTGGTCGTGGAGCGGGTGCAGTCCGACAAGCCGTACGACGTGGTGGTCAAGCAGGACCCGCCCAACGGCACCGGCGTGGAGAAGAACGCCGCGGTGACCCTGCAGGTCAGCGACAACCAGAGCCTCAGGGCGATGCCGGAGGTGCGCAACGCGCGCTGCGGCGACGCCGAGGGCCTGCTGGCCTCGATGGGGCTGCAGGTGGAGGTGCGCGGCGTGCTCGGCGACAAGAACTGGTTCAAGGTCGTCAACCAGGACCCGCAGCCGAACACCCCCGTGCAGCAGGGCCAGCACGTGATCATCGATTGCCAGTTGGGATGACGGACACGGTGAGCGACGACGTGACGCGCCCGGCCGGCGCGGTGGGCGCGCACGCGCCCGTGGCCGGCGGCCTGGCCAAGGCCGCCCTGCCCTACCTCGACAAGGTCGGCGCCACGGCGGTGCAGGTGTACGTCGGCAATCCGCGCGGCTGGGCGCGCCCGCCCGGCGATCCGGCGCAGGACGCGCTGTTCGTCGCGGGCTGCCACACCCGGGCCGTCCCGGCGTTCGTGCACGCCTCGCTGCTGGTGAACGTGGGCTCCCCCACCGCCGCGACGGTCGAGCAGTCCCGTGAGGTGCTGGCGCACGCGCTGCTGCGGGCCGCCGCGATCGGCGCGGGCGGGGTGGTGTTCCACGCCGGCTCCGCGGTCGACGCCGAGCACACCCCGGCGGCGCTGCGGCAGGTGCGCGAGGTGCTGCTGCCCCTGCTGGACGCGCTGCCGGACGACGGGCCGCGGTTGCTCGTCGAGCCCAGTGCGGGCGGCGGGCGCTCGCTGGCGGCCCGTGTCGAGGACCTGGGGCCGTACCTGGACGCGGTGGACCGCCACCCCCGCCTCGGGGTGTGCTTCGACACCTGCCACGCCTGGGCGGCCGGGCACGACCTGGCCAAGCCGGGCGGCATGACGCTGACGCTGGACACGCTGGTGGAGGTGTGCGGCCCCGGGCGGCTGGGGCTGGTGCACGCCAACGACTCCAAGGATCCGGTGGGGTCCACCCGCGACCGGCACGAGGCCATCGGCAAGGGCCTCATCGGGGCCGACGCGTTCGCGGAGATGTTCCGCCATCCCGCGCTCGCGGGCGTCCCGGTGGTCGTCGAGACGCCGGGTGAGACGCACGCCGCTGACATTTCCCTGCTCAGGGGCTTGCGCTAGCAGAATCCTTTAGGGCACCCTTACTGAGGCAAGGCTTGCTTCACCGGCAGCCTCACTCCTCCAGTGCCGAAGGGTCCCTGCTGTGTTCGTGTGTATCTGTGAACGGGTTCGTGAGTGCGAAGTGCGCTCGGTGATCCGCGCGGGCGCGCGCTGCGAGGACTCCGTCGGCGAGGCCTGCGGGGCGGGCACGGGCTGCGGCTCCTGCCTCGACCGCATCTGCGACCTGATCGACGAGGAGAACGCCGACACGCTGCTGCCAATCGCGGCATAACCGGACAAGGCGCGTAGATTTACCCCCTATAACGTTTCCCATGGGGGGTTTCTTCACCATGCAAGGCGACGCCCGCGTCATAGAGTTCCTCAACGAGCAGCTGACCGCGGAGCTCACCGCGATCAACCAGTACTGGATGCACTACCGCATGCAGGAGAACTGGGGCTACACCAAGCTCGCGAAGTACACCCGGCACGAGTCCATCGACGAGATGAAGCACGCTGACCGGCTCGCCGAGCGCATCCTGTTCCTCGACGGGCTGCCCAACTTCCAGAAGCTGGGCGTGCTGCGGATCGGCGAGACCGTCAAGGAGCAGTTCCAGTGCGACATGAAGATCGAGATCGAGGCGGTCGAGCGGCTGCGCCTGGGCATCGAGTACATGCGCTCGGTCGGTGACGTGACCTCGGCGAACATCTTCGAGGAGATCCTCGCCGACGAGGAGCACCACATCGACTACCTGGAGACCCAGCTGGGCCTCATCGAGAGCCTCGGCGAGGCCCTCTACCTCCAGAACGTCACCGAGCACCCAGAGCCGTAGCCGCTCCGCCGCTCCGCCGCTCCGCCGCTTGCGTCGATCTTGCGCGAACTGTTGCCTATCTGCCCGATTCAGGCGTGTCGTCCCCACAGTTCGCGCAAGATCGGCTCAGTTGGCGAGCAGCGGGCCCAGCACCGCGATGGCGCGGTCCACCGCGGCGTCGTCGGCGTCGAGGTGGGTGATGAGGCGGACGGTACGCGGCGCGATGACGCTGACCAGCACTCCCTGCTCCCGGGCCCGCCCGGCCAGCCCGTGCGCGTCGAGCGCGGTCTTGCTCAGGTCGAGCAGCACGAGGTTGGTGCGCACCCGGTCGGCGTCGACCACGCCGTAGGGCGCGAGCGCGTCGGCCAGCCGCCGGGCGCGGGCGTGGTCGTCGGCGAGCCGGTCGATGTGGTGCTCCAGGGCGTACAGGCCGGCCGCGGCGAGGATGCCGGCTTGGCGCATCCCGCCGCCCATGCGCTTGCGGATCCAGCGCGCCTTGGCGATGTCCTCGGCGCCGCCCACCACCACCGAGCCGACCGGCGCGCCGAGGCCCTTGGACAGGCAGACCGACATCGTGTCGAACAGCGCGCCGTACTCGGCCAGCGGCACCCCGTCGGCGACGTGCGCGTGCCAGATGCGGGCGCCGTCGCAGTGCAGCGCCACCCCCGCCGCGTCGGCGACACCGCGCAGCGCGCGCAGCGTGTCGAGCCCGATCACCACGCCGCCCGCCATGTTGTGCGTCTGCTCCACCGCGATCGCGCGCGTCGGCACGGCCCAGTAGCCGTCCGGGCGGATCATCGAGGCGATCACGTCCACGTCGAGCTGGCCACCGGCGTTGGGCCAGGTCCGGGTGGAGATGCCGCCGATGGCCGCGGCGGCGCCGAACTCGTACGTCACCACGTGCGCGTTCGCGTCGCACAGCAGCTCCTGCGCGGGCGGCACGACCAGCTGCAGCGCGATCTGGTTGGCCATCGAGCCGCTCGGCGCGAACAGCGCCGCCTCGTGCCCGAACAGCTGCGCCACCCGCTGCTCCAGCGCGATGACCGTGGGGTCCTCGCCGTACACGTCGTCACCGACCTCGGCGGCCGCCATCGCCGCCCGCATCGCGGCGGTCGGCCTGGTCACGGTGTCGCTGCGAAGATCAACCATCTGCGTCATGCCTCGTTCCTACCTCATCGGCAAGGGTGACCAGAAGGGGGGCAGCGCTCCGTGTCACGGACCGCTACGCTGCGCGCCATGGCATCCATCCCCGTCACCGCCGGTGAGGTGACCAAGTCGGCCCGCCTGCTGCTCGGGCTCCTCGGCGTGATCATGCTCGCGCTGCTGTCCTGGCAGGTCGTGGCCCTGGGCTACCGGCTGGAGACCGGGTCGTTCGGCGGGGGCGGCGCCGACGCGCAGGCGTCGCAGGACGTGACGGGCGCGTTCGTGCGCTACGACTACACCGCCGAGCGCAGCTACGAGCTGTACTTCACGGTGCGCAACCCGGACCGGCTGCCGGTGCGCATCGACGGCATCGACGAGGACCGGCTGCCCGGCCTGCGGCTGGAGCGGCTCTCGATGATGCGGGAGGGCCCCGGCTGCTGCACCGCGGAGCGCGCGACGCCGTTCCGGCCGGTGCGCCTCGACGCGGGCGAGGAGATCTACCTGTACGCGACGTTCCGGATGGACAGCCCGGCGAGCACCACGGCCTGCGCCAGCCAGACCTGGTCGTCCGTGCCGGTGCGGTTCTCGGTGCTCGGCACCCCCCGCCACCAGCAGGTGCCGCTGCTCGCCACGCTGGTGATCCAGTTGGCCCCCGGCACGGCCTGCGCGGTCTGATCGGGCAACGACCCCGCGAGACCGCACCGGAAAGTGGCGTTTGCCGATCGCCGCTACGCTGCGCGGCGTGACTCCAACGGGGACCGACCCGAACCTGCGCCATGCCGATCCCTCCGATGCCGCCCCGAAGCAGGCGGCGGGCGCCACCCCCGTCGCGGCACCGCCGGATGCCGTTGCACCGCCTGCGGTGGCAGGCGCCGCGCGCCGGTTCCAGCCGCTGCTGATCGCGCTGGCCGCCGCGTTGTTCGCGGTGGCGATCGTCGGGGTCTGGCAGGTCGTGGCGGCGCCGCGGCAGGCCGAGGCGGCACGCCACCGCCTGGCGGACGGCTACCACCTGGTGGCCGGCGGATACTTCAGCGGCTCCGAGCACGAGGAGCACCGCGCTGGCGGTGTCACGGAGGTGCGCTTCCGGTGGGACGAAAGCGTGCTGCACACGTTCGCCTTCTCGCTGGACAACCCCGGCGGACACCCGGTCGTTGTAGAGGAGGTCAGCCGCGACCCGGGCATGTTCCGCATCGTCGACGTGGAGGTGAGCACCCCGGGCGGACGCCGGCCGTTCCAGCCGGTGGAGATCGCCCCCGGCCGCCATCTGGTGCTGGTGCTGACGCTGCGCACCGAGGCGCCCTCCGGCGGCCCCTGTGCCCGAGCATGGACCGAGACGCTGCTGGTGCGGTACACCGTGCTGGGTGTCTCCCGGTCGGAGCCGGTGCAGACCCGCCAGGTGATCGGCTTCCAGGTGCCCGGCGAGAGCTGCTGATCCGCGGTGCCCCGGAGGAGGAGGCCGCCGCGCGGCCCCTCCCCCGGGCACAGGTCAGCCGCGGAGCATCTCCGCGACCAGGAAGGCCAGCTCCAGTGACTGCTGGGTGTTCAGGCGCGGGTCGCAGGCGGTCTCGTAGCGCCGCTCCAGGTCGGCGTCGGCCAGCGCCTGCGCGCCGCCCAGGCACTCGGTGACGTCCTCGCCGGTCAGCTCGATGTGGATGCCGCCCGGGTGGGTGCCCAGCATCTTGTGCACCTCGAAGTAGCCCAGCACCTCGTCCACGATCCGGTCGAAGTGGCGGGTCTTGTACCCGTTGGACGACTCGTGGGTGTTGCCGTGCATCGGGTCGCACTGCCAGACCACCTTGGCGCCGCTGTCGCGCACCGTCTCGACCAGCGTCGGCAGCCGGTCGCGGACCTGGTGGTTGCCCATCCGGCTGATCAGCGTCAGGCGGCCCGGGATGTTGTCCGGGTTGAGCATCTCGGTCAGGCGCTTGACGTAGTCGGGGGTAGTGGACGGGCCCAGCTTCACGCCGATCGGGTTGGCGATGCGGGAGATGAAGTCCAGGTGCGCGCCGTCCAGTTCGCGGGTGCGCTCGCCGACCCACAGGAAGTGGCCGGACAGGCCGTACGCCCGCCCGTCGGCGATCCGGGTCAGCGCCCGGTCGTACTCCAGCGCCAGCGACTCGTGCGAGGCGTACAGGGTGACCGTGCGCAGCGCCTCCTCGTCGGTCATGCCGCACGCCCGGATGAACGCCAGCGCCCGGTCGATCTCGCGGGCGATCGCCTCGTAGCGCTCGCCGAAGGCGGAGGTGCGCACGAAGTCGCGGTTCCAGTCGTGCACGGCGTGCAGGTCGCCCAGGCCGCCGCCGAGGTACGCGCGCAGCATGTTCATCGCGGCGGCGGCGTTGGCGTACGCCCGGATCATGCGCTGCGGGTCCGCGACGCGCGCCTCCGGCGTCGGCTCCAGCGAGTTGATCATGTCGCCGCGGTAGGCGGGCAGGCCGAGCGAGTCGATCGGCTGCGAGCGCGGCTTGGTGTACTGCCCCGCCACCCGGGCCACCTTCACCACCGGCATGCTCGCGCCGTACGTCAGCACCACCGCCATCTGCAGCAGCGTGCGCGCGTTGGCCAGCAGGTGGCTCTCGGTGTTGTCGGCGAACGTCTCGGCGCAGTCGCCGCCCTGCAGCAGGAACGCCTTGCCCTCGCAGACCAGCGCGAGCCGCTGCCGCAGCTGGTCCACCTCGTACGGCGCCACGATCGAGGGCACCGAGTCCAGCACCCGGCACACCTGCTCGACCTCGCTGTAGTCCTCCCACGGCGGCATCTGCGCCCGCGGCAGGCTGCGCCAGTGGTCCAGGCCGAGGGAGTCGGCGCTCTCCTCGGTGGTGAGGCGGCCGATGGTGACACCGGTCTCGCCGGGCTGCCGGTTGTCGGCCAGTTCGAGGCCGGGGTGCCTGAGCTCATGCCATTCGTGGCGCATGGCGTCAAGGGTATGACGGCGTGCTCACGCGCCCGCACCCGACGTGGTCGCATCCCAAAATCGGCGCCTCGGCCCCGGCCCGGTCTGCGGCGCAACCCGAGATCGTTGATCAGGCATGAGCGAAGGCGACGCCGCGATCGTGACCCTGCCGCGAACGGCCGACTACACCCTGCACCGCACGGTGCCCGACATCGACCTCGAAGGGCACGTCGTGCCGGGCCTGACCGGAGAGTTCTACCGGCGGCCGGAGGGCGCGGTCACGGCCACCGTGGGCCTCTACCGCTACCGGGACGCCGAGCTGTTCATGGCCTGGGGATACGTGGGCGAGGAGCACTGCCGGTGGACCGCGTACCGGCGGCCGGACGGCGCCTGGACCGCGCCCCACGCGGGCTGCCCGCGCGTACGCCGCCGCGGCGAGCTGCTGGAGCTGGACCTGGACGGCGAGCTGGTGGCCCTGCACGCGGCCGCCCGGTCCGGGGCGACCGGACCGGGCGGCGGTTGTGCGGCACCGCCGCCGGCCGTCCGCGACTCGTCGCACACGACCGACAGCGGGTCCATGGCTGCCGGAGCGCTCCGGCAGCGGATCTCTCAGCCGGCGGACTCGACGGCCGCGGCGGCGTGGGCCTCACGCCGGACGTAGACGATCGAGGTCGCCGTGATGGCGAGGCTGGTGAGCAGCGCCGCGGCGTGCAGCGCGGGGTCGGGAATGGGCACGAACGCCAGCACTCCCGCGGGGATCTGGACCAGGCCGATCAGCAGCAGCAGCGCTGCCGAGCGGTGGCCGCGGGACCAGGCGAAGGCCGTCCACACCGGAGCGGTGACGACCGCGAGGGTGAGCACGTCGAGGATGGCGTGCAGCACGGGGTTGGTGACCCGGTCGTGCGCGTACGCGTAGGCCGGGGTCGAGATCACGAGGGCGGCGAGGACTGTCCCGATGACTGTGGCGGCGCGTCTCATGGCCGTCTCCTTGGGCTGTGGCTCCTTGGAGCTGCGGACGGAGTTCGTGCAAACTCCCTGAATCGAGCCTAAGTCGACGGTCCGAACAGCAGGAACCCCCACAGGCATGAATGAGCCTGTGGGGGTGACCCGGTCACGCGTTCGTGTTGTTCGTGGTCAGGAGGCCTGGTCGGCGATCTCCCTGGCCCGGTCCCGGGCCGCTTCGAGGGCCGCCAGCAGCGCCGCGCGTACGCCGTGGTTCTCCAGCTCGCGGATGGCGGAGATGGTGGTGCCGGCGGGCGAGGTGACCGCCTCGCGCAGCTTCACCGGGTGCTCCCCCGAGTCGCGCAGCATGATGGCCGAGCCGATCGCGGTCTGCACGATGAGGTCGTGCGCCACCTGGCGCGGCAGCCCCAGCAGGATGCCCGCGTCGGTCATCGCCTCGACCAGGAAGTAGAAGTACGCCGGGCCGGAGCCGGACAGCGCGGTGACCGCGTCCTGCTGGCTCTCCGGCACCCGGATGGTGCGGCCCAGCGGCGAGAACAGCTCCTCGGCCACGGCCAGGTGCTCGGCCGTGGCGTGCGGCCCGGCCGAGATCGCGGTCATCGCCTCGTCGACCAGCGCCGGCGTGTTCGTCATGACCCGGACCACGGGCGTGCCCTCGGCCAGCCACTTGGTGAAGAACGAGGTGGGCAGGCCGGCACACAGCGAGATCACCAGCTTGCCCGCCGGGATCTGCGGCCCCAGCTCGGCCAGCAGCACACCCGCGTCCTGCGGCTTCACCGCGATGGCGACCACGTCGGCGGCCTCGACCGCCTCGGCGTTGGCCAGCACCCGGATGCCGTACCGGTTGCGCAGCTGCTCCGCCCGCTCCTCCCGCCGCGCCGTCGCCACGATCTGATCCACCGGCCACCCGGCCTTGACCAGACCCGACAGCAGCACCTCACCGATCTTTCCCGCCCCGATGACAGCAACGGTGTACACGTCTCCCCTAACCCTCCGAAGGGGTCGATCATGAACTTAAGGGTGCCGACACACCGTCGAACACGCACTTAAGTTCATGATCAACCAAGGAGAGGACTCAGCCGAAGAAGGCCTCGGCCTCGGTGTAGCGGTGCGGGGGGACGACCTTGAGTTCGCGGGTCGCCTCGATGAGGGGGACTCGGACGATTTCGGTGCCGCGGAGGGCGACCATCTTGCCGAAGTCGCCCTCGTGGACGGCGTCGATGGCGTGCAGGCCGAAGCGGGTGGCCAGGACGCGGTCGAAGGCGGTGGGGGTGCCGCCGCGCTGGGTGTGGCCCAGGACGACCGCGCGGGCCTCCTTGCCGGTGCGCTTCTCGAGCTGGTCGGCGAGCCAGTTGCCGATGCCGCCCAGGCGGACGTGGCCGAAGGCGTCCAGCTCGCCGTTCAGGGTGATCATGTCGCCGTCGGTGGGCATGGCGCCCTCGGAGATCACGATGATCGGCGAGTAGTTCGTCTTGAACCGGGTCTCCACGTGCTCGACGACCTTGTCCAGGTCGAACTTCTGCTCGGGGAGCAGGATCACGTTGGCGCCGCCGGCCAGGCCCGCGTGCAGCGCGATCCAGCCCGCGTGGCGGCCCATGACCTCGACGACCACGGTGCGGTGGTGCGACTCGGCGGTGGTGTGCAGCCGGTCGATCGCCTCCATGGCGATGTTGACCGCGGTGTCGAAGCCGAACGTGAAGTCGGTCGCGCCGAGGTCGTTGTCGATGGTCTTCGGCACGCCGACGACGTTGACGCCGAGATCCGTCAGCTTGGTCGCGACGCCGAGGGTGTCCTCGCCGCCGATCGCGACCAGCGCGTCGATCCCCATGCTCGCCAGGTTGTCCTTGATCCGCTCCACACCGTTCTCGATCTTGAACGGGTTGGTGCGGGAGGAACCCAGGATGGTGCCGCCGCGCGGCAGGATGCCACGGACCTCCGGAATGCCCAGCGGGCGGGTGATGCCCTCCAGCGGGCCCTTCCAGCCGTCGCGGAACCCGACGAACTCGTGCCCGTAGGTGCCCACGCCCTTGCGGACCACGGCGCGGATGACCGCGTTGAGACCGGGGCAGTCGCCGCCGCCGGTGAGTACGCCGATACGCATTTTCTCGTCCTCCCGATTACGGGTAGTCAGTTGCCGGGCCCCGGGAGACGAGTGATCACGGCTACGTTGCCGGCCGGGGCGGGCCGCAAATGCGCACTGTACTGGCCGCACCGGGGATAGGCCAGCACGCCCCGCGGGTATCCCGACGTGGGGGCGCGCCGCCGCTCACCAGCGGCCGCAACAGTGTCGTCATAGCCAGGTTACCCGTGCGTGACGGCACCCCGGCACCCCGGGCCGGGACGCGCCGGGCCGTCACCGCGGCTTCACGCCCCGTCCATCTCGGTGAACCCGGCGGGCGGGCCCTCAGCCCTTACGCGCCGTCATGGTGCGCCAGCGGGCGAGGTTGTGCCGGGCGTCCACCAGCGCGTCGTGCCGCGACGACGCCGCCTCGGGCAGCGCCGGGCGTCCCCGCTCGTCCCACAGCTGGCGCAGCTCCTTGGTGAAGCGTGGGATCGGCCGGGGCAGCGCCACCATCGCACCCCACAGCTGCGCCAGCGCCACATGGTCGTACGCGCCGTACCAGGCCCACAGCTCGATGCTCTCGTGCGGGCGGCCCTGTAGCGGCTCGGTCAGGAACGCCAGCAGGTCCGTCCGGATGCGCTCGCGCGAGCGCCACGCCTTGTCCGCCGGGGACGGCAGCAGGTTCAGCACGTTCTCGCGCACCCACGGAATCGCCTTGCCCGGGTCGAACTCCGTGGACACCGCGTAGAACTCCCGGCCGTGCTCGTCCACCACGCCGATCGAGACCAGGTCGATGGTGACTCCGTCCTCGATGAACTCGCAGTCGTAGAAATAGCGGTACGCCATCCGAACCCGTCTCCCCCTCCGCGACGCCCTACCCTGAGCGCCATGACGTTCTCGATCGTCGCGCGCTCGGCCGACGGGGTCGCACACGGGGTCGCCGTGGCCAGTAAGTTCCTCGCCGCCGGGGCGGTCGTGCCCGCGGCCGAGGCCGGGGTGGGCGCGCTGGCCACCCAGTCCTACGCCAACCTGGCCTACCGGCCGCAGGGGCTGGCGATGCTGCGTACCGGCACCCTGGCGGCCGACGTGGTCGCCGGGCTCACCGCCGCCGACCCGGGGCGGGCCCAGCGGCAGCTCGGCGTGGTCGGCGCCGCGGGCGACGGCGCCACCTTCACCGGCACCGGCTGCCACGCCTGGGCCGGGGGTGTCACCGGCGACGGGTACGCGATCCAGGGCAACATCCTGGCCGGACCCGAGGTCGTCGCCGCCATGGAGCAGGCCTGGCTGGCCTCGGACCCGGCCGCCCCGCTCGCCGCGCGCCTGCTGGCCGCGCTACGGGCCGGGGACGCCGCCGGCGGTGACCGCCGGGGCCGGCAGAGCGCCGCGGTGTACGTCGTCGCGCCCGGACAGGGTTACGGCGGCACCAGCGACGTGCTGGTGGACCTGCGCGTCGACGACCACCCCGACCCCTGCGCCGAGCTCGCCCGGCTGCTGGACGTGCACACGCTGCTGTTCGGCAAGCCCGACCCGGACACCCTGCTGCCGCTCGACGGCGCGCTCGCCGACGAGGTGCGCGCGCTGCTGGCGGCGCGCGGCCACGCCCACTCCGATCTCGACACCGCCCTGGCCGACTGGGCCGGCATCGAGAACCTGGAGGAACGCATGGTCCCCGGCCACCTCGACCCCCTGGTCCTGGCCCACCTCCGCACCTGACCACCAGCCGCCCGCCACTGGCCCGGTCCGGTCCGAGGCCAGCCGGCCAGCCGACCGCCAGCCGGTGATGATCGCGGTTTCGTGTCCAAACGCGTGGCCAGGACCCAGGTTCTGACACGAGATCGCGATCATCACGAGCGGCGCACGGCCCGCTTAGCTCGGCCAGCCCGGCTCGGCGCGTAGCCGAGGCCGGTGGGCCTCAGCCGAGCAGGGCCGCGCGGGCCTGGTCCAGGCCCGCCCGACCACGCTCCACTGCCGCCGGGTCCACCTCTGCCGCCGTGCAGCCGGTCAGTACGCGTGCGCAGGCGTCGGCCTCGGCGGCCCAGCAGAACCGGAGCATGGTGTCCAGGCTGCCCTCGATCTCGGCGACCGGCACGGCGCCCGTAGCGGTGTACGCGGCCAGCAGCTCCCGGGCCCGCTCCGGCCCGCCCGCGTGCCGCACCGCGGCGGCGAGGTCGTACACCAGCGGTCCGGACAGCACCGAGCCCCAGCTGACCAGCCCGATCCGGCCGGTGTCCGGGTCGAGCCGGAAGGCGGCCGGACGGGGATCGCCGTGCAGCGTGCCCACCGTGAGCCGGTCGGTGACCTGGAGCTTGGTCATCGCGTGCACCGCACGGGCGACGGCCGGGCCGAGCCATGCCGCCACCGCGAGATGGGGCGCGTCGGAGCGCAGCCCGTGCCAGGCGGGCAGCCCGGCATGGTGGAAACCGGCCAGTGCCCGGTGCGCGGCTCCCAGGCGGTCGCCCCACCACTGCTGGTCGACCGGGTCGGCTCCGTCGAGCGGCCGGCCGGGCACGTATTCCAGCAGCGCGAGCAGCCGGTCGCCGACGGGCACGCACAGCGCCCCGTCAGCCGCGCGGACGGGCGCGCCCGCGTCGTGGCCCTGCCGGGCGAGATGTTCGGCGGCGGCGAGCCCGGCCTCGAACCGGGCCCGGTCCACGGCCGGGACCAGCGCCGCCACGTACCGGCGGCCACCCGCCACGACCGACCCGGCCGAGCCGGCCGTCCCACCGTCCAGTGGAGTGCAGCCGTCCGGCTGAAGGTGCCATGCGGTACGAAGCGCGGTGCGGATCGTATCGTCAGCCAGCACGGGCGGATTATCACATGTGCATGCGCGGTGTCGTATCCGTCGCGGGTGTCTGCGATACGGCAGATCTGTCGATGGACACTCGACGATGGAGACCCACGGAGTGGACGTGGCGGCTCGCTCAAGCGATGATCTGTCCAGGGTTCGCCGACCGCCACGACCGTGTGCGTCGGTGGGGGTGGGAAACGGAAGGGGTTAGGCGGTGGAGATTCGCATTCCGGATGCCGCGGACGCGCTCACCGGGGTGGACATGTTCGCTGGTCTGGAGCCTGAGGTGCGGCAGCGGGTGATCGCCGCGGCGGTGCCGCGCACCTTCCGCAAGGGGCAGCTGCTGTTCGTGGAGAACGACCCCGGCGAGTCGCTCATCGTGCTGAAGCGGGGATCGGTGGCCATCTTCCGCACCTCCCCCACCGGCGAGCGGGCGGTGCTGTCGGTGCTGCGCCCGCCGGACGTGCTGGGTGAGGTGTCCCTTCTGGACGGTTCGGCTCGCTCGGCGTCCTGCGAGGCGCTGGAGGACTGCACCGCGCTGGCGCTGTCCCGGGGCGCCTTCATGGAGCTGGTGCACTCGAACCCGCGCATCCTCGACGCGGTCATGCGCTCGCTGGGCGCGCTGATCCGGCGGCTGACCGAGCAGAACGCCGACCACGTCTTCCTCGACCTGCCCGGCCGTGTCGCCAAGACGCTGGTCCGGCTGGCCGGGGAGAGCCAGGCGCCGATGATCACGATCGAGCTGAACCAGAGCCAGCTGGCCGAGATGGCGGGCGGCTCGCGGCAGAGCGTGAACCAGGCGATCGGCTCCTTCGCCAGCCGCGGCTGGCTGCGCACGGAGGGCCGCCGCATCGTCGTCATGGACGTCCCCGCCCTGCGCCGCCGCGCAGGCATGACCGACCGCTGACGCGTCGGTCCCATCGCACGGCTCTTGAAGACCTGCGGCCGCAGACACCCGCTGCGGCCGCAGGTCTTCAGGCGTTGTGGCCGGAGTGCGGCACGGGGCGAAGAGCTGTACTGAACCGCTTTACCTCGCGGACACGCGGCCCTAGTATGGGAGCGCTTCCATTGACGTCCGTTCGCACCGCCCGATGTGCCCGCATCGTTGTGGACGGACGCTTTCCCCGAGGAGTCTCCATGTCCCGTTCCCCACGGCGCGCGCTGCTGGCCGCGCTGGCGGCGGTCACGGCCACGCTGGCCCTGGCGCTGCCGTTCGTCGGGTCCCCCGCCGCGCAGGCGGCCGACCCGCGCGACAGCTTCGTCACCCGGTGCGGCATCCGGTTCTGCCTGGACGGCAAGCCGTTCTACTTCGCCGGCACCAACACCTACGACGTGTTCACGTTCGGCTACGACTGGCTGCCCGGCGAGCAGTACGTCGACAAGGCGAAGATCGACGCCCACATGACCCGGCTGCAGAACGACCAGGTGTCGGTGCTGCGGCTGTGGATGTTCAGCCACGAGGACTGGATGGGCTTCGAGGCGGCCGAGGGCGTCTACACCGAGGAGGCGTTCATCCTCTTCGACTACGTGATCAAGTCCGCCCGCGAGCACAACATCCGGCTCATCCCCGTCTTCGAGAACTTCTGGGAGGCGTACGGCGGCATCGACAAGCGTCTCGCGTGGGAGGGCCTGCCCGGCGGCTACGCCAACCGCTGGCGCTTCTTCAACAAGACCGCCTGTCCGGGCTGCTTCACGCAGTACAAGAACTACGTCACCAAGGCGCTGAGCCGGACCAACTCCTTCACCGGCGTGGCCTGGAAGAACGATCCCACGATCCTGGCCTGGGAGCTCATGAACGAGCCCCGCTACCCCGACGCCACGCCCAACGAGAACACCACCGGCACCACCCTGCGGGCGTGGGTCGACGAGATGGGCGCGCTGGTCAAGAGCCTGGACCCGAACCACCTGCTGGGTACGGGCCAGGAGGGCCAGGAGACGAAGTACGGCTACGGCGGCGACTCCGGCGGCCCGTGGACCTACATCCAGTCCTCGCCGTACATCGACTTCACCTCGGGGCACATGTACCCGACCGAGGGCTGGGCCGGGCTGAACTTCACCACCGCGCGGGCGCTGCTGCGGCGCTGGATCAGCGACGCGCACACCGTCGTCGGCAAGCCGTTCTTCCTCGGCGAGTGGAACGTGCACGACGACAAGACGCAGTGGTGGACCGAGATGTACGCCGAGATGGAGGCCTCCGGCGGCGACGGCGACGCGTTCTGGTGGTTCCCGGCGAACGGCAACTGCGGCGGCTTCGACTCCGGTGAGGGCTGCCCGGAGCACGCGGTGTTCCGGCAGCACTCGCTGAACATGAAGGCCAAGAGCGGGGTCGTCGACCCGTCGCCCAGCGTCAGCCCGTCGCGTTCGGCGAGCCCGTCGCCGTCGGCCAGCCCGAGCCGCAGCACCAGCCCCTCGCCGAGCGCGTCGCCGAGCCGCAGCACGAGCCCCTCGCCGAGCACCAGCCCGAGCGCGTCGCCGAGCCCGCAGAGCGGGACGAGCTGCCGGGCGGTGTACCGCGTGGACAACTCGTGGCCCAACGGCTACAACGCCTCGCTGGTGGTGACCAACACCGGCAGCACCACGTTCAGCAACTGGGTGCTGACCTTCACGCTGGGCAGCGGCCAGGTGATCGTCAACGGCTGGAACGGCACCTTCGTCACCAGCGGCGCGAACGTGACGGTGACCGCACCCGGCTGGGCGCCGCACCTCGCGCCCGCGCAGAGCTGGACGGTCAGCTTCACCGGCTCGGGGCCGTCCACCGCGCCGACCAACGTGAAACTCAACGGGGTGGCCTGCACCGCGAGCTGACCGGATACGACAGGGGCGGGCCGCGGCCCGCCCCTGTCGTATCCCAACGTGCTCACCCACCCGCGGCGCGGGTCACGGCTCCGGGTCGGGCTCCGGCTCCGGCTCCGGGTCGCCCGAACCCGGCGATCCGGGGCCGACCCAGCCGTTCTGCTCGATCGGCTCGTCGTCCTTCGGCGGGGCGCCGGGGCCGACCCACGCGCTCGACTCCACCGTTGGCTTGGGTGCCTCGGTCATGTTCTCCACCACTCCCTGCTCTTCCAGCTCGGCGAGGGTGACCGCGTCGATGTCCACAAGCTCGCCCACGCCGTGTGCGATCCCGAAGGGATCGGTCCAGGCGAGCGCCAGTCGCACCAACATCGCTTTCGGCCTCCCACGCACGACCATCGATCGGTTAACGACCACACGAAACCGCGGCTCCGGGCCGCGGTCTGTCAGTGCACGAAACTCTAACCGCGCGGCGGTGTTGGCGCGGGCCCCTTGTCGCGTTAGCTACAGCGGTAAGGAAACAGCCCTGGGGGTCGGGCCATACTGGACCTCCGGCGACCTGGCGGAGACGTGAACACCCCAACCTGCGCGCACTGCTCCCGCGCAGCCGGCCCGGACGACAGGTTCTGCGGCGGCTGCGGGGCCAGCCTCACGCCACCTTGCGTCCACTGCGGACGTACGGTGGCCTTCGGCGACCTCTTCTGCACCGGCTGCGGCAACCCGGTGTCGGCCGCGCAGGCCGCGCCGCGGCGCGAGGACCGCCGCCAGGTCAGCGTGCTCTTCGTGGACATGGTCGGCTTCACCGCGTACGCCGAGCAGTCGGACCCGGAGCAGGTGCGCACCCTGCAGCAGGAGTATTTCGCCGCCGTCCGCCAGGTGGTCCGCCAGCACGGCGGGGTGGTGGAGAAGTACATCGGCGACGCGGTGATGGCCATCTTCGGCGCGCCGGTCGCCACCGAGACCGACGCGCTGCGCGCGGTGCGGGCCGGGCTGGAGGCGCAGCGGGTGCTGGGCCGCGGCCGGCTGGCCGACGCGGCGACCTTCCGGGCCGGGGTCGCCACCGGCGAGGCGCTGGTCGACGTGAGCGCCGCGCGGGACGGCGGGCAGGCCATCGTGGCCGGTGACGTGGTCAACACGGCGGCCCGGCTGCAGGCCGCGGCGCCGGCCGGCGGGGTGCTGGTGTGCGCCGAGACCGCCGCGGTCACCGCCGCCGACATCGAGTACGACGAGCAGGCGCCGCAGACGCTGAAGGGCCGCAGCACCAGCAGCCGGGTGTTCCTGGCCGTGGCGGCGCGGCTGCAGCGGCGCGACCGCGACGAGTCCACCCCGATGGTCAACCGCGACCACGAGCGCGGGCTGATGGTCACCGCGCTGCACCGGACCATCCGCGACCGCAGCCCGCAGCTGGTCACCGTGTTCGGCCCGGCCGGCATCGGCAAGAGCCGGCTGCTGCGGGAGCTGGCCCGGCACGCCGAGCGCATCCCGGACACCACCGTGTGCTGGCGGGTCGGCCACTGTCCGCCGTTCGGCGAGAACGTGACGTACGCCGCGCTGGCGGAGATCGTCAAGGCGC
Organism: Catellatospora sp. IY07-71; assembly: GCF_018326265.1. Taxonomy (GTDB): domain Bacteria; phylum Actinomycetota; class Actinomycetes; order Mycobacteriales; family Micromonosporaceae; genus Catellatospora. The sequence goes on from NZ_AP023360.1 coordinate 8,228,675, forward strand.
AGGTGGGCATCCTCGACACCGACGACGAGGCGACCGCCCGCGCCCGGCTGGACAGCACGCTGCGCGCCATGTGCGGCGAGCAGGAGGCGGCCCGGCTCGGCGACGCGCTCGGCCCGCTGGTCGGCCTGCCCGGCGCGGGCCTCACCCCGGCCGAGACGGAGTCGGCCTGGCGGCGCTTCCTGCTGGCGATGACCACCGCCAACCCGACCGTGCTGGTCTTCGAGGACATGCACTGGGCCGACGAGGCGATGCTGCGCTTCGTGGAGATGCTCGGCAGCATCGGCCCGGGGGTGCCGCTGCTCGTCGTCGCGACCGCGCGGCCGGAGCTGCGCGAGCGGCGGCCGGGCTGGACCAGCGCGGTCAGCGGCGCGGTGTCGGTGTCGCTGGGCCCCATGCACGACGAGCACATCGCCGCCATGTACCGGCTGATGTTCGGCCAGGCCGTGTTCCCCGCCGCCGGGGTCGCGCCGCTGGTCGAGCTGGCCGGCGGCAACCCGCTCTACGCCCACGAGTTCGTCCGCATGCTGGTCGAGCGGGGCGAGCTGCGCCCGGTCGGCGGCAACTGGGCGCTGGCCGCCGACGGCGACACCACGCCGATGCCGCAGACCGTGCAGGCGGTCATCGCCAACCGCCTGGACCTGCTCGACGCCACCGACCGCTCGGTGCTGCAGGCGGGCGCGGTGGTGGGCAACCAGTTCTGGCCGGGCGCGGTGGCCGCCGCGCTGGGCATCCCGGTCGACGTGGTGACCCGCTCGCTGCAGCGGCTGCAGCAGCGGGACCTCGTCGCCGAGCACCCGACCTCGGCGATGGCCGGCGAGCCGGAGTACGCCTTCCGGCACGTGCTGGTCCGGGACGTCTGCTACCAGCGGCTGCCCCGCTCGGAGCGGGTGACCCGGCACGAGCGCACCGCGGACTGGCTGGAGCAGATCACCGACAACCGGGTCACCGACCTGGCCGAGGTGCTGGCCAACCACCGCTGGGCGGCCCACGAGATCGCGCGCACGCTGGGCATGGACCCGGAGCCGTACGCCCCGGCCGCGCGCGCCGCCCTGCACCGTGCCGCGCGGCGCGCGTACGCCCTGCACGCGCTGGACACCGCGAGCACGCTGGTCGACCGGGCGCTGAGCCTGAAGCTGGCGCACGATCCGCTGCTGGAGCTGTTCGCCGCCGAGCTGTCGCTGTTCCGGTCGGGTGAGACGTTCCTGGAGAGCGGCGGCCTGCAGCGGCTCGGCGAGCTGGCCGAGGAGCTGGACGCCCTCGGCGACCGGGCCGGGGCCGCTCGCGCGCTCACCCTGCTCGGCACGGCTGCCTGGGGGCGGGCCGACCGGGCCGCGACCCTGTCCTACCTGGACGCCGCCGTCGAGCGCTACGAGGAGCTGCCCGAGACCCTGGAGAAGGCCGAGGCGCTGCTCGAACTGGCCCGGGTGCACATGATGAACTACGAGACCGAGCCCGCCATCGCCGCCGCCGAGGCCGCGGCCGACATCGCCGACCGGCTCGGGCTGGCCGAGGTGCATGCCAACGCCCGCATCACCTCCGCGACCGCGCGCTACATCGCGGGCGACCCGACCGGGTTCAGCGAGCTGGAGCTGCTCACCGAGCACTGCCGCGACCAGCGGCTCACCAGCCGCCGCCGGGTGGTGCAGAACTTCGCCTGGGCCTGCCTGGAGGAGGGCGACCTGCGCCGGCACTACCGGCTCCTGGCCGAGCAGCGCACCGTCGACGTGGCGGGCGGCCTGAGCCTCGCCACCAACTTCCACGGCGACGCCGCCGAGGCGTACTTCGCCGGTGACTGGGACACCCAGGTGCGCGTGATCGGCGAGACGATGCGCGCCAACGCCGCCGAGTGGGACGCGACCTCGGTGCTGACCTCGTCCTGGATCCTGGTGCTGCGCGGCGAGGAGCCCGACGACGACGCCATCGAGAAGGTGCTCTACTACGCCCGGCGCAGCGGCTTCCACCGGGTGCTGCGCGGCGCGGCGGCGCACGCCGCGCTGTGCCGGGCGCTGCAGGGCCGGGCCGAGGAGGCCGCCGCGCTGCTGGCCGAGCTGGACACCGACTGGCAGGCCCGGGTGATGCTGCCGTTCGGCGAGTGGGTCGCCGCGGCCGGGCACGCCGCCACGGTGCTCGGCGACGGCGCCCTGGAGCAGGTGCGCACGATGCTGGGCCGCTCACCGCGGCGAACGCCCTGGGTGCGGGCGGCCCTGGCCACGGTCTCCGGCGATCACGCGGCGGCGGCGGCGCACTTCGCCCGGATCGGCGACGCCAGCGACCGCATGCTGTCGCTGGCCTGGGCGGCGCGGGCCGGGCAGCTCGACCAGGCGGGGCAGGCGGAGCTGCGCGAGTTCGCCGACCGCAACCGCGCTTCGGGGCTGCTCAGCTGAGGATCCTCTGCTTGGATGGGCCGATGCCTGAGCTGGTGCCGCCCACCCCGCGGGTCCGCGACTCGTTCCTGACCGCCGTCGAGGAGTACCTGGCCGAGGACACCTACCTGCGCACCCGCTACGGCGACGTGCCCGCGGAGGGGTTCGACCGCCATCTGGAGCAGCTGGCGGCGGAGGCCACCGAGTGGTCGCCGCTGCGGCGCCGGTCGGTGGCGCGCACCACGCTGTGGTGGGTCGAGGGCACCGTCTTCCTCGGCGAGATCCGCATTCGGCACCGGCTGACCGACAACTCGCGGCGCGAGGGCGGCCACATCGGCTACGACGTGCGCCCGTCGGCGCGGGGCCGGGGCCACGCGCGGGCGATGCTGGCCGCCGCGCTGCCGGTGGCGGCCGGGCTGGGCATCGAGTGCGCGCTGCTCACCGTCGAGGCCGGGAACACCCCGTCGCGCCGGATCATCGAGGGTGCGGGCGGCCTGCTCTGGCAGACCGAGGGCACCCGGCTGCGCTACTGGCTGCCGACCCGCTGATCAGGCCGCCGCCGGGACGTTCTTGACCTTCACGGCGTAGACGTCGACGTACTCGCGGCCGGACAGCTCCATCACCTCGTACATGATCTCGTCGGTGATGGCGCGCTCGACGAAGCGGTCCCCCGCCATCCCGGCGTACCGGGAGAAGTCCAGGGGGCGGCCGAAGCGCAGCCGCACTTTCATGATCTTCGGGATGAGCTTGCCGGAGGGCTGCACCTTGTCGGTGTTGAGCACCGCCACCGGGACCACCGGGGCGCCGCTCTCCAGCGCCAGCCGGGCCACCCCGGTCTTGCCCCGGAACAGCCGGCCGTCGGGCGAGCGGGTGCCCTCGGGATAGATGCCCGCGATGTTCCCGCCGCGCAGCACGCGCAACTGCGTGTTCAGCGCGGCCTGGGCGGCCCGGCCGCCGGAGCGGTCCACGGGGATGGTGCCGGTGCCCACGAAGAACATCTTCTGCAGCCTGCCCTTGATCCCCTTCCCGGTGAAGTACTCCGCCTTCGCCACGAAGGTGACCTTCCGCTTCACCACGAGCGGGATGAAGATGGAGTCGGAGAAGGAGAGGTGGTTGCTCGCGAGGATGGCCGCGCCCTCGCCGGGCACGTTCTCCAGGCCTTCGACCTGCGGCCTGAAGATCAACCGCAGCAGCGGGCCGAGGAAGATGTATTTCAGCAGCCAGTAGAACACTGGGTCCCGTCCAAGTCGATCGGCGTACGTGGGGTGACTGCGCTGATACCGGCTCGGGGCGGCCCGCCGGGACATGCCGTGGGTGTGGCATACGCCGCAGAGCCTACTGCCGGAACACCCGGTTCACGTGTCAGGATTTGATGCGGTGCCCACCGGCCCCGCCACGACCCCCCATCCCGCTGAGGAGAGTGCCAGGTGCCAGCCACGGACGACCCGGACCGGACGCCGGAACCCGCGCGCCCCGGGCCCGGCAACGAGGCGACGCCGGAGCAGGTGGACGCGGAGTTCGCCCGCATCGTCGCCGGCTTCGACACCCCGGTGGCGACCCCCACCTGGCCCGCGACCGAGGAGCAGACCGGCTCCCCCGCGCCCGCCGGGCCGGTGTGGCCGGCCCGCGGCCCGATCCTCAACCGGGGCGGCCCGACCGGCGACCCGAGGGCCGTCGGCCCCGACGACCCGTCGCTGCTGGACTCGCTCGACACGTTCGGCGGCGGGCTGCCCGACGACACGCCCGACGAGTTCGTGCCACCGCCGCCCCCGCCGCTGCCCCGCGTCCCGTTCGGGGCCATCGTCGCAGTGCTGGCCATCATCTTCGGCTTCGTGCTGTTCTTCGACACTCGGTTGCTGCCCTTGAACGTCAACGATCGGGTGAGCATGCTGCTCGCGCTGATCTGCATCCTGGGTGGGGCCACCGCGCTGATCATGCGGCTGCGCCCCGGGGACGAGGATGACGAGCTGCCGCCCGACGACGGCGCGGTGGTCTGAAGGAGCCCGTCGAAGCGGCCGCTCGGTGTTACAGCCGGAGCGCAGCGCAGGCTGTAACACCGATTAAGGCCGCGTAGCGGGCTCCGCATGACTCACGCCGACTTCTCCAGCCAGTCCAGGATCGCGTCGATCGGCTCGCGCCAGCGCGCGTCCAGCATGAGGTCGTGCCCCATGCCCGGGAACAGCAGCGGGGCCCCGCCGTAGGCGCGTGCCACCCGGCGCAGCGCCGCGTCGGACACGATGCGGTCGTCCGGACTGCCCACCACCAGCACCGGCGGGTCGCCCACCGGCGCCTGCGGGGTCCGGCCGCGCAGCAGCTGCCACTGGGCGCGGGTCGAGGCACGGCCCAGCCGGGTGGCGTACCCGCGCGCGGCGTTGGCCGGCAGCTCGCGGCTGAACAGCTGCCCGGCGGGCAGGCGCAGGCCCCCGCCGAACAGGGCCGGCAGGGACAGCATGGGGTTGCGCAGCGCGGTGCCCGCCCCGCCGAAGACCGGCGACAGCAGCACCGCCGCGCGGGCCGGGTAGCGGGCCAGCGCATGCGCCGTGACCAGGGCACCCGCCCCGTGTCCCACGATCACCGCGCGCCGCGGCAGCGACGCCGCGACCTGGGCCACATCGTGGGCGTACGCCCGCAGCGTCGCCTTCGGCGCCGCCGCGCTCTCGCCGTGCCCGCGCAGGCTCACCGCGTACGCCGGGAAGCCGCGGTCGGCGGCGTGCTCCAGCCAGTGCTCGGCGAACACCCACGCGCCGTGGCCGAAGCCGGGCACGAACAGCAGCGGCGGCCTGCCCTCGTCCACCTCGGGGGTGGCGCGGCGCACCTCGCGCCGGGCCGGCGCGACGGGGAACGCCCACTCGCGGGTGCGGATGACCTTCACTTCACGGCCCCCTCAAGGCTGAGCTCGTCGAGCAGGCGCTGGATGGCCTTGAGATAGACGGTGTGGCTGATCTCGAACCAGTGCCGCGAGGTGCCCTGCACCTTCGCCCCGGTCCACCTCCGGTCCAGCTCCGCCTCCAGCCGCCGCTGCACCGCCACCGCCTTGGCCGGCGCGGCCTCGCGCACGCGCAGCAGCCGGGCGAACGCCACCATCTGCCAGTGCACCAGCGGGAACAGCCCGGAGTCGGGCTGCAGCAGCCCGGCCACGGCCAGGGTGGGCAGCCGCTTCGGGAAGGCGTGCATGGCCAGCCGCGGGCGGCCCTGCGCGTCGACGCCGAGCAGGTTGCCGTCGATGAACTCGAACACCGGGTGGTAGCCGGTGGCCAGCACCACCAGGTCCGGCTCGATGACCTCGCCGCCCTTGAGCTCCACGCTGTTGCGGTGGAAGCGGGCGATGTCCGGCACCGGGGTCACCGCGCCGTGGCCCAGGTAGTAGACCAGCTGGCTGTTGGTGATGGTGTGCGTCTCGAAGATCTTGTGGTCGGGCTTGGGCAGGCCGAACCGGGTCAGGTCGCCGACCGTCGTCTTGAGCGTGCGGTGGGCGATGAGCTGGCGCAGCCGCAGCGGCAGGCGCAGCCACAGCATCGTGTCGTTCACCTGGTCGGCGGGTCGGCCCAGGGTGTACTTGGGGGTGTACCAGTAGCCGCGGCGGCTGGAGTGCCAGCACTTGGCGGCCTGCTGGGCGGCCTCCACCGCGATGTCGCATCCGGTGTTGCCCGCGCCGACCACGAGCACCTTCTTGCCGCGCAGCTGCGCCGCGTCCTTGAACTGGGCGGCGTGGATCACCTCGCCCTTGAAGTCCGCCAGGCCCTCGTACTCCGGGCGCTTGGGCGACCAGTTGTGCCCGTTGGCGATGACCACCGCGGCGTAGCGGTGGATGCGCTCGCCGCCGTACCCGCCGGTGCTGCGCGTGGTGACATCCCAGCGGTCGCCCTCGGCCGGCTCCACCTTGACCACCTCGGTGCCGAACCAGATGTGCGGCTTGAGGTCGAAGTGGTCGGCGTAGTGCTCCAGGTACTCCAGCACCTGGGTGTGCTTGGGGTAGTCCGCCCAGCTGTCCGGCATCGGGAAGTCCGGGAACTGGCTGAACGGCTTCGACGAGATCAGGTGCGTGCTCGCGTACACCGGGCTGCGGTCGTGCCGCCAGTTCCAGGCGCCGCCGACGCTGGTCTCACGCTCGTAGCAGTCGACGCCGAACCCCTGCTCCTTGAGGTTCTTCATCGCGGTCAGCCCGCTGGGGCCCGCGCCGATGACGCACACCGTGCCGCTGCGGTCGTAGACCGGCCACCCGTCGCGCCATGCGGTCGCCGGACCGCCCGATTCGGGGTCGCCGTAGCCGGCTGAGTACGTCACTCACGACCTCCACCACTCGTAAGACCCAGAGCATCTTTCCCGTTTACGGCGGAGCTTGTCCAGCGTGAGTTGCTATGCGAGGTCCACGAGGATCGGGTAGTGGTCGCTGGCCCGGTCCGCGTCCGGGGTGTCGACCACCCGGTACTCCCGCACCTCCAGGCGCGGGTCGACGAGCAGCGCGTCGATGCGGCGGGTCGGGTTCGGCACGGGGAACGTGGCCCGGTCCGCCAGCCCGGCGACCGCCGCGGCGTCGGCCAGCCGATCGGTGAGCAGCGGCCAGCAGCCGCCGTCCGGGCACTCGTTGAGGTCCAGCCCCACGATCACGGGGTCGGCCAGCGCGTCGATCGCGGGCTTGAGCAGCGCGGCCTGCCCGGGGCGCTCCTCGTCGTCGGTGGACAGGTGCGTGCCGACCACGGCGAAGGGGACGCGCCCCGGCACCTCCAACCGCGTGAACACCGCGCCCCGCATGTGCCGTCCGGGGGTCAGCGGGTAGCGCATGCACCACTGGTCGAGCACGCGTACCCGCAGATTTGTCATGATCACGTTACCGAGGCTGGGCATCCCACCCGCGGCCATGTACATCCCGAACGAGTGCGCCAGGTCCGCGCACTTCGTGCGCCACCGCCACCGCCGCGGCGCCTCCTGCACGATCAGCACGTCCGGCGCCAGCCCCCGCACCACCCGCGCCAAGGCCCCGAGATCATCCCGCAGCGAATGCACGTTGTACGAAACCACCCGCACCGACATGCCGCCCAGCATGCCCCACCCGCCACACGGCGATCATGAACTTATGTCAGCGACACGCCGTCGAGCCGTTCGGAACATGGTTCGTCCCGGCGCGCCGCCGCTCTCGCGACGCGCCAAGGGACTCACCACGTTCCGCATAAGTTCATGATCAACACATGTCTGCTGCTACTGGCGGGCCAGGTCGGCGGCGCCGATGAGGCCTGCGGTGTTGCCCATCTTGGCGGCGCGGAGCTCGGCCACCGGGAGGCGGCCGCGCTGGGCGAGGCTGTCCAGGTAGGACTGGCGGGCGGGGGTCATCAGGAGGTCGCCGGCGTCGATGACGCCGCCGCCCACCACGAGGACCTGGGGGTCGAGGATCTGGACCAGGTCGGCCAGGCCCTGGCCGAGCCAGTAGCCGATCTGGCCGAACGCGTCGATCGCGATCTCGTCGCCGGCCTGCGCCGCCGAGGTCACGATCGGGCCGGTGATGTTCTCGACCTTGCCTTCGGCCTTGTCGAGCAGCAGCTTGGCGCGCTCGGGCTCGGCCTGGGCACCCGCCCGCGCGAAGCGGACCAGGGCGTTGCCGCTGGCGTACTGCTCGATGCAGCCGTGCCGGCCGCAGCCGCACACGTGCCCGTCGGGCACCGCCAGCATGTGACCGATCTCCGCCGCGATGCCGTGCGCGCCGCGGACCAGGCCGCCGCCGAGCACGATGCCGCCGCCGATGCCGGTGCCGACGGTGAACATCACCATCGAGTCCTCGGCGTCGGCCGCCGCGCCGTAGCGGAACTCCGCCCACGCCGCCACGTTCGCGTCGTTCTCCACCACCACGGGGAGGTTCACCGCCTTGGCGACGTAGTCCCGCAGCGGCTCGTCACGCCAGGCCAGGTTCGGTGCGAACAGCACCGTCGACCGGGTCGCGTCAATCCATCCGGCGGCGCCGATGCCGACCGCGTCCACCCTGTGCTCGGTGGACAGATCCTTCACCACATCGATGATCACGTCCCGGGTCGCGGCGACGTCGCCGGCCGGGGTGTCGCGACGGCTCGTCGCGATCACGGTGCCGTCAGGATCGACCACACCGCCGAGCACCTTGGTGCCACCGATGTCCACGCCGATGGTGAGTGCCACGGCCGAACCCTTCCTTGCTGGGCTTGCCGGCGGTGACGCTTTGGGGTGCCACGCCGTTCTCTGGGCATCACCCTAACGCCGCGACCGGCCCCGGCGAGCGTCGCCCGGCGAAGATCGCCGTCACAGCTCCGCGGGCGGGTGCGGTTCGGCCTTGCGAACGGCTTTCTTAGCTGCCTTAACCGGGGGCTGTGACGCGGTGGTTTCCGGTTCGGAAACATCGGGTGTCGGCTTCGCGACAGCCTTCTTGACGATTTTCTTGGCGACCTTCTTGACAACAGGCGCGGTACGCGGCTCGGCGTCTCCCTCGGCCGCGGTGGCGTCACTCCAGGCGGCATCCCCCGGCCGGTGCGTGGAGACGGCGCGCAGGAAGCTGGCCAGCCCGGCGGCCAAGTCGCCGGCGCCGGTGGCCACCCGCTCGACCAGCTCCGGGTCGGGATCGCGCACCGCGGCGATCACCTTGCAGAGTGGACAGATGCAGCACTCGGCCGAGCCGGTGGAGATGTGCGGGTTGGCGTTGGCGGCCAGCGTCGCGGCGGCGAGCACCGCCGCCACCAGCCGCTCCGCCTCCTCGCGGGCGGTGCCCGGTGACATGTCCATGCTCAGGCCTCGACCTGCTTCTTGAGCTCCTTGAGGGCGGTATCCATGATCGCCTTCTCCGCCTTCTTCTTGAACATGCCCAGCATGCCGATCGACAGGTCCACCGACAGCGTGTAGGTCACCGTGCAGGTGCCGTCCCCGTTGTCCACGATGTCGTACGAGCCGTCCTGCGCCTTCTGCATCTTCGACGGCGCGACCAGGTGCCACTCGATCCGCGAGATGTCCTCGGCGTAGTCGTAGTGCAGCGTGTACTCGTCCTGCACGATGCCCGCGTCGATGACGAAGCGCACGGTGGCCGGGTAGCCGTCCTCGTACTCCTCCAGCACCTCCGCGGCCTTGATGGCCTGGGTCCACCGGGGATACGACGGGTAGTCGCAGATGACCTCGGCGATGCGGGCCGGGTCGGCGTTGATGACGATCGACTGGGAGGAGGAATCCGCCATGACCAGCAGGCTACCTGTACATGGTCACCGGGGTCCGACCCGCCACGGCGGGCGGCGCGCCGGACCGCGCTCGCCCGTCCGAAGCAGGACAGCGTTTGCAGGACCGCGGGGCCGACGTTCTACAGTGCCGGGGACGGCCGTGGCGTTTCGCCGACGGCCGGCGCGGGCGCGCCGGATGCCCGCACGAGCAGTCCAAGGAGCGCATGGTGCGGCAGTTTTCGCAGGCCCCGGCGGTGACGATCGATGACACGGCTCGCCTGACCGACCCCGTGTGGGACAACGCGGCACAGACGCCCCAGCTGGTGCAGTTCTCCCGCCGCACCGCGACCGGCTTCGATGACATCACCAGCGAGCAGTTCCACGCCGAGGTCGTGGCGCTGGCCCGTGGCCTGGTGGCGTCCGGCGTGCAGCCCGGTGACCGCGTCGGCCTGATGAGCAAGACGCGTTACGAGTGGACGCTCATCGACTACGCGATCTGGGCCTGCGGCGCGGTCACCGTGCCCATCTACGAGACCTCCAGCACCGAGCAGGTGCAGTGGATCCTCGCCGACTCGGGCGCGGTCGGCTGTTTCACCGAGACCGCCGAGCACTCGGCGACCGTGCGCGCGGCCGCGCCGGCCCTGGCCCGCCTCTGGGAGATCGACGGCGGCGACCTGCCCACCCTGGTCACCCTCGGCGCGTCGGTGGACCCCGCCGAGATCGACGTGCGCCGCAAGTCCGGCAGCGCGGACGACCCGGCGACCATCGTCTACACCTCGGGCACCACCGGCCGCCCGAAGGGCTGCGTGCTGACGCACCGCAACATGCTCTCCGACATCGGCAACGCCATCCCGGCGCTGGACGTGCTGTTCCACGAGGGCGCCTCGACTGTGCTGTTCCTGCCGCTGGCCCACGCGTTCGCGCGGCTGCTGCAGCTCGGCGTGGTGGCCGGCCGGGTGAAGACCACGCACACCGCCGACGTGAAGAACCTGGTCGCCGACCTGACCGCGTTCCGGCCCACGTTCCTGCTGAGCGTGCCGCGGGTGTTCGAGAAGGTCTACAACAGCGCCCGGCAGAAGGCGCACAGCGGCGGCAAGGGCGCGATCTTCGACCGGGCCGAGGCCGTCGCGATCGCGTACAGCAAGGCCCTGCAGACCCCCGGCGGGCCGGGCCTGGGCCTGAAGCTGCGCCACACGGTCTTCGACAAGCTGGTGTACGGCAAGCTGCGGGCGGCCCTGGGCGGCCGGTGCCACAGCGCCATCTCCGGCGGCGCGCCGCTGGGCGACCGGCTGGGCCACTTCTTCCGCGGCGTGGGCCTCAACGTGCTGGAGGGCTACGGGCTGACCGAGACGTCGCCCGCGATCACCTTCAACCGGGCGAGCGCGCAGCGCATCGGCACGGTCGGGCAGCCGCTGCCGGGGGTGACCATCGCCATCGCCGACGACGGCGAGATCCTGGCCCGCGGCGAGGTGATCTTCCCCGGCTACTGGAACAACCCGGCCGCCACCGCCGAGGCCATCGACGCCGAGGGCTGGTTCCACACCGGTGACCTGGGCTCGCTGGACGCCGACGGCTTCCTGAGCATCACCGGCCGCAAGAAGGAGATCATCGTGACGGCCGGCGGCAAGAACGTCGCCCCGGCCGTGCTGGAGGACCGGGTCCGCGCCCACGCGCTGGTCAGCCAGTGCATGGTGGTGGGCGACCGGCAGCCGTTCATCGCGGCGCTGGTCACCATCGACCCGGAGGCGCTGCCGGCCTGGCTCGCCGAGCGCGGCCGGCCGGAGACGGCGATGGCCGAGCTGCGCGAGGACCCGGACCTGCGCGCCGAGATCGAAGCCGCGGTCGCGGAGGCCAACAAGGCCGTCTCGCAGGCCGAGGGCATCAAGGTTTTTCGCATCCTGCCGCGTGACTTCACCGAGGCGACCGGGGAGCTCACCCCGTCGCTCAAGGTCAAGCGCGCGGTCGTGATGAAGGAGTACGCGGAGGAGATCGATGCCATCTACCGCCGCTGAGCGCCCCCGGCGCCGGCCCCGCATCCCCGCCTCGCAGCTGATGGCGATCGCCGTACGCGGCACCATGCTGCTGCTGGTCGGGGTGCTGATCTGGGTGGCCACCGGCGACCCGGCCGAGCTGCGCTGGGTCGCCCTGCTCGCGCTGGCCGCGCTGCCCGGGGTGCTCGCGCCCCGGCACCCGGTGGTCGCGCCGCTGGGCCGCTTCGCCGAGACCGTGCTGGTCGGCATGGGCGCGAGCGCCATCGCGGTCGCCGCCGACGCGGCCGGCACCGTGTCCGACGGGGTCGGCGCGTCCGCCGTGCTGCCGTACCTGGCCGTGCCGATCACCGCCGCGATGCTCAACAACCGCCCGCTGGAGTCGGCGGGGCTGCTCAGCATCGCCGCGCTGACCCTGACCGTGGCGGGCTGGCTGACCATCGCGCCCGAGGGGGTACGCCAGCTCAGCCAGTTCGGCTACCTGGCGGTGTGCGCGCAGTGGCTGATCCTGGCCGCGGTCGGCACCATCACCACCGGCGCCATGCAGCGGGCCGCGCTGATCCGCCGCACGCCCCAGCCCTACGCCGAGGCCACCCGCCTGCTCACCCAGCTGCGCCAGGTGGCCCGCCAGCTGCCCGGCGCCACCCTGGACCCGGGCAGTATCGCCGAGCACGTCATCGAGGAGATCCGCCCGATCGGCCGCCCGCAGCGGGCCGCGGTGCTCGCCGCCAGCGGCGCGGGCCGCCTGGTGGTGCTGGCGCAGTTCGGCGTGGAGGCCGACGACACCTCGACCCGGGCCGCCTGGGAGACCAGCCTGGACGCCGACTCGGCCATCGCCGACGCGTGGGCCAGCCAGCAGCCGCAGGTGTCCGGGCGCTCCCAGCTGCGCTCCTTCGAGCCGACCGGCCCGGTGTCCGCGCTGGTCGTGCCGCTGATCGCGGGCGTGCGCACGGTCGGCCTGGTGGCCCTGGAGCGCGACGGCACCAACCTCTTCCCGCCCCAGCTGACCGGCCGCATCGTGGCCGCGGCCACCCCGGCGGCGCTGCGGCTGGAGGCCGCGCTGCTGTTCGAGGAGGTGCGCTCCATCGCCACCAACGAGGAGCGCCAGCGGCTGGCCCGCGAGATCCACGACGGCGTCGCCCAGGAGCTCGTGATGATCGGGTACGGCGTGGACAACGCGCAGGCCACGCTGCCCGAGGGGGCCGAGGACACGGCCGAGGAGCTGCGCGTGCTCCGCTCCGAGATCACCCGGGTGATCACCGAGCTGCGGCTGAGCCTGTTCGAGCTGCGCAGCGAGGTGGACCGGCACGGCGGCCTGACCGCGGCGATCGCCGAGTTCGCCCGCATCTCGGGCAACCAGGCCGGGCTGAAGGTGAACCTGTCGCTCGACGAGGCGGGCCGCCTGCCCGCCTCGATCGAGTCGGAGCTGCTGCGTATCGCGCAGGAGGCGATCACCAACGCGCGCAAGCACGCCAACGCCGTCAACCTGTGGGTCACCTGCACCGTCGATCCCCCGTACGGTCTGATCGAGGTGTCCGACGATGGTCAAGGCATACCCGATGAGCGTACGGACGGACGCTACGGACTTGCGATCATGGCGGAGAGGGCGGAACGTATCCGTGGCCGACTCGAGATTCGGCCTCGGGACCCGGTAGGGACCACGGTTGCCGTGGTCGTGGGCGGTTCCCCTCGACAAGAGGGCAGGGCGACGCGATAACGTGTGTCACCCGCGGCCAGCGTGCGCGGGTGCCAGAAGGGGAGTAAGCGGGCATGTCCACCAGTACTGTGCCGACGGGGCGAACCAAGGTCCTTCTCGTCGACGACCACGACCTCATCCGCAAGGGGCTGCGCCACGCCTTCGAGCGGGACCGCCAGTTCGAGGTGGTCGGCGAGGCCAGCACCGCGGCCGAGGCGGTCCGCCAGGCCGGCGCCCTGCACCCCGACGTGGTCATCATGGACCTCCGCCTGCCCGACGGCAGCGGCCTGGAGGCCACCCGCACGCTGCGCAAGTCCAGCTCCACCATGGGCATCGTGGTGCTGACCATGTACGCGGGCGACGACCAGCTCTTCGGCGCCCTGGAGGCCGGTGCCAGCGCCTTCGTGCCGAAGACCGCCCCCGCGGACGAGGTCGTCGCCGCGGCCCGCCACGCCGCCTCCGCGCCCAGCGCGTTCACCGCGGCCGACCTGGCCGAGGCGATGAAGCGCCGGCTCACCCCGAGCGGCCCGCAGCTCAGCCCGCGCGAGGGCCAGGTGCTCAAGCTGCTCGCCGAGGGCATGAGCGTGTCCGGCATCGCCAAGCAGCTGTTCGTCAGCGAGTCGACGGCCAAGACGCACATCTCGAAGCTCTACGAGAAGCTGGGCGCCGCCAACCGGGCCCAGGCCCTGATGACCGCGCTGCGGCTCGGTCTGCTCCAGGCCCCCGACGCGCCGAACCTGTCCTGATGGGTAGGCACGCACAGCCTGGCGGCGACGAGCTGCTCGTCGACTGGCGGACCGACCGGCTGGGCGCGGCCCGGCGCGGTGACAACCCCCTCGTGATGGCCAAGCTCAACAGCGGTTACGCCGTCTTCGGCGACACGCAGCACCTCCCTGGGTACTGCGTGCTGCTGTCCGACGTGGACGGCGCCGACCACCTCACCGACCTGACCCGCGCCCAGCGCGCGGACTTCCTGGCCGACATGGGCCTGCTCGGTGAGGCGGTCTTCGCCGCCTGCAACGGTTTCGACCCCGCGTTCCGCCGGCTCAACTACGAGATCCTCGGCAACTCGCTGCACCACCTGCACGCGCACATCCACCCGCGCTACTCGTGGGAGGCGCGCGAGTTCCGGGACGCGCCGGTCTGGCGCTACCCGAACGAGGTGCGCTTCGCCGAGGAGCACGACACCCTGGTCTCCCCCAAGGCCGAGGAGTACGACCAGCTCCGCGAGGCGATCACCGCCGAGCTGACCCGCCTGGCCTGAGCCCGCACGACCCGGTGAGGGGCGCCCGATCACGGATCGGGCGCCCCTCGCGCTTTCCCGGTCCGGCTGGCAGCCGCCCTGGATCTATGGGACATTAGCGGAGGATCCCGCTGAAGGGCGGTGAGCCTTCATGGGCGAGAAGGTGCAGCAGCACGTCTTCACCCGCGCGGACCGCGCGTCGTACCGGCAGAAGGTGCGCCGGTGCCTCGACGTGTTCGCGCTGATGCTGGGCGAATCCCAGTTCGAGTTCGAGCGCCCGCTCACCGGGCTGGAGATCGAGCTGAACCTCGTCGACGAGCAGGGCCTACCGTCCATGCGCAACGCCGACGTGCTCGCCGCCATCGCCGACCCGGCGTTCGTCACCGAACTCGGCCAGTTCAACATCGAGATCAACATCCCGCCGCGGGCGCTGGCCGGGGGCGGCCTGACCGCGTACGAGGAGCAGGTCCGGGCCAGTCTGAACGCGGCCGAGGGCAAGGCGCAGACCGTCGGCGCGCACACCGCGATGATCGGCATCCTGCCCACCCTGCGCCCGGAGAACCTGACCGAGTCCTCCCTGTCGGCCAATCCGCGCTACGCCCTGCTCAACGAGCAGGTGTTCGCATCCCGCGGGGAGGACCTGCACATCCGGATCGACGGGCCCGACCCGCTCGACGTCACCGCCGACACCATCGCGCCCGAGGCGGCCTGCACCAGCGCCCAGCTGCACCTGCAGGTCAGCCCGGCCCAGTTCGGGGCGTACTGGAACGCCGCGCAGGCCATCGCGGGGGTGCAGCTGGCCATCGCGGCCAACTCGCCGTTCCTGTTCGGCCACGAGCTGTGGCACGAGACCCGCATCCCGCTGTTCAAGCAGGCCACCGACACCCGCCCCGAGGAGATCAAGTCCCAGGGGGTGCGCCCGCGCGTCTGGTTCGGCGAGCGCTGGATCACCTCGGTGTTCGACCTGTTCGAGGAGAACGTGCGCTACTTCCCGGCGCTGCTGCCGATCTGCACCGAGGACGACCCCGCCGACCAGCTCGCCGGTGGCGAGGTGCCCGAGCTGACCGAGCTGCGCCTGCACAACGGCACCATCTACCGCTGGAACCGGCCGGTGTACGACGTCGCCGACGGCATGCCGCACCTGCGGGTGGAGAACCGGGTGCTGCCCGCCGGGCCCACCGTCGTGGACATCATGGCCAACGCGGCGTTCTGGTTCGGCCTGGTGCGCACGCTGGCCGAGGGCGGCCTGCCGGTCTGGTCCCGGATGCCGTTCACCGCCGCCGACGAGAACTTCTACACCGGCGCGCGGCAGGGCATCCAGGCCCACCTGTTCTGGCCGGACCTGGGCTACCTCACCGCGTACGAGCTGGTGCTGCGGCGCCTGCTCCCGCTGGCCCACCAGGGCCTGGCGGCGTGGGGCGTGGACTCCCGCGAGCGCGACCGGCTGCTGGGCATCATCGAGCAGCGCTGCCTGCTCCGCCGCAACGGCGCGACCTGGCAGATCGACACGGTCCACCGCATGGAACGCCGCGGCCTCGAACGCCCCGACGCCCTACGCGAGATGCTCCTGCGCTACATGACCCACATGCACGCCAACCTCCCCGTCCACGAATGGCCCCGCGAGGAGTGATCCCCGCCCCGGGGCCGGGGCCGGGCCGCAGTTTCGGGGAAAGTGCAGGTAAGACGGCGCTCTCTCGTGCACTTTCCCCGAAACTGCGCGCACGTCGCGAGCGGGCGCGGGGCGGGGTGGGGTGGGGGTCAGTCGGCGAGGAGGGTGCGGAGGCGGTGGGCCTGGAGGTCCCAGCCCCACTCCTGCTCGACCCAGGTGCGGCCGGCGGCGCCCATCTTGCGCCGCAGCGGCTCGTCGGTGAGGAGTTCCACCAGGCGGGCGGCGAGGGCGGCGACGTCGCGGCCGGGCACCACGTAGCCGGTCTCGCCCTCGCGGACGGCGTCGGGGGCGCCCCCGGAGTCGCCGGCGATCACCGGCAGGCCCACCGCGGACGCCTCCAGGTAGACGATGCCGAGGCCCTCCACGTCCAGGCCGCGGTTGCGGGTGCGGCACGGCATCGCGAACACGTCCCCGGCCGCGTAGTGCTTCGGCAGGTCCGCCCACGGCACCGAGCCGGTCAGCACCACGTGGTCGGCCACGTCCAGCTCGCGGGCCAGCCGCTGCACGGTCGGCCGGTGCGGGCCGCCGCCCACCAGCAGCAGCGCCGCGTCGGGCACCGCGCGGCGCACCAGCGGGAGCGCGCGTACCAGCGTGTCCTGGCCCTTGCGCGGGACCAGGCGGGACACGCAGACGATCACCGGGCGGTCGGTGAGCCCGTGCCGGGCGCGGACCTCCGCGCCGTCCACGTCGGGGTGGTACATGGCCGAGTCGACGCCCGGGGCGAGCCGCTGCAGCCGGGTCCGCTCCCCCAGCGCCTTGGCCAGGCGGACGCGCTGGTACTCGCCGAGGTAGGTGAGCACGTCGTTGCCGTCGGCGATGCGGCGCAGCAAGCTGCGGGCGCCGGGCAGCGCCGCCCAGCCGACCTCGTGACCGTGCGTGATGCCCACGGCGCGCTCGACCCCGGCGCGTTTGCGCAGCCCCTGCGCCAGCAGGCCGAGCGGCGCGGCGGCGCCGAACCAGACCCGGTCGCAGCCCTCGGCGCGGGCCAGCTCAGCCACCCGCCGGGCCACGCGAGGCGTCGGCAGCAGGACCCCCGTGCGGTCGCGGACCACCGGGTAGGGCTGCTCGGCGTCGAACGGCTTCGGATCGCGCCAGGTCGAGGCGTAGACGACGAGCTCGCCGTCGGGCTGACGGATGGCGAGGTTGTGCAGGAACTGCTGGATGCCCCCCGGGCGGGGCGGGAAGTCGTTGGTCACCAGCAGCGTCCGCATCCGCGCAGCCTACCGGCCCTTTCAGCGCGGTCGCGTCGCGCTGAGATCACGGTAACGTCGCGTCGGGCCACCGGTAGGCCGGGTCACCGGTCGCGGCGCGGTCCCCGGCGCGCGAGTCCGCGGGTCAGCCGTGGGTACGGGCGTAAGCCCGCGCGGCGGCCATCCGCTCGACCGTGGTCGGGTGGCTGCCGAACAGCGCCTGCTCCCAGGCGGGCGGGTCCGGGTCGGACAGGTTCACCAGCGACAGCCGCTGCTGCATGTCCTCGAACCCGGCCGGATCCCCGGTCAGCTCCAGCGCGTGCTGATCGGCCCGCGCCTCGATGAGCCGGGAGACGAACGCCTGGGCCGGGCCGGCGAGCAACCCCGCCACGGTGGCCACGGCCAGCAGCAGCCCGATCGCCTTCGGCTCGGCGATCGAGTCCACCCCGGCCCGGCGCAGCAGCCACCCCCAGCCGCCGAGCAGGTACAGCCCCACCACCAGCGCGGCCGCCCCCAGCGCGCCGATCACGGTGCCGATCACCACGTCGTTGCGCTTCGCGTGGCCCAGCTCGTGCGCCACCACCCCGACCGTCTCGGCCGGCGCGGCCTCGCGCAGCAGCGTGTCGTACACGACGATGCGCCGGGTCGGGCCGATGCCGCTGACGTACGCGTTGAGTGCGGTGGTGCGCCGCGACGCGTCGGCGACCAGCACGTCGCGCACCGGCACCCCGTCCCGCGCGGCCAGCTCCATCAGCTCGGTGCGCAGCGGCCCGTCGGCCATCGGCGTGAACTTGTTGAACACCGGCTCGACCAGCACCGGGAAGACGAAGCTGAGCAGCACCACCAGCGCTGCGGCGCCGGCCGCACCCACCGCCCACCACCAGTTCGGCAGCAGCCGGGTCAGCCCGAAGAAGCCGAGCAGGGCGATCGCGGCGAGCACCGCGCCCACGGCGTACCCCTTGAGCAGGTCCACCGCCCACCCGCCCCAGCCCTGGGTGGACAGGCCGTAGCGGACCAGCACCGTGTGCCGCCACGCCGCGAACGGCAGCGTGACCAGGTCCGCGACCGCGAGCACCAGCAGCCCGCCCCCGAGCACCTTCGCGATCCACGGCCCCGGCACCAGCCCGACCAGCCACGCCCCCAGCGGCGTCAGCCCCAGCACCAGCGCGACCCCGAGCCCGACGAACATCGCCGGATACCGGATCCAGCGCAGCTCACCGCGCAGCTCCCGCGCCTTCGCCACCCGCTCCCCCGGCAGCTCCGCCAGCGCGGCCAGCTGATCAGCCCGCGGCGCCGGCGGCCGGTGCCACGGAATCAGCACTGCCACGACCACCGCCAACGCGGCACAAAGGACGACCAACGCCACCCAAGCCCAGCCCCGCACCGTCATCGCCCGATCGTAGAACCCCCGCCGCACCTGATCCCACGCCCGGCCGTGCCGTCGCGGTCCGGCTGCGCCGACCCTCGCGGCCCGCGCAGCCCTCGCGGCCGACACCCTGCGCGCCGTCGATCTTGCACGAACGGTTGCCCTTTTGCCCGGATAGTGCGTGTCGCACCCACAGTCCACGCAAGATCGCCGCAGGAGAGCAGGGCGCGGGGTCAGGTGCGGGTCAGGCGGCGGACCAGGGATTCGGAGTTCATGGGGTAGGCGCCGTGGCGGCGGACGCCGTCGGCGACCTCGCGGTCGGAGGAGACGACGACGATGGGGCGGCCTGGGGGTTCGGCGCGGACGAGGCGGCGGATCACCTCGTCGGCGGTCTCGCCCTTGCGGGAGAAGAGGACGCGGACGCCGCGGGGTGGGGCGGGGAGGCCGTGGACGCGTTCGGCGCCGTCGAAGACCACCGTGACCTCGGCGCCGGTCTGGGCGGCGACGCCGCCGAGGCCGGTGACCAGGCGGTTGCGCTGCTGCTCCAGGGACATCTCGGCGAAGCCGCGCTTGGTGACGTTGTAGCCGTCGACGACGAGGTGGGCCTTGGGCAGGGCGAGCAGCTGGGCCAGGCGCGCGGGGTCGTCGGCGTTCTGGGCGCGGTTGGCGGCGGTGGGCGTGCCGGGTGTGTCGGCGTACGCGGCGGCGACGGTGTCGGCGGGCAGCACGGTGGCGGGGTCGAGGGCGAGTTCCCGGCGCAGGCCGACGGCGGCCTGGCCGATGGTCTCCAGCAGCAGCCACAGCCGCGCCTCGTCGACCGCGCGGGTCTCGCGGGCGGCCTGGCGGGCGTCCCCGGCGACCGCCTCGGCGTCGGCGAGCTTCGCGCGCAGGCGGCGCAGCTCGGCCTCGTGGTCGCCGTGGCCCTTGGCGGCCCGGCCCTTCTCGATGGCGAGCAGCTCGTTGGCCCGCTTGAGCTGGGCCTGCGTATCGCGCAGCGCCTTGCCCGCGGCGCGGGCCTCCTCGCGCACCTGGTTCAGCTCGTCGCGCACCCGGGCCAGCTCGTCGCGCAGCTTGTCGGCCTCCACCCGGGCCACGGCCCGGTCGTGCTCGGCGCGGGCAGCGCGCGACTCGGCGTCGCGGATGTGCTCGGCCACGGCGGAGCTCTCCGCCTCGGCAGCGACGGCCTGACCGGCGGCGTCGAGCAGGTCACGCCAGCCCGCGGGGCGGGCCAGGTAGGCCAGTGCGGCGACCTCGGTCGGATCGGCGGCGGCCGGGGCCAGCCCGCTCTGCACCGCCGTGCCCAGCTCGCCGGCTTCGGGCAGCACCTTGGCGCCGATCCGCTGGCGGAACACCGGGTCGGCGGTCAGTTGCGCGGCGATGGCCGCCCCGCCCAGCCGGGCCCGGCGGTTCGGCGCGAACTTGGCCACCTTGCGCAGCGCGACGGGGATCTCGTCGTTGGGCAGAGCGGTGAGCACCGCCGCGGCCAGGGAGACGACCCGCTGCCGGATCGGCTCGGACAGGATGGGCTCGGGCACGAAGTCAGCCGCCTCCACCGGATCCCCGGCCGAGGCGTCGAACGAAAGTTCAGCGGCTGACATGGTCCTAGTGTTCCACCGTCCCGCCGATCTTGTCGCTCAGGTTCGCGGCTCACTTCGCGCACCGACCGCCCGAGGGAACGTGCCACGTCACGGGCTCGCACCGCCCGCCACACCGATCGACTGGCGGCGTTACGTCGTACGGTGCGGCTACCGTCCGGTCTGTGCCGTCCCCGAACCACCTGCCGCGACCCGGCCCCACCGCGCCGCGTGACCGTTTCGAGCAGCCCACCCTCGACGGCATGCTGGCCGACCCGCTCCAGCTGGACCTGCGGCACACCACCTTCGTGGTGCTGGACCTGGAGACCACCGGCGGCGCCCCGGACGGCGCGGGCATCACCGAGATCGGGGCGGTCAAGGTGCGCGGCGGCGAGGAGCTGGGCTCGTTCGGCACGCTGATCAACCCCGGGGTGCCCATCCCGCCGTTCATCACGGTGCTGACCGGCATCACCACCACGATGACCATGGAGGCCCCGCCGATCGAGGCGGTGCTGCCCGCGCTGCTGGAGTTCCTGTCCGGCGCGGTGCTGGTGGCGCACAACGCGCCGTACGACACGGGTTTCCTGAAGGCGGCCTGCGCCGCGCACGGCTACCGCTGGCCCAACCCGCGCATCGTGGACACGGTGCAGCTCGCCCGGCGGGTGCTGCTGCGCGACGAGGTGCCCAACAACAAGCTCGGCACGCTGGCGGCGTACTTCCGCGTCGCCGACCAGCCGTCGCACCGGGCCATGGCCGACGCCCGCGCCACCGTCGGGGTGCTGCACGCGCTGATCGCCCGGCTGGGCGGGCACCGGGTGCACACCCTCGGCGACACCATCGAGTTCGTCAAAGCGGTCGCGCCGGTGCAGCGGGCCAAGAAGCACCTGGCCGAGGGCCTGCCGCACGCGCCGGGGGTGTACCTGTTCCGCGCCGCCGACGGCCGCCCGCTCTACGTCGGCACCTCCACCGACATCGCCACCCGGGTGCGCAGCTACTTCACCGCCGCCGAGCGCCGGGCCCGGATCAAGGAGATGCTGGGCGCCGCCGTGCGGGTCGACGCGGTCGAGTGCGCCCACGGCCTGGAGGCGCAGGTACGCGAGCTGCGGCTGATCGCCGCGCACGCGCCGCCGTACAACCGGCGCTCCAAGCATCCGGAGCGGGTGCAGTGGCTGAAGCTCACCGCCGAGCCCTACCCCCGGCTGTCCGTGGTGCGGCAGCTGGCCGCCGACGGCGGCGCCTATCTCGGGCCGTTCGCCGGGCGGGCGGCGGCGCAGGCGGCGGTGGACGCGATCCACGAGGCGCTGCCGCTGCGGCAGTGCACGCCCCGGCTGTCCGCACGCAAGGCCACGGCCGCCTGCGCGCTGGCCGAGCTGGGCAAGTGCCCGGCGCCCTGCACGCTGGCGATCAGCACGGAGGACTACGACGAGCGCGCCGCGGCTCCGCTGCGGGCCGCGTTCGGCGGCGACCCGGACGCGGTGGTGGACCCGCTGCTGGCCCGGATCCACCGGCTGTCGGACGCGCAGCGCTACGAGGACGCGGCGGCGGTCCGGGACCGGCTGACCGCGTTCCTGCGGGCGGCGATCCGCATGCAGCGGCTGGCCTCGCTCACCTCGATCGAGGAGCTGATCGCGGCCCGGCGCACCGAGCAGAACGCGTGGGAGATCGCCATCGTCCGGCACGGCCGGCTCGCCGCCGCCGCGACCGCCGCGCCCGGCGTCCATCCGCGACGGACGCTGGAGCTGATCCGGCCGACCGCGGAGACGGTGCTGGCCGCGCCCGGCCCGACGCCGTGCGCCACCCCGGAGGAGACCGAGCGCATCCTGGACTGGCTGGAGCGCCCCGAGACGCGCCTGGTGGAGGCCACCTCGGGCTGGGCCTCCCCGGCCCGCGGCCCGGCCCGGTGGCGGCGCCTGCTGGGGACGCCCCAGCAGCGGCAGCCCGGCTGACTCCCGGTCACCTCCCGTGAACCGTTCGGCCATTACTTGACCGAATGCATGAAAGGTCTTGACCGAACGGCTGCCACGTTCGTTACTAGGCTATGGAGCGATATCCAGAGATCTCTCGGAAGTGGGCGGTCATGGCACCCCGGGACCGCGGACGTGCTGGTCGACGCTCCACCTCCGGGCGGTGAGGGGGGTGTCCTCAGTGGACGCGGATGCCGCTGCGGTGGCGACGGGGATTCCGGCAACCACGGGCCGGGCGGGCGAGAGCCTGCTCAGCACCCGGATCCGGGCGATGCTCAGCTGGCCGGCCGAGCGGGCACAGGCGCCCGCGGACCCGGTGGCGGCGCTGATCAAGGCACACCGCACCGTGCACTCGGGCTCGGACGTGGCGCTGCTGCGCCGGGCGTACGTGGTCGCCGAGCGGATGCACCGCGGCCAGATGCGCAAGAGCGGTGATCCGTACATCACCCACCCGCTCGCCGTCGCGGAGATCCTCGCCCACCTGGGCATGGACGGCACCACGCTGGTCGCCGCGCTGCTGCACGACACCGTCGAGGACACCAGCTACACCCTGGCCCAGCTGCGCGCGGACTTCGGCCCGGACGTCGCCCTGCTGGTCGACGGGGTGACCAAGTTCGACAAGGCCCACTTCGGCGCCCGCGCCGAGGCGGAGACCATCCGCAAGATGATCGTCGCCGCCGGGCAGGACATCCGGGTGCTGGTCATCAAGCTGGCCGACCGGCTGCACAACATGCAGACCCTGGACGCCCGCTCGGCCGCATCCCGCGCCCGCATCGCCGGCGCGACCCGCGAGGTGCTGGTGCCGCTCTGCGACCGGCTCGGCATCCAGGCGCTCAAGCGCGAGCTCGAGGACAAGGTGCTGCTGTTCCTCGACCCGGACGAGTACGGGCGCATCGACTCCATGGTGTCCAACCGCCCCGACTGGAACGACTACGTACAGAACCTGGTCACCATCGGGTCGGCCGCGCTGCGGCGGGAGCGGCTGGACGGCCGCGTCGAGCCGCGCCCCCGGCACTACTACTCGATCTGGAAGGACACCCGGCAGGCGGGCAGCCCGGTGCCGATGGACCTGCCCCGCATCGTGGTGGTGATGGACGGCGACGAGGCGGACTGCTACGGCGCGCTGTGCGCGGTGCACCAGCAGTGGAAGCCGATCCCGGGCCGGTTCAAGGACTTCATCGCCGCGCCGAAGAACAACCTCTACCGCTCGCTGCACACCACCGTGCTGGGCCCCGACGACCAGATGGTCGAGGTGCTGATCCGCACCGAGCAGATGCACCGCGCGGTCGAGTACGGCGTCGTCGCGCCGTACCGCTACCCGGCCCGCCCGGCGCGCCGGTCCGGGCTCGGCCTGTTCGGCCAGACGCGCACCGACCGGCGCGAGGCGCCGCCGCCACAGCGCCAGCCCGGCGAGCACGCCTGGCTGCGCCGCGCGCTGGACCTGGAGCAGGCCGCCCCCGACGCGGTGCAGTTCGTCGAGACGCTGCGCTGCGACCTGGCCGAGCAGCAGATCCAGGTGTTCGCCTGGGGACGCCAGCTGCTGCTGCCTGCCGGGGCGAGCCCGGTGGACGTGGCGTACGAGCTGGGCACCCGCACCGGCGACCGCTGCGTCGCGGCCACCGTGAACGGCGTGCTCACCCCGCTCAACGCCGCGCTGACCGACGGCGACGTGGTCGACATCCTGGTCAGCCGCGCGCGTAACCACCCCGGCCCGCGCCGGGAGTGGCTGGAGTTCGTGAAGGCGCCCAACGCGCGGCTGCGGCTGAGCCGCCGGTTCACCGAGCCGGAGGTCGCCGCGGGCACGGTCAGCGACCGCCTGCAGCTGGGGCGGGCCGCGATCGGCCTGGCGCTGCGCCGCCGCGACCGGGCGCTGGCCGACGAGCAGCGGCTGGCGAGCCTCGCCGTGGCGCTGGAGTATCCGGATCTCGACACGCTGCTGATCGCGGTAGCCGAGCACCGGGTCTCCGCCGACACCATCGTCGACCAGCTCATCGCCAGCGTCGACAACCAGGGCGAGGCGGCCCGGTCGACGCCCGTGAGCGTGGTCGCCCCGCGGCGCGACGCCGCTGACGCTCCGGCGAGGCGCTCGTCGACTAGCCTGGCACGGTGAACCGACGCTCACCGCTGCGCAGGAAGCTCGTCTCCTTCGGCTACGGCGTCTTCTACCGGATCCCGCCGCGCTGGCGGCACCGGCTGGTCAAGACCGTGACCGCGCGGTACTCGGTGGGCTCGGTGGTGCTGATCTTCGACAGCGAGGCGACCGGCCCCGAGCGCATCCTGCTGCTGCGCCAGCCGCCCGGCCGGGGCTGGACGCTGCCCGCCGGGCTGCTGGAGCGGCGTGAGGCCCCGATCGACGCGGCGTGCCGGGAGGCGGCCGAGGAGACCGGCATCCAGCTGACCCCCGACCAGGTCACGCCCGCCGTGCCGAACGCGATGGTGCACCACACGGGCCACTGGGTCGACATGGTCTTCACCGCCCGGGTGCCCGCCTCGACCACCCGGACCAGCGTGGACGGCGCCGAGGTGTGGGAGGCCCGCTGGCACGCGGTGGACGACCTGCCCGTGCTCACCCCGGCCACCGCGCGGCTGCTCGGCCACTACGGCATCGGGCCGGAGGCATACCGCGACCAGACCGGCGCCACCCGCTGAACCCGGCGGGGCCGCCCGCTTGGATGATGTCTGGAGCGCCGGCGACCGTTCGGGCCACCGGGCGGCGCGATGGCCACCCGACGAGCACCAGGACGGTCCGATGAGCACGTTCGGCCAGGAACAGGACGGTCCGGTGACCGCGCCCGCCGATCTCTGCGCGGTGGTGCTGGCCGCCGGGCTCGGCACCCGGCTGCGGCCGCTGACCATGCTGCGGCCCAAGGCGCTGGTGCCGATCGGCAACGTGCCGCTGCTGGACCGGGCGCTGGCGCGGCTGGCCGAGGTCGGGCTGACCGGACCGGACCGGGTCGCGGTCAACGCGCACTGGCTCGGGGCGCAGATAGCCGACCATGTCGGGGACCGGGCGCACCTGTCGGTCGAGGAGGAGCCGCTGGGCACCGCGGGCGCGCTGGGCAACCTGCGGGACTGGATCGCGGGGCGCGGCGTGCTGGTGCTCAACGCCGACGCGTACGTCGGCGTGACCGGCCCCGCCGACCTCGGCGCGCTGCTGGCGGGCTGGGACGGCGACCGGGTGCGCATGCACGGCGTCAAGGCCGGCAAGCCCGACCCGTTCCACGGCTACAACTTCGCCGGAGCCTCGCTGCTGCCCGCCGCCGCCGTGTCCGTCCTGCCGGACAAGCCGCGCGAGCTGGCCCGCACCACCTGGCGCCCGGCCGAGCAGTCCGGCCGCCTCGACGTGATCCCGCTGACCGGCCTCTACCTCGACTGCGGCACCCCCGCCGACTACCTCGCCGCCAACCTGCACGCCGCCCGGGGCGAGAACCTCTTCGGCGCGGGCGTCGTGCTCACCGGCCAGGCCACCGGCAGCGTGCTCGGCGACGGCGCGCGGGTCGACGGCACCGTCCAGGACTGCGTGCTCTGGCCCGGCGCGTACGTCGCCCCTGACGAGCACCTGCACCGCATGATCAGGGTCGGCCGGGACCTCACCGTCCCCGCCGCCTAGCATGGCGGTAGGGCCCGGCGCCCCCTCCCCAACCGTCGATCATGAACTTATGGCACGGCTGGGCGGCGTGCCGCCGGCACAGGTTCCTGATCGACCCGCACGACGCGAGGAGTTCCGGTGATCACAGCGATCGTTCTCATCGACTGCGCGACCGACGCGATCCCGGAGGTCGCCGAGGAACTGGCCAACCTGGAGGGTGTCAGCGAGGTGTACTCCGTCGCGGGCGGCGTGGACCTGATCGCCATCGTGCGGGTGCGCGAGTTCGACCACATCGCCGAGGTCATCGCGGGCGGCATCTCCAAGGTGCCGGGCGTGCTCGGCACGGACACGCACATCGCGTTCCGCTCGTACTCGCGCCACGACCTGGAGCAGGCGTTCGCCATCGGCTTCTGAGCCCGCTGCCGGGCCCGCGCACAGCGGTCCGCGTCACACTCCGAGGTTCTTACTTGTGAGTAACCTCGCGGTCTAGGCTGCTGCCATGCAGCTCACCGTGGACCGCGGCAGCGACCGGCTCGCCATCCTGCTCCACCCCGCGCAGGCGCCCGACGCTCCGCTGGCGGTCGTCTTCCCGGCGATGGGCGTGCCCGCCGGCTACTACACCCGCTTCGCGCACAGCCTCAACGAGGCGGGCATCAGCGTCGCCGTGGCCGACCTGCGCGGCACCGGCGCCAGCGCGCCCCGGCCCAGCCGGGGCAGCCGGTACGGCTACCCCGAGCTGGCCGACGACGTCGACGCGGTGCTGGACGCACTCGCCGAGCAGCGCGCCGGGCGGCGTACCGTCCTGCTCGGGCACTCCCTCGGCGGCCAGACCACGGTGCTGCACCTGGCCCGCGAGGCCGCGCGCGGCCGGGGTCACCGGGTCGACGGGATCGTGCTGATCGCGGTGGGGCTGCCCTACTGGCGCACCTACCCGCGCGCGCAGCGGCTGGCCGTGCTGGCCATGACCCAGGTCATCAACGGGGTGTCCGCCGCGCTGCGGGTCTGGCCGGGCTGGGGCTTCGGCGGGCGGCAGGCCCGCGGCGTCATCCGCGACTGGGCGTACACGGCACGCCACGGCCGCTTCCCCGCGCACCTGGCCGCCGAGGGCGGACTGGCCGCGATCGACCTGCCGGTGCTCGCGATCAGCGTCGACGACGACCAGTACACGCCGCCGGAGACCACCGACCACCTGGTCGCGGCCCTCCCCACGGCGGCGGTGACCCGCGAGCACCTCACCAGCGCCGAGGCCGGCGTCCCCCTCGACCACTTCAAGTGGGTCAAGGCGGGCTCGGCCCTGGCCCCCCGCATCGCCCACTGGCTCGCCCGGCTGCCCTGACCTGCAGACAGTTTGCCCGGCGCGGCTCTCCCGGCGCGGCTCTCCCGGCGCGGCTCCATGGCTCGCGCGGCCATGATCGCGGTCTCGTGTCGAAACCTATGGCCAGACCAGAGGTTTCGACACGAACCGCCGATCATCACCAGCCCCACCGCACAGCTCCCGCCGGTGCCGCACGGCATGATCGCTAGCTCGTGTCCAAAAGTGCGGCCAGACCCCAGGTTCGGACACGAAACGCCAATCATGGCGGGCTCGACCGGCGGTCAACCCGACCGGCAGCCGCCAGCCGGGCCGGAGCCCGGCCTGGGTGAAAGCGTTGTGGCAGGTCAGTGGGGCATCAGGGACATCGGGCGGCAGCACGCGCCCTGGTGGAGCGGCTGTGCCGAGCCGCACCCGCCCAGCCAGCCGAGGTTGAGCACGGAGTGACGGGCGACGCCGTGCCCGACGGCGGAGCGACGGGGCTGACGCGGCCGGGTCTCACGGGTCAGAGCTGCGGGAATCATGGGGGCTGCCTCTCACTGCCTGGGGGTGTGGCGCCACTGTGCCACGCCCGCCCCGCCCCCACCACGCGAAAGTGGCCACCACGACACCCCGTCCGGCTGAGTCGGGTCAGGGGGTGACGGGGAGGTGGGTGTAGCCGCGGAAGCCGAGGCGGTCGCGGCGGGTGGCAGGCCCGGCCGCACGCAGGCCGGGGAGCCGGTCCAGCAGCAGCGGGAAGGCGAGCTGCGCCTCCAGCCGCGCCAGCGGCGCGCCCAGGCAGTAGTGCGGCCCCGCGCCGAACGACAGCGACGGCACGCCCGCCCGCTCCGGCAGGAAGCGGTGCGGTTCGGCGAACCGGCGCGGATCGCGCCCCGCCGCCGCGAGCACGACCAGCAGTTCGGTGCCGGCGGGCACGGCGACTCCGGCCAGTTCCGCGTCCTGCGCGGCGTACCGCGAGGTCACCTGCACGGGCGGGTCGTAGCGCAGCATCTCCTCGACGTACGCGTCCACCAGCTCCGGCCGGGCGCGCAGCCGCGCGGCGTGCTCAGGCTGGTCGAGCAGCACGGCCAGGCCATTGCCGAGCAGGTTGGTGGTGGTCTCGAAGCCCGCGATGAGCAGCAGGACCAGGTGCGCGACCAGCTCGGCGCCGCCGGCCTCCCCTGCCGCCCCCGCCGCCAGCAGGTCGCTGATCATGTCGTCGCCGGGCTCGCGCTGCCGTCGCGCGAGCAGCTCGACGAAGTACTCCCCCAGCTCGTCGCTGGCGGCGTCGGCACGGGCCAGCTCGTCCGGGTCGCCCGCGAACACCTCCAGCGCCAGGGTCAGGTCGTGCGCGCGCGGCCGGAACCAGTCCCGGTCGGCGTCGGGCACCCCGAGCAGCGCGCAGATCACCGAGACGGGCAGCGGGTACGCCACCGCGTCCATGAAGTCGGCCGGCTCCCCTGCGGCGGCCAGCGGCGCGATGAGGCCCTCCGCGAGCGCCGTCACATCGGCGCGCAGCGCGGCCACCCGGCGCGGGGTGAACGCGGACCCGGCCAGCCGCCGCAGCCTGGTGTGGTCGGGCGCGTTGCGCCACAGCATGGTGCGGCTGAGCCAGCGCCAGGAGGCGACGGAGCGCCAGCCGGGCAGGGAGCCGTCGAGCGCGGCCTCGTCGGTGACCCGGAACCCGGCGCCGCGCAGCACCTGGTCGGCCTCGGCGTATCCGGTGACCACGGCGAAGCCCTCGCCGAGCGGCAGCACCGGGCCGGCGGCCCGCAGCCGCTCGTACAGCGGGTAGGGGTCGGCCCGGCCCTCGGCCGTGGCCAGTGTCTGCATCGCCGCCAGCGCGTCCTGCACGGTCACACCCCCGTCCTGTCGGGAAGCGTACGACGGAGGGGCACCCGCCACATGGCAGGTGCCCCTCCGTCGGTGACCGGCGCGCGGTCAGTGCTTGCCGGTGGTGATCTCCTCGCGCTGCTCGGGCTGCTGCGCCGGGGGCGCGGGCTGCTCGATCGGGCGGAAGAAGCCGCGGACCGCCGGGCCGAGCGCGCCGAGGCGGTTCATCTTCTTCGGCACCGTCCAGCCGACGTACGGCAGGTCGGTGTGGCCGTGCGCGTCCGGCTCGACGAGCGGCTGGTGCACCTCGACGAAGCGGCCGTCGGGCAGGCGCTTGATGATGCCGGTCTCGACGCCGTGCGCCAGCACCTCGCGGTCGTGCTGCTGGAGGCCCAGCGACAGGCGGCGCGCGAAGTAGTACGCCAGCGGCGGCAGCACCAGCAGGCCGACCCGGCCTGCCCAGGTCATCGCGTTCAGGCTGATGTGGAACTTGTCGGCGACGATGTCGTTGCCACCGGAGATCGTCAGCACCATGTAGAACGCGAAGGCCATGGCCGCCAGACCGGTGCGGTCCGGCACGTCACGCGGACGCTGCAGCAGGTTGTGCGAGGCGTAGTCCTTCTTCCAGCGCCGCTCGATCCACGGGTACGCCATGGGCAGGATCGTCAGGATGCCGGGCAGCACCACCGTCGGCCAGAACAGCGGCGGGATGTTGTACCCGAACACCCGGATGTCCCAGGCGGGCATGAGGCGGGTCGAGCCGTCGAGGAACATGACGTACCAGTCGGGCTGGCTGCCCGCCGAGACGACGGCGGCTTCATACGGGCCGAACAGCCAGATCGGGTTGATCTGGAAGAGGCCGCCCATCAGCGCGATCACCGCGAAGACGAGCATGAAGAAGCCGGCCTGCTTGATGGTGTAGCGGGGCACGAAGCGCTCGCCGACCACGTTCTTCTCGGTCCGGCCCGGGCCCGGCCACTGGGTGTGCTTCTGGATGAAGACCAGCGCCAGGTGCACGGTGACCAGGCCGAGCAGGATCAGCGGCAGCAGGAACACGTGCAGGATGTACAGGCGGGACAGAATGATCTCGCCGGGGAACTCGCCGCCGAACAGCGACGTGGTCACCCAGGAGCCGATCACCGGGATGGACAGCATGATCGCCGAGGCGATGCGCAGGCCGGTGCCGGACAGCGCGTCGTCGGGCAGCGAGTAGCCGGCGAAGCCCTCGGTGAAGCCCAGCCAGAACATGCTCAGACCGATGATCCAGTTGAGCTCGCGCGGCTTGCGGAACGCGCCGGTCATGAAGATCCGGAACATGTGCACCACGATGGCGGCCATGAACAGCAGCGCCGCCCAGTGGTGCATCTGCCGCATGATCAGGCCGCCGCGCACGTCGAACGACAGGTCCAGCGCCGTCTCGTACGCCCGGGACATCTGCACGCCCTGCAGCGGCAGGTACGACCCGTCGTAGTGCACCTCCTGCATGGAGGGCTCGAAGAACAGCGCGAGGAACGTGCCGGTCAGCAGCAGGATGATGAACGAGAACAGCGCGATCTCGCCCAGCAGGAACGACCAGTGGTCCGGGAACACCTTGTTCAGCATCGAGCGCAGCGGGGTCGCGACCGGCAGGCGGGTGTCCACCTCCTGCGCGGCCTTGCCCGGGAGCGCCTTGAAATCGAGCTTGCGACGCTTCATGGCGATCAGTCCTTCTCCCAGAACGCCGGTCCGACCGGCACCTTGTAGTCGCCGGTGGCAACCAGGTAGCCCTCCGCGTCCACGCTGATGGGCAGCATGGGCAGCGACCGCGTGGCCGGGCCGAAGATCGGCCGGGCGTTGTCGGTGATGAGGAACTGCGACTGGTGGCACGGGCAGAGCAGGCGGTTGGTCTGCTGCTCGTAGAGGCTGGCCGGGCAGCCCGCGTGGGTGCAGATCTTCGAGTACGCCACGAAGCTGCTCCAGGTGCTGCCCTGGTTGATGTTGTACAGCTGGCCGTTGAGCAGCGCCGCGTCGTCCTCACGCAGGTGGATCAGCAGCGTGGGCGAGTCGGCGTAGTGGTTGCTGGCGCCGCCCGGGATGTGCGGGAACACCGTGATCTGGCCGCCGGTGCTGACCTCCTCCGGCCGGATGAGCGTCTCGTCGTCGCGCATCAGGCGGATCGGATTCTGCGGCGTGGCGCCGGCGAACCCGGTCTTGAAGAGGATGTCCGGGTGGTGCGGGTCCTTGATGAGGGCGCCGATCGGCACCGCGGCCGCCACCGCGCCGACGGGCAGCAGGCCCAGCAGGGACAGCTTCAGCAGCGGGCGGCGGGACAGGCCGAACTCCTCGCCGATGAACTGCAGCGTGTTGCCGGTGAGCTTCTGCTGCACGGGGTCGGACGGGCCGTCGTGCCGCTCCTGGATCGCGATCTCGTGCGGCAGCAGCTTCTTGCCCCAGGTCAGGATGCCCAGGCCGATGCCGAGCAGGGCCAGGCCCAGGGTGAGGCCCAGGATCGGGGTGTAGAGCTTGCTGGCGTTGGTGCCCAGCTCGTACTCCCAAGGCCACCAGATGAACGCCACCAGGAAGGCGGTCGCCGCGAGGCCGGTCAGGATGAAGAAGAACGCGACGATGCGGACCATCCGCTTCTCGCCCTTCGAGCCCGGCGCATACTGCGGCTCGTAGTGGACGATCTCCACGCCGTCGCGGCGCGCGCCCTCGCGCACGATGTCGAACCGGGTGAGTTCCGGGTCGTTCAGGTCGACGCCCGAGGCGTCGCGCACCTGGGTGCTCGTGTCACTCATGACTTACCTGCAATCCAAAGCGAGGCGAAGACCAGGGCGACCACACCGACCAGGAAGATCGCGAGGCCCTCGGTCACCGGACCGAAGCGGCCGAGGCCCCAGCCGCCCGGGTCGGCGTCGGTCTTCAGGTTCTGCACGTAGGCGATGATGTCGAACTTGTCCTGCGGGGAGAGCTCGTTGTCACCGAAGACCGGCATGTTCTGCGGGCCGGTCAGCATCGCGGCGTAGATCTGCCGGTCCGTGGCGGGCTCCAGGGTCGGCGCGTACTTGCCGCTGGAGAGCGCGCCGCCGCCGCCGGAGAAGGCGTGGCAGGACGAGCAGTTGATCCGGTAGAGCTCGCCGCCGCGGGCGATGTCGCCCTTCGACGCGTAGTCCTCACCCTCGGGGAGCTGCGGGCCGCCGCCCAGCTCCTGGATGTACGCGCCCAGCTGGCGAGCCTGGTCGTTGGTGTACAGCGGGGGCTTGCGCCCGGCCTGCGCCTCCTGGCGGGCGGCCGGCATGCGGCCCGTCTCCACCTGGAACTCGACCGCTGCGGAGCCGACGCCGATCAGGCTCGGACCCCGGCCCGCCACACCCTGCGCGTTGGCGCCGTGGCAGGAGATGCAGCTCTGGTCGTACAGCGCCTTGCCCGCCTCGGCGGCCGGCGTCAGCGGCGCGGCGCCCTGCGCGCCACCAGGCGCGACGATCGCGTAGATCCCGCCCGCGAACACCAGCGCTGCGAACATGCGCAGCGCGGAGTTCAGCCGGCGGCGCACGCGGCCGCGCTGCTTGGGCGCGCCCGGCGCCGGGCGTGGGGTGTCAGATGTCATGGCCGAGCTCACATCCGCTCCAGCAGGTAGATCATGAAGAAGAGGCCGACCCAGACCACGTCGACGAAGTGCCAGTAGTACGACACCACGATCGCCGAGGTCGCCTGCGCCGGCGTGAACCGGCCCATGGTGGTACGGATCATGTAGATGATGAAGGCGATCAGACCGCCTGTCACGTGCAGGCCGTGGAAGCCCGTGGTCAGGTAGAACATCGACCCGAAGCCGTCCGAGTTGATCTTCACACCCTCGCTGACCAGCACGCGGTACTCGTTCACCTGGCCGAGCACGAACGTCAGGCCCATGAGGAACGTGATGGTGAACCAGAACCGCAGCCCGTACACGTCACCCCGCTCCGCGCGCAGCACGCCGATCTGGCAGGTGATGGAGGACAGCACCAGGATCGTCGTGAAGAAGACCGCGTACGGCAGATTCAGCACGTGGGCGTTCTTCTCCCACATGCTGTAATCCGCTGCGCGGATCGCGAAGAACATCGCGAACAGCGCCGCGAAGAACATGAGTTCGCTGGAGAGCCACACGATCGTCCCGACGCTGACCATGTTGGGCCTGGTCAGGGAGTGGATCCTGCTCTTGTCGATGGCTGAGGCGGCAGTCACGCGGTCATTATTGCCCCCGACCTGCATCGGCGAGCGTCGGGGTGCCTGGTTGGCGGCGTGTCGCCACCCGGCGGCACGCCCGCCACCACGACCGTCTAGCCTCGGCTGGTGCCACCTGTCGATCATTTCACCGCGCTGACCTCGGCCGTTACGACCTTGAACGCCGAGACGCCCCCGTTCACGATCGAGACACTGGTGACCGGCGCCCGGCTCGACTCGTGGCTCGCGGTGGGCCTGCTGCTCGCCGCGGCGCTCTACCTCTACGGCACGCACCGGCTGCGGATGCGCGGCGACCGGTGGCCCGTGGGGCGCACGATCGCCTTCCTCGGCCCCGGCCTGGGCACGCTCGCGCTGGTCACGGTCAGCGGCATCGGCGGCTACGACACCACGCTGGTCAGCGTGCACATGATCCAGCACATGGCGCTGTCCATGGTCGCCCCGATCTTCCTGGCGCTGGGCGCGCCGGTCACCCTGGCCCTGCGCACCCTGCCCGCGAAGCCCCGGAAGACGCTGCTCGCGGTGCTGCACAGCCGGGTCGCGGCGGTGCTGGCGTTCCCGCTGACCGCGTTCGCCGTCTTCATCGCCAACCCGTTCGCGCTGTACTTCACCAGCCTGTACGAGCAGACGCTGCGCCACGAGTGGCTGCACGAGTTCATGCACGCGCACTTCATCGCCACCGGCTGCCTGTTCTTCTGGCCGCTGCTCGGGCGCGATCCGCTGCCCGGCCGCTGGCCGTATCCGGCCCGTGCGCTGCTGATGGTGCTGAGTGTTCCGTTTCACACCGTGCTGGGACTCACCATCATGCAGTCGAAGACCCTCCTCGGCGGCGACTGGTACCCCTCGCTCGGCCTGTCCTGGATGGATCCCTGGGCCGACCAGGTGACCGCGGGCGGCGTGCTGTGGGCGGGCGGCGAGATCGTCTCTGTGACGATGCTCGCCATCCTCGTGGCCCAGTGGATCCGCCAGTCCCGCCAGGAGGCCGCGCGTATCGACCGGCAACTCGACCGCGAGGACGCCGCGAGAGCCGCCGAGGAGGCCGTCACGGCACGGCCGGAGACTGACGGCGCACCGCACGACCACGAGATCACCTCACCGCTTAGGATGAGCGCATGAGTACCAAGACCGTCCTGCTCTACAGCGACGACTCGCAGGTCCGCGACCGGATGCGGCTGGCCATCGGCGAGCACCCCGCCCCGGACCTCGACGTCGAGTTCGTCGAGGCGTCGACCTACGGCGAGTGCGTCAAGCTCGTCGACGACTACGAGATCGACCTGCTGGTGCTGGACGGCGAGGCGACCCCGGGCGGTGGCCTGGGTGTGGCGCGTCAGCTCAAGGACGAGATCGACGAGTGCCCGCCCACCTGCGTCGTGATCGCGCGCTCGGCCGACCGCTGGCTCGCGGCGTACGCCCGCGTCGACGCGACGCTGGTCCACCCGCTCGACCCGATCGAGACCGCCAGGGCCATCGCCGCTCTGCTGCACGACGAATCCGCCGTGGCCGCCTGACCAGAGCACCGCGCGCCACGCCCTTCACCCCTGGAGGCCCGATGGGCGACCGGAACACCTGGCCCCACCTGCTCGGCACGCTGCTGCGGCGCGAGGAGCTGACGGCGGACGACACCGCCTGGGCCATGGGCGAGATCATGACGGGCGCGGCGACGCCGTCGCAGATCGCCGGCTTCGCGCTGCTGCTGCGCGCCAAGGGCGAGACCCCCGACGAGTTCTCCGGCCTGGTGTCCACGATGCTGGCGCAGGCCGCTCCCCTGCCGCAGACCGACGAGCAGCGGCTGGCCACGGTCGACGTGGTCGGCACCGGCGGCGACCAGGCGCACACGGTCAACATCTCGACCATGTCCGCCATCGTCGCCGCCGGGGCCGGGGCACGTGTGGTCAAGCACGGCAACCGGGCCGCCTCCTCGTCCTGCGGCACCGCGGACGTGCTGGAGTTCCTGGGCATCCCGCTGGACCTGACCCCGCAGCAGGTCTCCGCGGTCGCCGACGAGGTCGGCATCACGTTCTGCTTCGCCGCGACGTTCCACGCCGGGCTGCGCCACGCCGGCGGGGTGCGCCGGGAGCTGGGTGTGCCCACCGCCTTCAACTTCCTCGGCCCGCTGACCAATCCGGCCCGTCCCCGGGCGGGCGCGGTCGGCTGCGCCGACATGCGCATGGCCGGCGTGATGGCCCAGGTGTTCGCCGATCGCGGTGACACGGTCCTGGTGCTGTGCGGCGAGGACGGCCTGGACGAGTTCACCACCGCCGCGCCTACGCGCGTCTGGCTGGCTCGTGGCGGGCAGGTGACCCCCCTGACGGTCGACTCCGCCGACCTCGGCGTGCCCCGCTCGTCTGCCGGGGACCTGCGCGGCGGCGACGTGGCCGTCAACGCCGACGCGGTGCGCCGCCTGCTGGCCGGCGAGACCGGCGCGGTGCGCGACGCGGTGCTGGTCAACACGGCCGCCACGCTCACCGCGCACGACTGGGCGGTCGCCGGTGCGGGCGCGCCGGACCCGGACACGATCGGCGCGGAGCTGACCGAGGCGCTGCGCGTGAACATGCGCCGCGCCGCCGAGGCGATCGACTCCGGCGCCGCGGCCGCCGCCCTGGACCGCTGGATCACCGCCGCAGCGGCCGCCAAGTACGCCGAGTAGGTCCGCTACGCAGAAAGAACCGGCTCCCTCCGCGGTGGAGGGAGCCGGTTCTTTCGTATGCGCCGGAGCTCAGTGCTCCGCGGTGCGCCGGGTGCCGGTGTAGTACTCGAACAGCAGGGCCGAGCTGGACAGCAGCACGCACACGATGCCGAGCGCGATCAGCCACCACATCCAGAACACCAGGCCGAGCGAGGCGATCAGCGCCGACACCGCGATGCCGAACGGCCAGTAGCTGCCCGGGCTGAAGAAGCCCAGCTCGCCGGCGCCGTCCGCGATCTCCGCGTCGAGCCGGTCCTCCGGGCGCGGGTCGATGCGCCGCGAGACGAACCAGAAGTATCCACCGCACATCGCGCACAGCAGCGTGGACAGGGCCAGCGCGGTCGTGCCGATCGCCTCCACGCTGCCCATGGCGTAGTCGGTCCACCAGCCGTAGACCACGGCCGCCACGATCAGGAACAGCGAGACGCCGATAAAGATCCGGTATTCCGTCTTCATAGTCCTCAGCCTCAGTTCGCGGTGCGCAGGGTCGGGAACGGCTCGGTCTTCGTCGCGAACGCGGGCTCACCGATCGCCGTCAGCGCCTCCGGCGTCTCCTTGCCCGCCTTCAGCGCCGCCACGAACTGCTGGTACTTCTCCGGCGTCACGGCGCGCAGCTCGAAGTTCATCATCGAGTGGTACGTGCCGCAGAGCTCGGCGCAGCGCCCGACGTAGGCACCCGGCTGGGTGACCGTGACCTCGAACTGGTTGACCACGTTGCCCGGGAAGACGTCGCGCTTGAACAGCAGCTCCGGCACCCAGAACGAGTGGATGACGTCGGCGCTGTGCTCGACGAAGCGCACCGTCTGGCCGACCGGGACGACCACGACCGGGATGTAGTTGCTGTCGCCCGGGGTGCTCTCCACCCGCTCGGCGTCCGGCTCGGGGCCGGCGAGGTAGTTGAACTGCCAGTTCCACTTGAACGCCACGACCTCGACGGTCGCGTCCGGGTTCTTGCTCAGCCGGTCCACGTCGGTCTGGATGATCGCGGTGTAGTAGAAGAGCACCGAGATGACCAGGAACGGCAGCACCGTGTAGAGGATCTCGATCGGCAGGTTGAACCGCGTCTGCGTGGGCAGATCCACGTCGCCGCGCTTGCGGCGGTAGGCCGCGATGCACCAGAAGATCAGGCCCCACACGAACACGCCGACCGCGAGAGCCGCGACCACGGAACCGACCCAGAGGTCGTACATCCGCTCGGACTGCTCGGTGATGCCGCCCTTCGGCCAGCCGAAGCCACCGAACGCGTCGCCGACGTTGCACCCGGCGAGCAGCGTCACCGCACCGACCGACATCGCGCTCAAGCCGAGAACTCGCCTGCGGGCTCGCTTTGCGACCACCTGCTCCTGCCTCCCTAAGCAGCGCCACCCTCGGACGCACCGGTGAGGGGCGTGACCGACGGTCGCAGAGTACTTCACCCCGGGCCCGCAGCCGGGCCTGGGGTCGGCCCGGTGATCCGGCGTGTCCACGGGGACGTCATGACGGCGACGGAGCCGCCACCGCTAGATCACGATACCGTCGAGGGGTGCGAGATCCCCGGCAGGCCGGACCCATCGATCGCGACGAGAACGGCGTCGGCGCGTACTTCGATGCGGCCACCGCGACCCCGCTGCACCCGGCCGCGCGCGAGGCGCTGCTGGCCGCGCTCGGCGACGGCTGGGCCGACCCCGGCAAGCTCTACACCCGGGCGCGCCGCGCGCGGCTGCTGCTGGACGCGGCCCGCGACACGATCGCGCAGGTCCTGGGCGTACGCGCCGACGAGCTGAGCTTCACCAGCAGCGGCACCACCGCCGCCCACGCCGCCGTCCTCGGCGGACTGGCCGGCCGCCGCCGCACCGGGCCGGGCTTCGTCCGCTCCGCGATCGAGCACTCGGCCGTGCTGCACGCCGGCGAGCGGCATGTGCGCGACGGCGGCACCGAGACCGAGGTCCCGGTGGACCGCCTGGGCCGGCTCGACCTCGACGCCTGGGGCGCGGCCGTGGCCACGCCCGGTGTGGCGCTCGCCTCACTGATCAGCGCGAGCCACGAGGCCGGCACGGTCCAGCCGGTGGCGGAGGCCGCCGCCGCGTGCCGCGCGGCCGGTGTGCCGCTGCACGTGGACGCCGCGATGTCGCTGGGCCGGGTGCCGGTGCCTGGCGGCTGGTCGCTGCTGACCGGCAGTGCCCGCAAGTGGGGCGGTCCGCCCGGGGTCGGCCTGCTGGTGCTGCGCAAGGGCATCCGCTGGGTGTCGCCGTATCCGGCCGACGACCGCGAGTCCGGCCGCTGGCCGGGCGCCCCCGACCTGCCCGCGATCCTCGCCGCCGCGGCGTCGCTGCACGCCGTGCACGAGGCGGCCGCGAAGGAGGGCGAGCGGCTGTCCGCCCTGGTCGAGCACGTACGCGCCACCGTCGCGGCGACCGTGCCGGACGTGGAGATCGTGGGCGACCCGGTGGACCGGCTGCCGCACGTGGTGACCTTCTCCTGCCTCTACGTCGACGGCGAGGCGCTGCTCACCGCGCTCGACCGGCGCGGCTTCGCGGTGTCGTCCGGGTCGGCGTGCACGTCGTCCACGCTGCGGCCCAGTCACGTGCTGGCGGCCATGGGCGTGCTGACCCACGGCAACATCCGGCTGTCGCTGCACCGGGACACCACGCCCGAGCAGGTGGACCGCTTCCTGGCCGAGCTGCCCGGCATCGTCGCGGCGCTGCGCGCGGAGGTGGGGATGTGAGCCTGCCCACCGAGGAACCGGCCGAGGTGCTGGACTGCCTCGGTCAGCGCTGCCCGCTGCCCGTCATCGCGCTGGCCAGGCGGCTGCCGCAGGTGCCGGTCGGGACCGTGGTCCGGGTGCTGGCCGACGACCCCGCCGCCGCCGTCGACATTCCGGCCTGGTGCCGCATGCGCGCCCAGCAGTACGTGGGCGCCGCCTCCGTGGACGGCGCCCCCGCCTTCGACGTCAGACGCGTCGCCTGACCCGTCAGTTCAGGTGCGGCCGGACCGCGGCCGCGGCGCCGTCGCCGTAGGACTCGGCCAGGCGCTTGAGGAAGTTGTCCGGGTCGACGTCGTACTCCTGGGTGCCCACCGTCTCCAGGACCAGCGTCGCCACCAGCGCGCCGACCTGCGCCGCGCGCTCCAGGCCCAGGCCCCAGGACAGGGCGGCGAAGAAGCCGGCCCGGAATCCGTCGCCGACACCGGTCGGGTCGTACGCGTGGATCTCCCGCGCCACCGGCACCCGGATCGGGGCGAAGTCCCGCCCGGTGATCTCGACGCCGTTCTTGCCGAGCGTGGTGACCCGCACCTTGACCCGCTCCAGCACCTGCGCCGAGGACAGGCCGGTCTTCTGCTCCAGCAGCGAGTTCTCGTATTCGTTGGTCAGCAGGTACTCCGCGCCCTCGATGAGCTGGCGCACGTCGTCGCCGCCCATGCGGGCCAGCTGCTGCGACGGGTCGGCCGCGAACGCGTACCCCCGGTCCCGGCACTCCTGCGAGTGCCGCACCATCGCGACGGGGTCGTTGGCGCCGACGATGACCAGGTCGAGGCCGTCGAGACGCTGGTGCACGGGGGCCAGCTCGATGTTGCGGGCCTCGCTCATGGCCCCGGCGTAGAACGACGCGACCTGGCACAGGTCCTCGTCGGTGGTGCAGACGAAGCGCGCGGTGTGCGCGATCTCGCTGATGTGCACCGAGTCGCAGTCCACGCCGTGCCGCTCCAGCCAGGCGCGGTAGTCGGTGAAGTCGGCGCCCACCGCGCCGACCAGCGCCGGGCGCAGGCCCAGCTTGGCCATGCCGAAGGCGATGTTGGCCGCCACGCCGCCGCGCCGGATCACGAGGTCGTCGACCAGGAACGACAGCGACACCTTGTCGAGCTGGTCGGCGATGAGCTGGTCCGCGAAGCGGCCCGGGAAGTGCATCAGGTGATCCGTGGCGATCGATCCGGTCACGCAGATCTTCATGGTCGGCCTTCAGGTCGGCGATGGATGGGCGCGGAAAGCCTACCGGTCGCCGCACATACGACAGCGGCACTCCGGCGTGACCGGAGTGCCGCTGTGTGTCCACGCCCACAGGGCGCAGAAGAAGACTCAGTGACCGGGCTTGCCGGTTTCCACTGCCGCTCCGCGTCAGTGGAAACTGTCGCCGCAGGCGCAGGAGCCGCCGGCGTTCGGGTTGTCGATGGTGAAGCCCTGAGCGTCGATGCGGTCGGCGAAGTCGACGGTGGCGCCGGCCAGGTAGGGCGCGCTCATCCGGTCGACGACGACCTCGACGCCGTCGAACTCCTTCACGATGTCGCCGTCGAGCTCACGCTCGTCGAAGAACAGCTGGTAGCGCAGACCGGAGCAGCCGCCGGGCTGGACCGCGACGCGCAGCCGGAGGTCGTCGCGACCCTCCTGCTCCAGCAGAGCCTTGACCTTGCCGGCCGCGATCGGGGTCAGGTTGATACCGGTGGCGTCCGTCTTGATGTCGGGCGTGGTCACAGGGTGCTCCTCCAGCGTGAAGTGCTGATAATCCTTCGAGATAACGCTAGCGCGCCCCGGGTTGATTCCCCACGGCGCCTCACGGGCCTCACCCGCGCAGTGTGTCGTTGATGACGCGCCGGTGGGTGGGCCGCGCCTCGGCGTGGCGCTGCTCCCCCGGACCGGTGAGCCGGACGTATACGCCCCGCCGGTCGGTGGCGCAGAGCGCGCGCTCGACCAGGCCGTCCTTCTCCAGCCGGGCCACGGTGCGGGACAGGGCGCTCTGGCTGAGGTGGATCAACTCGCCCAGCTCCTGCATGCGCAGGCAGTGGTGCTCGTCCTCGACCAGCCGGTCGAGCACCTCGAACTCACTCATGCCCAGCTCGTGCCGCTCCTTGAGCGCGCTCTCCAGCGCCCAGGACAGCGCCGCGAACTGCCGGGACAGCTCGCGCCAGGTCTTGACGGCCACCTCTTCGGGCATGGCCGGAGCCTAACATGCAGGTGCAGTAAATGTGAACGCATTTAATGCTTGCGCATTCAATGCACATGCATCTAGCGTACGCGAAGACGCCTGTCTCCCGAAAGGACACCGCCCATGCGTGCGCTGCTGGTCGACCACGACGCCCCCGCCCACCTGCGGATCGGCGAGGTGCCGGACCCGGTCGCCGGACCCGGCCAGGCTCTGGTCGAGGTCAAGGCGATCTCGTTCAACTTCGGTGATCTATCGCACGTCCGCGACCTGCCCGCGGGCACGGTCACCGGCTGGGACGCCGCGGGCGTGGTGGCGGTGGCCGCCGCCGACGGCTCCGGCCCGCCCGCCGGGGCCCGGGTGGTCACCTTCGGCGGCGCACCGGCCTGGGCCGCCCTGCGCGCGGTCGACACCGCCGAGCTGGCCGTGCTGCCCGGCGAGGTGTCCTTCGCCCAGGCCGCGGCGCTGCCGGTGGCGGGCCTGGCCGCGCTCAACGGGCTGCGCCGGCTCGGGCCGCTGCTGGACCGGCGCATCGCCGTGACCGGCGCGTCCGGCGGCGTGGGCCGGTTCGCCGTCCAGCTCGGGGCGCTGGGCGGGGCGCACGTCGTCGCCGTCGCCGCCGGCCCGGAGCGCGCCAAGGGGCTGCGTGAGCTGGGCGCCGCCGAGGTGGTGGCGTCGGTGGGCGAGATCACGGGGCAGCTCGACGGTGCCCTGGACAACGTCGGCGGACCGGCGCTGCCCGCGCTGTGGGAGCTGCTTGCGCTCGACGGCACGGTCGTGTCGATCGGGGCCGCCTCGGGCGAGCCGTCGGTTTTCCCGCCGTACTCGACGATCGGGCGGCGGCGCCGCATCGAGGCGTACATCGGCGAGGTGGACCGGGGCAACGGCGTGGATCTGGCGTACCTGGCGGGCCTGGTGGCGCAGGGGCGGCTGGATCCGCAGCTCGGCTGGCGGGGCGGCTGGGACCGGGCCGCCGAGGCGGCGGAGGCGTTCTTCGCCCGCCGCGTCAACGGCAAGGCCGTACTCGACGTGAGCTGACCGCCGGGCGCCACGGGGGCACCCGGCGGTTGGGAAGGGCACCTTCTACATCGCAAAGCGATAAGAAGGTGCCCTTCCTTTCAGCGGGACCACTGGGTGGCGAGGCGGGCGGAGAGTTCGCGCAGGCCGCGGGCGGGTTCGGCCAGGGCCAGGTCGACGCTGCCGAAGTGTTCGACGAGGGCGTACGCCTCGGTGACGCCGGCCACGCCCTGCTCGCGGCGGCCGGTGGTGACGCGACCGGCCAGCACCACGCAGGGGATGCCGAGGTCACGGGCGGCGCCGGCCAGGCCGGAGATGGCCTTGCCGCGCAGGGACTGGTGGTCGAACGAGCCCTCACCGGTGATGACCAGGTCGGTCTCCTCCAGCACCTGGTCCAGGCCGGTCAGCTCGCGGACCAGGTCGATGCCGGAGGCGACCGTGCCGCCCAGGGCGAGCAGCGCCGCGCCCAGGCCGCCCGCCGCGCCGCCGCCGGGCAGCTCGGCCAGCTTCGCCGGGCAGCCGGGCAGCTCGCGCTCCAGCACCGCCGCCCAGTTGGCCAGGGCCGCGTCGAGCAGGGTGACGTCCTGCGGGGTGGCGCCCTTCTGCGGGCCGTACACCGCCGACGCGCCGTGCAGGCCGGTCAGCGGGTTGTCGACGTCCGTCGCCGCGATCAGCTCGACGCCCGGCGGCAGCAGGACGGCGGCCTCCTCGTCGCCCCCGGTCACGGCGAGGGAGGTACAGGTGGTCAGGGCCGCGCCCCCGGGGGCGAGCGGCTGGCCGGCGGCGTCGAGGCCGACGGCACCGAGAGCGGCGAGCAGGCCCGCCCCGCCGTCGTTGGTGGCCGAGCCGCCCAGCCCGACGACCACCCGCCGGGCACCGTGCGCGAGCGCCGCCTGGACCAGCGCGCCGAGGCCGTATGACGAGGTGAGCTTCGGGTCCCGCTCGGCGGGGTCGACCAGGTGCAGGCCGCAGGCCTGGGCGCTCTCCACGTACGCGGTGACGTCGCCGGGCTGCCCCACCAGCAGCACCGCACCGGCGGCCGGGCGGCCCAGCGGGTCGGTCGTGGTGACCGGGAGCAGCTGCCCGCCGAGCGAGGAGTGCAGCACCTCGACGAAGCCGGGGCCGCCGTCGGCGATCGGGCGGCAGATCAGCTCGTCGGCGGCGGCGACGGTGTGCCAGCCCTCGGCGACGGCCTGCGCCGCCTCCACCGCGGTGAGCGTGCCGGCGAACTTGTCGGGACAGATCAGCACTCGCATGGCCAGCACCATAACGGCGCTGTTTGCAGTCGCGCGCCAGCCCACGACGGCGTCCCATGCGCGCGCCGTGGGGCAGGCCACAGCGCAACGGGAGCGACTGCACCGGGCGATCGGTGCCACTATGGGACACGTGACTGCTCCCGTACTGCTGCTGCTGGGCCGCGGCAAGGATCCGGACGCCGAACGCGGTGTCGACTGTCCGGGCGACCTGCCCGCGCCCAGCGACCCGGGCCTGGTCGAGCGCGCCGCCGCCGCCAAGGCCGCCCTCGGCGACCGCGTCTTCGTGCTCGGCCACCACTACCAGCGCGACGAGGTCATCCAGTTCGCCGACGTGACCGGCGACTCGTTCAAGCTGGCCCGTGAGGCCGCCGCGCGGCCCGACGCCGAGTTCATCGTGTTCTGCGGCGTGCACTTCATGGCCGAGTCGGCCGACATCCTCACCACCGACGCGCAGCGCGTGGTCCTGCCGGACCTGGCCGCCGGGTGCTCCATGGCCGACATGGCCGTGCTGGAGCAGGTCGAGCAGTGCTGGGACCTGCTCACCGACCTCGGCATCGCAGCGTCGACGGTGCCCGTCACCTACATGAACTCCTCCGCCGACATCAAGGGCTTCGTCGGCCGCAACGGCGGCGTGGTCTGCACCTCCTCCAACGCCAAGCGCGCGCTGGACTGGGCGTTCGAGCAGGGCGAGAAGGTGCTGTTCCTGCCCGACCAGCACCTCGGCCGCAACACCGCGGTGCTGGAGATGGGCTACTCGCTCGACGACTGCGTGCTCTACGACCCGCACAAGCCGAACGGCGGCCTGACCGACCAGCAGCTGCGCGACGCGAAGATGATCCTGTGGCGCGGCCACTGCTCCGTGCACGGCCGGTTCACGTACGAGAACGTGGTCGCCATGCGCGAGCAGGTGCCCGGCGTGAACATCCTGGTGCACCCCGAGTGCCGGCACGAGGTGGTCACCGCCGCCGACTACGTGGGCTCGACGGAGTACATCATCAAGACGCTGGACGCGGCCCCGGCCGGTTCGGCGTGGGCCATCGGCACCGAGCTGAACCTGGTCCGCCGCCTGGCCGCGGCGCACCCGGACAAGCAGGTCATGTTCCTGGAGAAGACGGTCTGCTACTGCTCCACGATGAACCGCATCGACCTGCCCCACCTGGTCTGGGCGCTGGAGGAGCTGGTCGCCGGGCGGGTGCCCAACCAGATCACGGTCGACCCCGACACCGCGCATCACGCCCGGGTCGCCCTGGACCAGATGCTGGCACTGCCGTAGGCATTTGGTTACGCTGAGTGCGAGCGCCGTGTCCGAATCGCGGCGCTCGTGTTCATTTAAGCTTGCCGTGTATTCCGTCACACATCACGCAGCGCTATGCTGCCGGGGTTTCCTTTTCCGGCCCGTCCCATACCCAGGAGGTCTGCCTTGTCGGACGACGTGCTCATCGTCAGCGGAGGAAGCCCGCTAAAGGGCGAGGTGCGGGTCCGCGGGGCCAAGAATCTGGTCTCCAAAGCCATGGTCGCCACCGTTCTCGGCGAGAGCCCGAGCGTGCTGTACGACGTGCCGAAGATCCGCGACG
Source organism: Catellatospora sp. IY07-71 (assembly GCF_018326265.1). Classification (GTDB taxonomy): domain Bacteria; phylum Actinomycetota; class Actinomycetes; order Mycobacteriales; family Micromonosporaceae; genus Catellatospora. The sequence goes on from NZ_AP023360.1 coordinate 8,273,223, forward strand.
TCGAGATCGTGCGCGGCCTGCTGGAGCTGCACGGCGTCAAGGTGACCAACGGTGCGCTGCCCGGTGAGCTGCGCTTCGACCCGTCGAACGTGGAGCGCGCCGGGGTCGACGAGATCAACGTGCACGCCGGCTCCAGCCGGATCCCGATCCTGCTGTGCGGCCCGCTGCTGCACCGGCTCGGCCACGCGTTCATCCCCGACCTGGGCGGCTGCCACATCGGCCCGCGCCCGATCGACTACCACCTGGAGGCGCTGCGCCGCTTCGGCGCGGTCGTCGACAAGTCTCCCGAGGGCCTGCACCTGTCCGCCCCGGACGGCCTGCACGGCATCAAGTACGAGCTGAACTACCCGTCGGTCGGCGCGACCGAGCAGATCCTGCTCACCGCCGTGCGCGCCGAGGGCGTCACCGAGCTGTCCAACGCCGCGGTCGAGCCCGAGATCATCGACCTGATCTGCATCCTGCAGAAGATGGGCGCGATCATCAAGGTGCACACCAACCGGGTGATCGAGATCGAGGGCGTGCCGCACCTCGGCGGCTTCTCGCACCGCCCCATCCCGGACCGCATCGAGGCCGCCAGCTGGGCGTCCGCGGCGCTGGCCACCAAGGGCGACATCACCGTCAAGGGCGCCCGCCAGGCCGACATGACCACGTTCCTGAACGTGTTCCGGTCCATCGGCGGCGAGTTCGAGATCGACGACAACCCGGTCGACGGCGGCATCCGCTTCTGGCACCCCGGCGGCGACCTGCGCCCCGTCGCGCTGGAGACCGACGTGCACCCCGGCTTCATGACCGACTGGCAGCAGCCGCTGGTCGTCGCGCTCACCCAGGCCAACGGCCTGTCCGTGGTGCACGAGACGGTGTACGAGAAGCGCTTCGGCTACACCAGCGCGCTCAACCAGATGGGCGCCAACATCCAGGTGTTCCAGGAGTGCCTGGGCGGCACGCCGTGCCGCTTCGGCCGCCGCGGCTTCCGCCACTCGGCCGTGATCGCCGGCCCGTCGAAGCTGCACGCCAGCGACCTGGTCATCCCCGACCTGCGGGCGGGCTTCAGCCACCTGATCGCCGCGCTGGCCGCCGAGGGCACCTCCCGGGTGCACGGCGTCGACCTGATCAACCGCGGGTACGAGGACTTCGAGGCCAAGCTCGCCGGCCTCGGCGCCGCCGTCTCCCGCTGACCCAGCCCGGTCCCGCCCTCCGGCGGGCCCCGCACGTGCCTGAACGCCGGCCTGTCGCGTCGAGTCCCCGCTTCGGGGGCTCGACGCGACAGGCCGGCGTCGTTCCGTACACGGGCAGGGAGAGCCTGCTCACAGCAGGTTGCGGCGTGGGCGGCAGGTGGCCCACGCGGTCGGCTACCCTTGCTGCGTGCCGTTGTTCTCCCGAAAGTCCACCGACGCCCCTGCCGAGCCCACGGTCGCCGAGACCGAGGCTTCGGACATCGTGCGCGCGTCGCGTTCCCACACGCCCGGCAAGGGCCGCGCGACCCCGAAGCGCACCGAGGCGCAGCGCCGCAAGGCCGAGCCGCCGCCGGCGAACCGCCGCGAGGCGCTCAAGCGCGCGCGCGAGAAGAACCGGTCCGAGCGCCAGGAGGCCATGGCCGGGATGAAGGCGGGCGACGAGCGCTACCTGCTGCCGCGGGACAAGGGCCCGGAGCGGCGCCTGGTCCGCGACTACGTCGACTCGCGGCGCACCGTCGGCACCTGGTTCTTCGGCGGCGCCTTCCTGATCTTCTTCCTGATCCAGATCCGCGAGCCGCGCATCCAGCTCGCCGCGAACGTGATCTGGCTGCTGCTGGCGCTGGCCGTGATCGTGGACAGCATCCTGATCTGCCGGAAGATCAAGAAGCTGATCAAGGCGAACTACCCGAAGACCACGCAGCGGATGGGCTCGCTCTACCTCTACGCGGTCATGCGCGGGATCACCTTCCGCCGCATGCGCATGCCGCAGCCGCAGGTGAAGTTCGGCGACCCCGTGATCCCCACCAAGGCCTGAAACCTCTGTACCGCCCGAATCGGGATCGCCGTGCCTGCACGGCGGTCCCGATTCTTTTCAGCCCTCCAGACCGCCCGTGCCCAAGGCCGGCTGTGACCCGGCGCGCCACCGCCCGGGGCCCCTCTCCAGCCGCGGCTCTGGAACAGTCGCGGTCGCGAGCACGCCCTGCTGCCCATCCGGAGTTGCGCAGGCGGCGGATGCACTGGGCGGGGCGCGGCGGGCGGTCTGAGGCCGGTGCGGCAGTGCGCGCGGATGCCCGGCCGCGCGGGCTCTTGCCGGGACCGGATCAGGGAAGGCCGGCGAGGCGGAGAAGGGCGGCGGTGCCCGCGGCGGCGACCACGACCACGACGAAGGGGGCCTTGCGCCAGGCGAGGATCGCCCCGACGAGGACGCCGAGCGGGCGGGCCACCCCGACTGCCAGGCGCCCGGCCTCGGTGAAGACCGCCGTGGCGACCAGGGCCGCGAGCAGGGTCGTGGCGGCGATGGGGAGCAGGTGCCGCAGCCGCTCGGGCAGCACGAGGCGGTCGTGCAGCATGACGCCCGCGAGCCGGGTCGCGTAGGTCCCGGCGGCCAGGGCCAGGATGACCAGCAGGATCGTCATACCGGGCGGCCGCCTTTCGCACCGGGCACGGGCTCGGCCTCGGCCGCGGGCGTCGCCGCCGCGGGGCGGGCCGGGGTGGGCAGGAGCACCGCGGCGAGCACGCCCAGCAGCGCGAACAGCACCGGCAGGCCCGCCGGGAGCAGAGGCGTCGCCAGTACGGCGATGAGCGAGCCCGCGATCGCCGCGGCCCGGGTCGCCCGGTCGCGCAGCGAGGGCAGCAGCAGTGCGAGCAGGCCCGCCGGAAACGCGGCGTCGAGCCCGTACGCCGCCGGGTCGCCGACGGCGCTGCCCAGCAGCACACCGATCAGCGTGCCGATGTTCCAGGTCACGAAGATGCCGACGCCGACCGTCCAGAAGGTCCGCCCGCGCCGGGCCGGGTCGGGCTCGGCCAGCGCGAACGCGGTGCTCTCGTCGATCACCACGTGCGCGCCCGCGAAGCGGGCGGCCCGGCCGCCGCCCAGCGCGCCGCCGAGCGCCAGCCCGAACGGCAGGTGCCGCGCGTTGATCAGCAGGCCGCCGAGCACGGCGGCGAGCGGGCTGCCCGTGATCAGCGCCACCGCGAGGAACTGCGAGCCGCCCGCGAACACGAGCAGCGACATGAGGATCGGCGCCCACGCGGGCAGACCGCCCGCGACCGCGATCGCGCCGAATGACAGGCCGATGACGCCGGTCGCGGCGCTGATCGCCACCGCGTCGCGCCACAGCCCCGCGTCGCGCCCGCCGCTCGCGCCCATCGGGTAATCACCTCAAGCCGTTTCGTCAGTTACCGCCCACGATATCCCCGGCCGGTGACGCCCCCCACCCACGCCCACCCACTCGACATCCCCACCCGCGCCCCACCCGCCCGACCCGGACGGCCACGCCGCCCCGCCGCCCGCCGCACGCCGCACGCCGCGCGCCGCACTCAAGATCGTTCGACTTGCCTGGCAGGTGGGCAGATCTTGAGGCGTGATACGCCCGTTTGCCAGGCAAGTCGAACGATCGAGGAACAGGGCGGGCGATCGAGGAAGGTGCGCCGGTCAGGCCGTGGTGAGAGCCGGGTGGCGGTCGGCGGTCGCGGTGGCGTCCGGCTCGGCGGTGGACCGTGCGGCGCGGCGCAGGCGGGGCGCGACCACGAGGGCGAGCGCGAGACCGGCCAGGGCCGCCGCGAGCGGGACCCCGAAGGCGCCGCGGTAGCCGTACGTGTCGGCCAGGCGGCCCGCGAGCGCCGCGCCCAGCGAGACGCCCCCGACGACGCCACTGGCCAGCAGGGTCATCACCATGCCCGCGTGGCGGGGCGGGGAGAGCCGCCCGGCGAGGGCGTACCCGGAGATCAGGTAGGGCGCGGCCGTGACGCCGAGCACGATCACGGCGGCCAGCGCAGTGGCGGTCGAGTGGGCGTACAGCAGCGCGGCGGTGCCCAGGACCAGCGCGGCGGCCGACCAGACGTAGCGGCTGACCGGGCCGAGCGACTCCGGCAGCCAGGCCACCGCCAGGCCGGCGAGCGCGCTGCCCACCCCGAGCACGGCGTAGATGAGGCCCGCGGAGCCCGCCGCACCGATGGCGTCGGCGAACGCGGTCACCCCGGTCTGCGTCGCGCCGAACACGACACCGATCACCGACATGGCCGCGACCAGCACCGCGACCCGCCCCACGGGGAACTGACCGGCCGCGGCGGCGATCCCCGCGGCACGTGCCTCTCCAGCGGGAGCGCCGGACACGGCCGACACGCGCGCCGCGGCGGACGTGGTCCGCGAACGCGTCATGACCGAAGCGCCGGACGGGCTCGCCGTGGCGGGGACCGAGCTTCCGGCCGGTGCCGTGGCCGTGGCGCGGGGAGCGCGCAGCACCGGCGGGACGGTGCGGTGCAGGGCGAACGGCACCGCGGCGAGCACGGTCAGCACCGCGGCGAGCAGCAGCGGCGCCCCGGCCCAGCCGGACAGTGCGAGTACGCCGACCAGCGCCGGACCCGCCAGGAAGGAGGCCTCGTCGGCAGCGCCCTCGTACGCCATCGCGGTGGGCAGCCGGCGCTGCTGGCCGCGGTCCCCGAGCAGCACCGCCCAGCGCACCCGGACCAGCGGCCCGACCTGCGGCATGGCGAACCCGGCGAGCGCGGCGAGCAGCAGCACGGCAGCCTGCACACCGCCGAGCACGGCGCCGACCAGCGCGGCGTACGCGACGGCGTCGACGAGGGCGGTGGCGATGCCGACGGTGCGCTGGCCGTACCGGTCGGCGAGGGTGCCGACGACGGGGCCGCCGAGCGCGGCGCCCACGCCGAACGCGGCGGCGGCCAGGCCGCCGGTGCCGTACGAGCCGGTGGCGGCGACGACGAGGGTGATCACGCCGAGCGGGCCCATGGCGGCGGGCAGCCGGGCGAGGAACGCGAGCACGAGGAACCAGGGTCCGGTGAGGCGGACGAGGTCACGGTAGGAGGCACGGGCGGCCATGGGTCTGCTCCGGGTACGGCACGGTGAATGCGCGCCGTCCCACCCAACCAGCGCGCCCCTTGCGGCCCTGTGCAGCTGAAAGTGTAACCGGCCAAGATCGCCCCCGGAAGCGGGTGTCGGCGAGCGCACACCGGACGCCTGCTCCACGGCGCCGCACCGTGCCGCACCGTGCGTGCGCCGGCGGCCAAGATCACTGTTTCGTGTCAAAACCTTGCGCTGGACCGCAGCTTTCGACACGAACCAGTGATCATGCCTTCCAACCCCGCCCACCCTGGAGTTAAGAAGGTGCCCTTCCTCTACGGATAGCGATAAGAAGGTGCCCTTCCTAACGCGCGGCGCGGCGCGTGCGGGGCGCGGCGCGGAGCGTGCGGGGCGCGGCGCGGAGCGGGGCCGGGGGTGCGGAGTGCGGGCGGGGTCAGTGGCGGTAGAGGCGGGCGATGACCTCTTCGATCTCCGGTTCGGCTACCGAGAGGTCGCGCAGGCCGCCGAGGGCGGTCAGGGCCGAGACCAGGGTCCCGATCGAGGCGGTGCCGTCGAGGGTGAAGATCAGCCGGGGGCCGGTCGCGGATTCGAGGTGTACGCCGGGCAGCTCCGGCGGCGCCGCGGGCGCGACGTCGAAGTCCACGACGACGCGCCGCTGCGAGCC